>JBOGXB010000001.1:0-81717 GCA_050694215.1 Actinomycetota bacterium
GGCTCGCCCTCGCGGCACAGGTTCCGGTTATCCCGTGCAGTCTCGTCGGCACCGAAGACGTCATGCCGAAGGAGGCGAAGCTGCCGAAGTTCTTCGGCCGTCCAAAGGTCATGGTGAGATTCGGAAAGCCGATCGACACGTCCCGCTACGCGAACAAGCAGCGTGACCGGTTTGCGCTGCGATCGTTTACCGACGAGCTGATGTACGAGATCATGCAGCTCTCAGGCCAGAGATACGTCGACGAATATGCCTCGAGGTCGGCAATCGAGCCGTTGCCTGAAGCCGCGCGGCCCGTCGACGACATCGACCTCTCGGAGGAAGTGCTCGCCGGCTGACGCACTCCGCGGCCCGGTCACTCTTCCACCCACGCTTTGGCTCTCTCCACCGCTTTTAGCCATCCCGCGTAAAGGGAATCCATCTCGTCTCGCGACGCGTTGGGTTCGAAGGTGGCGTCGGCCTGCCAGCCGGCTCCGATCTCGTCCGGGGACGACCAGACCCCTTCCGCGAGGCCCGTGAAGAAGGCCGCTCCCAGGGCAGTCGTCTCGAGGTTCGCAGGCCGCCGGACCGGTACGCCGATCTGGTCGGCCTGGAACTGACAGAGAAGATCCATGACGCTGGCGCCTCCATCAACTCTCAGCTCCTCGAGGGACCTCCCGGCGTCGGACGCCATCGCCTCGGTGACGTCGCGCGTCTGGAATGCCATCGCCTCCACCGCGGCCCGTGCGAGATGGGCTCTGGTCGTACCGCGCGTGATACCGAGATAGGCGCCGCGGGCGTAAGGATCCCAGTGAGGCGCACCAAGCCCGACGAATGCGGGAACGAGGAATGTGCCCCCCGAATCGGGTACCGACTCGGCCAGTGGTTCGGTGTCCGAGGCCGAGGAGATGATCTCGAGGCCGTCGCGAAGCCATTGGACCGCAGCTCCCGTGACGAAGATGCTGCCCTCGAGCGCGTAACGAACGCCGTCACCGAGGTCCCACGCCGCGGTCGACAGCAGCCCCGTGTTCGAAGCCTGGACGTCTGCGCCCGTGTTCATCACGACGAACGAGCCGGTCCCGTAGGTGTTCTTGGCCATACCTTCCTCGAAGCATGCCTGGCCGAAGAGTGCGGCCTGCTGGTCACCTGCCGCGCCCGAGATCGGAACCGACGCACCCAGGACGTCGGGAACAGTCTCACCAAATCGTCCACTCGACGGCTTCAGGACGGGAAGCAAGGTACGAGGGATGGAGAGCCGGTCGAGGATCCAGTCGTCCCAACCGGCGTCGCGCAGCGAATAGAGCATCGTGCGCGATGCATTAGAGGGCTCGGTCGCATGGATCTCGCCCCCCGTCAGCTTGTGGACGAGCCACGCGTCGATCGTCCCGAATGCGAGCTCGCCCGCCTCGGCGCGCGCCCGCAGACCGTCGACGTTCTCGAGGTACCAGATGATTTTGGTAGCCGAGAAGTAGGGGTCGAGCACCAGCCCGGTGCGTTCCCGGAGCTCAGGTTCGAGCCCCTCGGATCTCAATCTCCGACAGATCGGGGCGGACCTGCGACACTGCCACACGATCGCCGGCGCGACCGCCTTGCCCGTCGCACGGTCCCACAGCACGGTTGTCTCGCGCTGGTTCGCTATCCCGATCCCGGCTATGTCTCTCGCGCTCGCGCCCGAGGAACGCAGCGCGTCGGCGGCGACGCGCTGCGTGACCTCCCAGATCTCCTCAGCGTCGTGCTCGACCCATCCCGGCCTGGGGTAGTGCTGAGAGAACTCTGAATAGGCGCGTCCTACTACTCGTGTCGAACCGTCGAGGATCAGCACGGTTATACCGGTAGTACCTGCATCGATTGACATAACGAGCTCCGGCATCCGACCTCCTTGTACATCTCGAACCCGCCGCGAAACCTCTTCCGTCATCCAGCGGTCGCGGGAAGGGGCAGAATGATGGCGTGCGAGATCATCCCGTGGCATCCAAAGCTAACTTGTCCGGCATCCGCAAGCTGATCCGCGCCGACCTCAATCGTCACGGGATCGACCCTTCTCACTGTTTCGACTGTCTCGTCGCCGTCACCGAGGTCTGTGCGAACGCGCTGGGTCGCAACGGGGCCGACGACAACGAAGCATGCGTGCGGTGGGAGGTCGCGCACGACGAGGCGCGCTTCTACGTCGAGGATTTCTCGGGACGCGAGTCGGCGATCATTCGCCACCCGTCTCGAAGCAACGGAGATTTCGATGATCTCGGTACGGAGCTGATCCGTAACCTGATGGACGAGGTGAATGTCGCCGTGGGTCCGAACAGCACGACCATCAAGCTGGTCAAACGTCTCCACTGAGTCCTTCATCCGGTGGAGGTCATCGATCCACCGCGGGCTCCCTACGCGTGGATGCGCGTGCGCTAGGACTTGATGATTATCTCGGCCTCTATCCAGCCGAGCCCCGAGATGCCGATCGCCTGGGCCGCGGCCTCGCTGAGGTCCAAGATTCGGTCGTCGATGTAGGGGCCGCGGTCGTTCACGAGGACGACGACGCCCTTCCCGCCATGAGTCACGTATAACCACGTCCCGAAGGGAAGGTCCCGGCTGGCCGCGGTGAAGAGCCTGGGGTCGAAGATGTCGCCGTTGGCGGTTGAGTTGCCTTCGAACCCGGGCCCGTACCACGATGCGATGCCCTCGAAGCTGATGCCGGTTCCGACGAATCCGTTGGGTATCCCCGGTGCGGGGCCGCTCACGCCGAGCAGATCGAGGAAGGCCTGGTTCGGGTCCGCGGCCAGAGCGGCCGCGGCTCGAGCCCTGCGTTCGAGCTCATTCACCCTTCTGGTCAGCTCGCGCAGGACCGACCGCCGTTGGGCGACGGTGGATTCGACCTCCTCTGCTATGGCTACCACCTCGGCATTGGCGGCGAGGAGCTTTTGCTTCTGCACGTCGATCCGGCTCTGTGCGTGCTTGGCCTCGGCTCTGGCTTGCGCGAGGTCGCGCAGGGCATCCGCGTCCAGCGATGCAGCCTCGGACTGGACTTCCGCGCGCGCGAACAGCTCGTCCATGCTGCGTGACGACAGCAGCAACGCGAACTGACCGGTCGATCCGCTCTTGTACGCCTCTACCGCTCTGCTGGTGTAGCTGTCGAGGGCTGCGTCGTAAGCCTGCTCCGCGTCGTGCAATTCGCTCTCGATCACACCGATCTCCGCACTGCGAGTTGCGATCCTCTCCTCGAGTCGGCCTCTTCGTTGGTTGAGGACGGCCAGCTCCTGCTCGAGGCCGCCGACGCCGTCGGCTATGGCCTGGGCGCGCTCGCGCAGCGTCTCCAGGTCCGCGGCGCTTGCGAGATGGCCGCTCGCGCCGAGTGCGGTCACCACGAGCAAGCTCGCGACGAGGGCGCGAACCGCCCTCCTGGGACTCAGGCTCATGTCCTTTTTGTCGGCTCTCGGGCCGGGTGGATTGAGCGGGGATCGACCCTTAGATTTGTAGCCACTCGACTCAGGGGGTGAGGAAGTGGCGCGCGTCGGCATCCTGACCGGGGGAGGGGACTGCCCCGGCCTCAACGCCGTGATCCGGGCAGTCGTTCGCAAGGGCGTCAACCGCTACGGGCACGCGATCGTGGGCTACCGTGACGGCTGGCGGGGGGTCCTCGACAACTCGGTCACACATCTCAACCCGGACAACACCGCAGGCATCCTTCATCGGGGCGGGACCATCCTCGGTTCGTCGCGAACGAACCCGTTCAAGGAGGAGCGCGGCGTCGAGCGCATAAGAGAGAATCTCGAGGCCGAGCGCATAGAGGCGCTGATCGCGGTCGGGGGAGAGGACACGCTGGGGGTTGCCGACAAGCTCGCAACCGAAGGGGTCCACGTCGTTGGTGTTCCGAAGACGATCGACAACGATCTCAGCGCGACCGACTACACCTTCGGCTTCAACACCGCCGTGCAGATATGCACCGATGCGATCGACCGCCTGCATACGACGGCCGAGTCGCACAACCGCGTCATCGTCCTGGAGGTGATGGGCCGCCACGCGGGATGGATAGCGACTTACTCGGGCATCGCCGGCGGGGCGGACGCGATCCTGGTACCGGAGCGGCCATTCGACATCGAAGTGGTGTGCGAGCACATCCGGCACCGGCACCGCAAGGGACGCTTCTTCTCGATCGTGGTGGTTGCGGAAGGCGCCAAGCCGGCCGAGGGCAGCGAGATCATCCAGGAGGAGCACAAGGACCAGTTCGGACACGTCCGTCTCGGCGGTATCGGCATGATCCTCGAGAGGGAGATCGAGGAGCGGACCGGCTTCGAGACCCGGGTGACGATCCTTGGTCACATCCAGCGCGGGGGGACACCAACGGCGTTCGACCGCGTGCTCGCGACGCGTTTCGGCATCGAGGCGATCGACACCGTGGACGACGGCGACTACGGCAAGATGGTCGCGCTGCAAGGCACGGACATCGTGCGCGTTCCGATCGGAGAGGCGGTGACCGAGCTCAAGACGGTCGACCCCGAGCTGTACGAGACGGCAGAGGTCTTCTTCGGCTGACGTGAGCTGAGCGCCCGTACCGCCCCTTATCCTGGGACCATGGCCGAGCTCGTGGACCTGCGCTCCGACACGGTCACCCGACCCACGCCCGAGATGCGTCGCGCCATGAGCGAAGCCGAGGTCGGCGACGACGTCTTCGGCGACGATCCCACCGTCAACGCGCTGCAGGAGTACGCCGCCGATCTGCTGGGGAAGGAGGCCGGTCTCTTCGTCCCGACGGGGTCGATGGGCAACCAGGTGTCGCTGGGCGCCCTCGCACGCCCGGGAGACGAGGTCGTTTGTCATGCCGACGCCCACTTCCTCCATTTCGAGGGCGGCTCGGTTGCCGCCCATCTGGGCCTGATGATGCGACCGCTGTCCGGCCGCTACGGCGTCATCGATGCGGAGCAGGTAGCCGGGCTGATCCGGCCCGGCAACATGCACAACCCCCGCACGGCCGTCGTCGCCATCGAGAACACGCACAACATGGCCGGGGGCCGCGTCTTCCCGCTGGACGAGGCCCGGGCGGTCGGCAAGGTCGCGAAAGAAGGCGGAGCGCGCGTCCATCTCGACGGCGCGCGCATCTTCAACGCTCAGGTCGCAACGGGCATCCCGGCGCGCGAGTGGGCGGCATGCGCCGACACGGTTAGCTTCTGCTTTTCGAAGGGCCTTGGTGCGCCGATCGGCTCGATGGTGTGCTCCACCACCGACGTGATCGAGGAGGCTCGCAGGTTGCGTAAGCGGCTGGGGGGAGGCATGCGGCAGGTCGGTGTCATCGCGGCCGCCGCGAGGGTCGCCCTGGAGACCGGCGTCGATCGCTTGGCCGAGGATCACGCGCACGCCCGCGAGCTGGCCCGAGGGCTGAGGGAGCTCCACGAGGACGCGGTCGACGACCAGGCGGTGGAGACGAACATGCTCCAGCTCGATTTGAGGCCCTTTTCGAAGCAGGCGCCCGAGGTGAGCGAGGCACTGCTGGCCGAGGGGGTCCTCACGCTCGGGTTCCCTGGGGCAACCATGCGGCTCGTGACCCACAGGGACGTCTCCGGCGCCGACGTCGGCACCGCGCTCGTGGCCCTCAGGAAGGTGCTGTCCGGCTAGCAATCTCTTAGAGGCTGATCCCTGGAGGGCCGGCAAGCAGGCAGAGTTTCTTGCCTGCCTTGGTTTGCCCCCCACCCCGAGGGGAACCCTCTTCATGTGAACATCACACTCGCCCTCTGCCTCCCCCGCGACGAAATGAGCGTCGGCATCGCCCGGCACATATGCCGCGATGCCCTCGTAACGCTCGGGGTCAGTGACGACTGTGTCGCCGACGTCGAGCTGGCGGTCACCGAGGCGTGCACCAACGTCCTCAGGCACGCTGCCTCGCGAACCCACGAGTACGAGGTCCAGGTCGAGATCGACGACAGCACCTGCCAGATCCGCGTGATCGACGCGGGAGACCACTTCCACATGGCGGAGGAGCCCACACCCGTCCCCGTCACCGCCGAGAGCGGCCGGGGCCTGTTCCTCATGAAGGCGATGGTCGACCGGCTCGATCTCGACCATGAGCCGGAGGCGGGAACGGTCGTCAAGCTGACCAAGGAGCTCGCGTTCGAGGGCGTCACGGCCCCCCGCGGGCTGGCTGTGGTCCCGCAGGATCCCTCGCTCTAGCCGGCCACCGGCCGGCTTCGGGTTAGGCAGCAGGGCCGGGATCCCCGTTCGGAATCGGCGCCGGCATCGTCTCCTCCTCTCACACAGCTTTCATATGGTGGGTACCGGCGAGTAGAACCAGGAAAACGCAAGGGAGGTCGCGATCTCTTCGGTTCGAGCACCCGCCTCACCCGACGTGGTCGTCCTCGGTGGCGGGGTGATCGGTCTGGCCGTGGCATGGCGGGCCCGGCAAGCAGGCTTGGCGGTCACCCTCGTCGATCCCGGCGATCCCGCTGGAGCCTCGCGGATCGCGGCCGGGATGCTGGCGCCGGTCACCGAGGCCCACTATGGCGAAGAGACGCTCCTGCAGCTCAACCTCGTCTCGTCACAGCGCTACCCGGGGTTCATCGCCGAGCTGGAGGAGGCCACTGGCATGGACTGCGGCTACTCGCAGTGCGGGACGCTGGCGGTGGCCCGCGACGCGGACGACAACGCAGCCCTCGACGATCTCTATACCTTCCAGGAACGCCTGGATCTCAAGGTCGAACGTCTGAGAGCTAAGGAATGCCGCGAGCTCGAGCCCAACCTCTCGCCGAGGGTCCGGGGCGGGATCCTCGTCGAGCACGACCATCAGGTCGACCCCCAGGCCTTTATGAGGGCTTTGAGCAAAGCCTGCGAGATCGCGGGCGTAGTGCACGTCGGAGGCAGGGCGCGCTCCATCGAAGGGACCGCAGGGGCGGTCCAGGGAGTGTCGCTCGACCGTGGGGACCGGATCGTGACCGACAAGGTCGTCGTTGCGGCCGGTTGCTGGAGCGGTTCGATCGAGGGGCTGCCTGAGGGTGCCGCTTCGACCATTCGTCCCGTCAAGGGCCAGCTGCTTCAGCTGCGAAGTCGATCGGGCGAGCCCTTGGCCCATCGCAACGTACGCGGGCTCGACGTCTACATCGTGTCGCGTCCCGACGGGCGGACGGTGGTCGGCGCAACCGTTGAGGAGCAGGGGTTCGACACAACCGTCACTGCGGGAGCGGCGTTCGAGCTCCTGCGCGACGCCTGGGAGCTGCTTCCCGGCGTCACGGAGATGGAGCTGGTCTCTCAGCAAGCGGGCCTGCGGCCGGGGACGCCCGACAACGCTCCGTTGATCGGGGGCACCACCGTCGAGGGATTGCTCATGGCGACGGGGCACTATCGCAACGGCATCCTGCTCGCCCCGATCACCGCGGAGGTAGTGGCGGGGATGCTTGCCGGGCGGCCGTCGCCCGAGATGGCAGAGCCCTTCTCTCCTCGGCGCCTGGGGCTTTGAGCAGGTCGATCGATGAAGCTCTTGGTAAACGGCGATCGCAGAGATGTCGCAGATGGAGCGACCGTAGCGGATCTCCTGAACGAGATGGAGACCCCACCCTCGGGCGTCGCGGTCGCCGTCAACGGTGAGGTCGTTCCGAGGGTTCGATGGGGACGGCTGCCTTTGACAGAGGGTGATCGGGTCGAGGTACTCAGCGCTATCGGGGGAGGATAGAAGCATGGAGGATCCCTTTGTCATAGCGGACGAGACGTTCTCCTCCCGGCTCATCTTCGGGACCGGTGGAGCGTCGAGCCTCGATGCACTCGAGCAGGCCCTCATCGCGTCCGGAGCGGAGATCGCAACCGTCGCTCTGCGCCGAATCGATCCGCACGCGCGCGGCTCGATCATCGATGTCCTGGACCGCGTGGGGGTCAGGCTTCTCCCCAACACGGCCGGATGCTTCACCGCGCACGAGGCGGTGACCACGGCCCGGCTTGCCCGCGAGGCATTCGACACCGACTGGGTGAAGCTCGAGGTGATCGGCGACGAGCGCACGCTCCTTCCAGATCCCATCGACCTAGTCGACGCGACGGCAACACTCGTCGACGATGGATTCGTAGTCCTCGCGTACACGAACGACGACCCGATCACCGCGCGGCGACTCGAGGATGCCGGCTGCGCCTCGGTCATGCCGCTTGGGTCGCCCATCGGAAGCGGCATGGGTATCAACAACCCGTACAACGTCAAGATCATCGTCGAGAACGCATCGGTTCCGGTGATTCTCGACGCCGGGGTCGGGACTGCGTCGGACGCAGCTCTTGCCATGGAGCTCGGATGCGACGGGGTTCTGCTGGCCAGCTCCGTCACGCGCGCGCAGAAACCCGCCGTCATGGCGGAGGCCATGCGTCGAGCCGTCGAGTCGGGTCGCCTTGCCTACTCGGCCGGACGCATCCCGCGCCGACTCCACGCTGAGCCCTCGACGACCTTCGAGCGGCTCCCGGATCTCGGCCCCCCGGAGGGCTGACGTCTATCCCGCGGCGTTCCGTCCGCCCGCAAAGCGGGTAAGACAGGGACAGCACCATGGCGGAAGAGGAGGCGACATGCCACAGAAGGCTTGGAGCAACAAGCGCGAACGTCAGTACGAGAAGATCAAGAAGAGCCAGCAGAGCCGGGGCAGGTCCACGAAGTCGGCGAAACGCGTGGCCGCGGCAACGGTGAACAAGGAGAGAGCTCGCTCCGGCGAGTCCAGGCAGAGAAGCAGGACGTCGACACGCGATATCTCGTCTGGCCGGCGAGGAGGGCTGCGGTCCGGCGGGGGCCCGAAGGGCCGCACCAAGGAGCAGCTCTACGCCGAGGCCAAGCGCCGCGACATAAGGGGCCGCTCGAAGATGAGCAAGGCTCAGCTGCAGAGGGCGGTCGCCGGCAAGTCGAGGTAGACGCGCCCCGTGCCCGTCTACATCGGGACGTCGGGCTGGCAATACGATCACTGGCGCGGCACCTTCTACCCGGAGGGTGTCGCGCAATCGCGCTGGCTCGAGTTCTACTCCGAGCAATTCCGCGTCGTGGAGCTGAACAACTCCTTCTACAGGTTGCCGAATAAGGAGACCTTCACAGGGTGGGCGGAGCGGACACCAGACGACTTCGTTCTCGCAGCGAAGATGAGCCGCTACTTGACGCACGTGAAGCGATTGAAGGACCCGAGGGAGCCAGTTGAGCGATTCCTGAGGCATGCCGGGGGACTGGGGTCGAAGCTGGGGCCGGTGCTGCTTCAGCTCCCGCCGACGCTGAAGGCCGACGCGGATGTGCTCCGAGAGGTCCTCGGCGCTTTTCCGGCGGGGGTGAGGGTCGCACTCGAGCCGCGCCACGACTCGTGGTTCACGGACGAGACCGCGGCCGTCCTCTCCGATTACAACGCGGCGATGTGCCTCACCGACAGGCAGGCGGAGCCGGTGACGCCGGTGTGGAGGACGGCCGACTGGACCTTCCTTCGCTTCCATGAAGGGACGGGCTCCCCGCATCCCTGTTACAAGAGGAGCACGATGGAGACCTGGGTCGAGCGGCTTGCCGACGGCTGGGGCAAGAAGCGATCGGATCTGTTCGTCTTCTTTAACAACGATCCCAGGGCCTGCGCCCTGCGAGACGCCGTGGTTTTCGCGGAGCTCCTGCAGTCGGCCGGGTTCGAGACCTCGAGGGTGCCGGGGCGGCGCGCTGTGAAGATCGATCGGAGCTGACGGATGGGCGACATCCTGATCGGCACGGCGTCCTGGACCGATAAGTCGCTGCTTAAGTCGGGTTGGTATCCGAAAGGAGCCGACAGCGCGGAGGAGCGGTTGAACTACTACTCCACGCAGTTCCCGCTTGTCGAGGTGGACTCGACGTATTACTTCCCGCCGAGCGAGAAGAACTCCCAGCTGTGGGTGGAGCGTACGCCGGAGGGATTCACGTTCAACATCAAGGCTTTCTCCCTGCTGACTCAGCACCCGACCAAGACCGAGGCCATCTATAAGGACCTCGAGGTGCCGGACAAACGCAACGTCTATTCGAAGGACCTGAGCGCGCACGTCGTCGACGAGGTGTGGGACCGGTTTCTGTCTGCTCTGCAACCATTGCAGGAGGCCGGCAAGCTCGGGGCTCTGCTGTTCCAGTTCCCGCCTTGGTTCATCATCGGTCGCAAGAATCGCGAGTACATCCTGGAGTGCGCGAAGCGGAGCGCTCCGATCCCCATACTCGTTGAGTTCCGTCACAAGTCGTGGCTGAGCGAGCGGAACCGCGACGAGACGCTCGAGTTCCTCGAGGGTCACGGGCTTGCGTATGTGTGCGTCGACATGCCTCAAGGCTTCAAGAGCTCGGTGCCTCCAGTCATTGCGGCGACGGCGAACCTCGCCGCGATCCGATTCCACGGGCACAACGACGCGGAATGGGAGTCGGGATCGGTCCAACGCCGCTTCAAGTACCTCTACTCGGAGGACGAACTGAAGCGGTGGGCCCCGAAGGTGCACGACCTCGCCGCCGAGGCCAAATCGACCCATGTGCTAATGAACAACTGCTACAGAAGTTATGCGCAACAAAATGCGACTGAACTAGCCGACTTGCTCAAGACGCAGGGAGCTCAGGTCGCCTTGCCCGGTTGAGAGAAACCTGGGGGAATGATCAAGGCAGGATGTTGGAGCGTCCCGAGACCTGGACCGACATCAGTGTACGTGGCACCTCCTCACTATCACTGTGGTGATTCCGTTGATCGTTGCCCTGTGGATCAACGTTGAGTAGTCTCATCTCTCGCTTTGGATGCCAGAAGGCCCGCTGGGTGATGAAGCGATGGATCGAACTCGACTTAAAGAGGGAAACCATCGAGAAAAGAACCGCAACAGATTACGAGAACAGCAAGGTAAACACCAAGATCAAGTTGGCAGCAGGGTGGATGGCGATCATGGCGCTCTACATCTACGCCGATTTCCTTTCGCTATATCGACCCGGCCAGATAGAAGAAGTACGGCGAGGCGTGATGGGGCCCTTCGAGGTCTCTCAAGCGACTCTGTTAGTGGTGTCTTTGATAGTGATGATCCCTGCGATCATGATCGTCTTATCGTTGCTTCTGTCGCCGAGAGCGAGCCGCTCGCTAAACGTCGTCCTGGCGATCCTGTACACGCTCGTCAATATCAACAATCTAGTCGGTGAGGAATGGGCGTACTACTTCTTGTTCGGGATTGCCGAGATCGCTATCACTGGGCTCATCTTCTTCACGGCATGGAGATGGCCGGTTACCGCAGGTATCGAGTAGTGCTGCTACTAAGAACCGGCTGCCGGCTGACATCGACCTGGCTACGGGGCAATCCGAGTGAGCCGATTTCCGCAGCTTCCTTCCTGATTCCTGCAGCTTCGTAGTTCGATTTTCCCGTGGAGATCCTCCCGTCGGCGCGCCGCCACGGGATCGACGACGAGGGACATCCAACATGGCGTATGTCTAGATCAGCAGGACGTCGGTACAGAGTCGCACTACTCGTTTGGGTGGTTGCCATCGTGGGATGGTTGAGCCTGCTGGCCTTCGAGAGATTGACCATGGGTCCTTTTTCCTGCGAACTAGCGCCGGGGTCATCGATATACGGCGAAGCGTCGTGGTCATGGATCCCTCCGGGCGTCGATTGCGAATGGAACAAGGCCGTCAGCGGCGCCAGGGTGCCGATAGCCCAACCGCCGCCCAGTGCTCGATTGGGGACGACGGTCGTTTTGCTGCTGTGGGGACTGGCTCTGTTGCTGCTACGGCCTCGGAATCGGATGACTGACGCAAGAGCTTGACGGAATCTGTTCTGAACGACCCCGTTCTTTGTCTCACGTGGACGCGACGATGTGAACATGCCGGTCATCGCAAGCTTCTACGGGATCGATATCAAACTGTACTTCCGGGACCGAGAAGGTTCCTAAGCCCGACTCGCGAGTCGGTCGCTGGCGCGGATCAATTCGTTCGTGAGCTCTAGGGAGTCCGGAGCATGCCCGGCATTATCGACGATTACGAGCTCAGCCTCTGGCCACGCGCGATGTAGTGCCCAAGCGTTGCCAATCGGAGCCTGAAAATCGAAACGCCCGCTTATCAGGATTCCGTGGACGTTCCTGAGCGAGGTGGCACCGCGAAGCAACGCGCCGTCCTCTAACCAGGCGTTGTGGCAAACGTAGTGGGTGACTAGTCGGGCGTAGGCGAGGGCGAATTGACCATCGGTGAATCGCGGGGACAACTGATCGCTGGGAGGCCAGTCCGCTGTCGCCGATTCCCATAGGCACCAGGCCTCGGCGGCCGGCTGATGGATCGCGGGATCGGGGTTTATGAGCAGCCGGTGATACGCGTGGGCGATTTCGCCATCGCCTACGTCCTCAGGCAGCCACGCGCTCAGGCGGTCCCACTGTTCGGGGAAGAAGATCGAGACACCGCCACGAAACAACCAGTCGAACTCGGAATGTCGCCCCGTGGTCACCCCCCACAGGATCAGTCCCGAGGCGCGATCGGGGTGTGCTTCTGCATAGGCGAGGGCGAGGGTGCTGCCCCATGATCCGCCCCAGACGAGCCATTCCTTGACTTCCAGGTGCTCCCGAAGCATCTCGATGTCCTCAATGAGGTTGGCTGTGTTGTTGGTGATCAGTCTCGGATGTGGTGCGCTTGCATGCGGCGTGCTCCTTCCACAACCACGTTGATCGAACAGGACGATCCGATAAGCGCCAGGGTCGAAGAGCCGTCGGTGCCACGGCGCGCATCCGGATCCGGGGCCGCCATGGAGCACCACAGCGGGCTTGCCGTGGGAGTTTCCACAAATCTCCCAGTAGATGCTGTCGTAGTCATCTACCTGCAACATCCCCTGTTCGTGGGGGCCGATATCCGGATACAGGTCCATCGGTCGCAGTTAATCGCACTATGTGCGACGACGCCTTCAGCTGGCCTGGCTAGTCGCGATAAATGGCGGGATTCGCTCACGGACGTCCTGGGAAACCGCGGGCAAGCACAGCGCTCATTCGGCCTAGACAACTGCTACAGAGATTACGCCAAGCGAAACGCGAAGGAGCTTGCAGATCTTCTACGAACGGAGGGAATCGCCGCGAGCTAGACGCCGGCAAAGCTCTGCATCGACCGACGTCGAGACAGGAGCGAGAGTAGGGTCGACAGATGCCCGATGTGTTCGATACAGGGAAGATCGCTGCTGTCGCTGACGAGCGAACAACGCTTGATGCATTCCTCGACTACTACCGGGAAGCCATCAAAGCGAAGGTTCGTGGGGTGTCCGAAGAAGATGCGCGTCGCAGATTAGTTCCGACTCAGACGACCTTGGCGTCGCTCATCAAGCATCTCGCTCGGGTCGAGATGAGTTGGTTCCAGCACAGACTGGGTCAGATCCCACTGGAGGAGCTGCCTCATGTACAGCGGGTGTTTGAAGATCCCGATAGCGACTTCCGTGTCGAATCCGACGAGACCGTGGAGATGCTCGTCGCTCGCTACGACGAGCAGTGCGCTCGGTCCCGCGAGATAGCCACTAAGAAACAGTTGGACGACGTCGTTCCACACCCGGCACTCGGCGAGGTGACGATGCGCTGGATCGTCGTGCACATGATCGAGGAAACGGCTCGACACGCCGGCCATGCCGACATCCTGCGAGAGCAGATCGACGGAAGCACAGGCGACTGAGTCAGATGCACCATGCATGGGCTGCCGGGTAGTCGCGGTGCATAGAGACGACGGTTACTTCGACGAGCTGGTCGCCGCGCAGTACGACGAATCCGCCGAGGACATGTTCGATCCCGCCGTTGTGGGGCCGGTAGTCGACATGCTCGTCGAACTTGCGGGCGACGGGCCAGCGCTCGAACTGGGCATCGGAACGGGGCGTGTCGCGCTCCCGCTCGCGCAGCGGGGAGTACCGGTGCATGGGATCGAGCTGTCGAAGGCGATGGTCGCGAAGATTCGAGCGAAGCCGGGCGGCGAAGACATCGGCGTGACAATCGGCGACTTTGCAACGGCTTCAGTCGACGGGTCGTTCTCGGTCGCTTACCTCGTGTTCAACACGATCATGAACCTCACGACACAGGAGGCGCAGGTGGCTTGTTTCCGCAACGTTGCGGCACATCTCGAGCCGGGCGGTTGCTTCGTAATCGAGACCGGGGTTCCCGATCTCCAGAGACTCCCTCCGGGTGAGACGATCAGAGCATTCCATGTCAGCGATACCAGGTGGGGGTTCGACGAGTACGAGATCGCGACACAAGGCATGACGTCGCACCACTTCGAGCTGGTCGACGAGAGGGTAGAGCGTCTGTCGATTCCGTTCCGGTACGTCTGGCCGTCCGAGCTCGACCTGATGGCGCAGCTCGCGGGGATGAAACTCCGCGATCGGTGGAGCGACTGGAAGCGAGAGCCGTTCTTGAGCGACAGCCGCAAGCACGTCTCGGTGTGGGAGAAACCGACGCCCGAATCATAGGGGCGTCATCGACAACGGGTCGTTGGACACGCGGGAAACTCCACTGCGGTGCTGATTAAGTCGCCTCCGGTAATCGCGACAAATATCGAGATTCGGTCGGCTGCGACCTGCGGAATCACTATTTAGCCTCAGCGCTGATTCGCCTCTAGACAACTGCTACCGGGACTACGCGCGGCGCAACGCGCGCGAGCTCGCGGCGTGGCTCAGGGCTTCAGGAGGTCGCGCAGACCTCGGCGCCCTGAGGAGACCTCGATTACCTGCGCAGCCTCAGGGCCAAGCTCCTCAGGTTCGGGCGGTACGTGCTCGCCCGCCGGCGTTCGAGCCACATACCGAGGGCGATGCCCGACCCGAGGAGCGTCGCGCCACCCAGTCCGGCGGGAATCCCGATGAGCAATGCCCTCCGGCGCGAGCGGAGCTCCTGAATCGGCCATCCGCGCCGCAGGGCGAGCCGCCTGAGCTCTCCTTCGGGGTTTACGGCGTGTGGGTATCCGACCGATTCCAGCAACGGAAGGTCGTTGACCGAGTCGGAGTAGGCCGCGCACTCCACGAGGTCGATGCCGTGGTGGGCGGCGAGCTCCGCCACCGCCTTCGCCTTCTCCGGCCCGTGGATGACCGAGCCCGCGAGCCGGCCCGTGTAGTAGCCGTCCTTGTCCACCTCCGACACGGTGGCGGCCACGCCATCCATCTTGAGCTCGGCGGCGACCACCTGAGCGAGCTCGATCGGCGCGGCGGTGACGAGGAAGGTCAAGTCCCCTCGCTCGCGGTGCCCGTCGATCACACCCACGATGTCCTCGTAGACGCGCGGGAAGATCCGATCCTGTGCGATCTCGCGGCCCCATTGCATCAGCTCGTCCTGTCTGCGACCGGTGACGAAGTCGAGCGTGGACTCGCGCGACATATCCACCCCTCGCGTGCGCTCGCCGCGGAGCCGGTACGCCAGCTGCCCATAGCCGAAGCGCAGAAGGTCTCGGACCCTGAAGAGGTCGCGCTCGTAGAGCCCTCGAGCGAGCAAGTACAGGCTCGATCCCGGTATGAGCGTCTTGTCGAGATCGAAGAAGGCCGCGCGCCGGGTCATTCCCATCCCCTCCATTCGGTTCGAGCATCGGGTTCGTCGCGTCGGGTCATGGGCCGGTCGTCGTTCTCGGGCGGGTAGCCGAGGTAGATGAATCCCGCGACGATCTCGTCGTCGGTGAGCTTCAGGTAATCGCGCACCTCCTGCTTGTAGGCGGCAGGCCCGGTGCGCAGCATGGCGCCGAGGCCCAGGGCGTGGGCGGCGAGCAGGATGTTCTGCATCGCCGCGCCTACGGAGTGGTGCTCCTCGACCTCGACGACCTTCGGGTTCTCGAGGTGGGGATCCTCGATAACGGTGATGATCACAGGGGCGCGCAGGGCTTTCTGCCGCACCAAGTCTGGGTCGGCGCCCTCCCGCTCCGCAGCGGACGCCCAGGCCTCGCCGAGATCGTGCAAGGCGTCTCCTTCAAGAACGATGAATCGCCACGGTTGTGTCAGATGATGACTAGGAGCTCGTACGGCGGCCGCGAGGAGCTTCTCCACGATCTCTCGGGCGGGGACCCTGCCGGGTTCGGGCCTGTGGACCGACCGCCGGGTCATTATCGCCTGGTAGGTCTCCATGCTGGACAGAGGATACAAGCGGGCAACGGTACCGACCCGCGGCGCGGTCTCGGCGTGCGAGTATCGGCTGCATGTACGTCGGCGCGATGAACTTCCCGGGTAGATCGGTAGCGAAGGAGATCCATCGCATCGCGGAGGATCGCTTCGACTTCGTCGATCTCACCCTCGAGCCACCGGCGGCGTGGCTCCCGAACGGTAAGGAGGTCGGCCGCCTGGTGGGCGATCTCGGCCTGTTCGCAGTCGGTCACACGCCCTGGCACCTTCCGATCGCCTCTCCCTTCCCGGTCCTGCGCGACAAGGCGTGCGACCTCTTTCGGGAGGCTCTCGACGTCTTCGCCGACGCCGGAGTCGAGCTGGTGAACGTGCATCCCGACCAGCGCGTTCCGCTGCACTCCCAGGACCAGATCCGCAAGCTGAACTCCGAATCGATCTCGCTGCTGGCCGACGACGCGTCGGAGCGGGGGATCACTCTGATGGTCGAGAACCTGGACCGCGGCTATGAGGCGATGCAGGGGGTGCTCGACGACGTCCCCGCCGCGGGGTTCCATCTCGATGTGGGTCACGCCAACCTCAGGCTGGGCCAGGCGGAACGGATCCGGACCAAAGCCTTGCTGGAAGCTTTCGGATCGCGGCTCAAGCACGTCCACATCTCTGACAACCGCGGAGGTGCCGAGGACCTGCACCTTCCCCTCGGAGCGGGCACTATCGACTGGAAGGAGACGATCCGCCTCCTCAAGAAGCACGGTTACGACGGAACGGTGACGCTCGAGGTCTTCTCGCGCGAGCGAGAGCACCTGCGCTCGTCGCGCCGTCTATGGCTGGAGTGGTGGTCGAAGTATTGAGCCGGTGCGGCCCCCGGTAATCCGCCGTCCTGGCGCATCTCACCCTTATCGTCTATGACATGAACGTCCGAAAGATGGCGCTCTATCTAGTTATCGCGTTCGCGGTCTTCTTCGTGATCCAGTCGCCGAGGGAGGCGGCCGCCATCGTCAGGGCGACCGGTGAGAACGCGGGCGAATGGTTCACCACTGCGGCGCAGGCCTTCACCCGCTTCCTCAACTCGCTGTTCTGATGGCGGGCGACGCCCGGTACCTGGGAGTCGACGAGCAGATCGTTACCGTAGACCGTCGCCATATAGCCGTCTTGCTACGGCCGACATGGCAAGCGCTGCTGGCAATCGTGGTGTCCGGCTTCGTGGGGCTCGTGACGAGCCCCCAGGAGGGAGCAGATCTCATCGACACCCTGTTGGGGCTCGTTGCGATCATCTTCGCGGCTCGCCTTGCCTGGCGGACGTGGGAGTGGTGGGTGGACCGCATCGTCGTCACGGACCGTCGCATCTTCGAGGTGTCGGGGATCATCACTCGTCAGGTCGCCTCGATGCCTCTCGCGAAGGTGACCGACATGACCTATCAGCGCTCACTGCTCGGCCGGCTGCTCGGCTACGGGGACTTCATCGTGGAATCGCCGGGCCAGAGGCAAGGCATCTACCAGATCGACCATCTCCCCAGGCCGGATGATTTCTACCGGACGGTGACCTCGCTGGTGACTGCCGGCTCCCACGAGGAGAGGCGCGAGGCCGCCACCGACCTCGACGACTTCGACGAGGACGACACAGGGCCCCTTCCCCGGGTGATCGTCTAGTCCGCCGCTTCTCGACCAGGCAATCCCTTAAGGCCGTAGTCGTAAGTTCGCTTCCCCTGTAGCTTTCTGAGCGGAGGGGTTCCGGCCCCCGCCGCG
This sequence comes from Actinomycetota bacterium, assembly GCA_050694215.1. Classification (GTDB taxonomy): domain Bacteria; phylum Actinomycetota; class CADDZG01; order CADDZG01; family WHSQ01; genus JBOGXB01. Next base: position 17,701 of record JBOGXB010000001.1, read on the forward strand.
TCGTCGCGGCCGAGACAGGGAGTTCGAGTGCGCCGTATCGCCATAGCCGTGTCATGCGCCCTGGTCGCCGCGGCCCTGATCCCGGTCGCCGCTCCCTCTCGCGCCCTCGGAGCCGCGCGTCCGCTGGAGTGCTCGAGCGTCACAAGGGGCGGCCGCCCATTCCGGATTTGCGAGGGCAAGGTCGCAACGCTCGACGGGTCCGGCAAGCTCGATGCAGACGTCACCCTCCCAGCGCGTGGGGAGGGACCGTTCCCACTTGTTGTCTTGATGCACGGTCTCGGCGGATCCAAGACCAGCTACGAGTCGAACACGATCGAGGGTTCAGGGGCGCGTCACCACCTGAACAACCTTTGGTTCGCCTCGAGGGGCTACGTGGTTCTCAATTTCACCTCTAGAGGGTTCGACACCGACACGCTCGACAGCAGGCAGGAGATAGACGGCAGCGAGTGCGTCGACGAGAGCGTCCAGTCCGTCGACGACAATCCGGATCTCTACGCCGACGACCCCGCGTGCCGGCCGCAGCTCTCCCATCTCGATCACGAGGTGAGCGACGTTCAGCAGCTCATCAGCCGGCTCGTGGACGGGACGCTGCTCGACGCCGACGGGGTGACCGTCACGCGCCGAAAAATCGGAGTGGTCGGCGTCTCGTACGGAGGGGGGCCGACCTGGATCCTCACCCGAAGAAACGTGTGGCGGACGTCGCAGGGTAACCGCGTCAAGCTCGCGGCCGCGGTTCCGATCATCACGTGGACCGATCTCGTCTACGCGCTGCTCCCGAACGGGCGAGGCCGCGACGACGGGGAGGCCGAGACGGACGTCGGAGCGCGCGAGGCCCAACCGCCCGGTGTCTTCAAACAATCGTTCGCGACAGCCCTCTATCTGTCGATGAACGAATCCTCATCGGAACACTTCGAGTTGACCGATTACCTCAACGCCTGGTACGACCGCGTCCACGAGGGAGAGCCGTACAACGATCAGGTCGCGGCGGACGCGATCCACAAGCTGCTCACCAAGCGGTCCGCCTACTACATCCCGAAGAGGGGCGCCTTCCAGACGCCCACCCTCGCGGTGCAGGGGTTCACCGACTTCCTCTTCTCGGCGATAGAGCCCCTCCGGATGTATCAGCGGCTGCGCGGCGAGCATGACGGTGCGCCGATGAGCATGTATTTCGGGGATTGGGGTCACCCGCTGTCACAGAACAGGGCCGACGAGACCGCCTACATCGCAGGGCTTGTGAACCGCTGGCTCGACTTCTACTTGATGGGCAACGGCGACAACCCCAGCGGCATCGTCGAGGCGCGGGTCCAAGACTGTGCCTCGGACACAATGGGGCAGCTTTACCGGGCGGCGACGTGGGAGGGGCTTCAGACCGCGGACGAACGTATGGAGCTGGCGCCGTCGGGCCAGATCGGCTCGCCGGCCGACGACATCCACTCTGCCGATCTGGATCCCGCGCCCGGGGTGACCCCCAGGCCGAGGAACGGCTGCGCCGTGACAAACACCGCCGTGGACACGGACAACATCGCCGGGCAGGTGGAGCTGACCGAGGGGTTCGAGATGCTGGGGATGCCCGAGGTCACCCTTACGGCAGACCCCTCGGCTCCCGACATGTACGTCGAGGCCCGTCTCTGGGACGTCGACCCGGCCACGGACCGGCAGACGCTCGTGGACCGGGGCGTGTACCGGCTGGGCAGCACTCAACCGCAGGAGATCACGTTCCAGCTCAACGGCAACGCGTACATCTTCGAGGCTGGCCATGAGATGAAGCTCGAGCTGACCGCGGACGGCTCTCCCTCGTTCCTCCAATACAAGCCCTCGGCCGGAACCATCGATATCTCCGATGTCCGGTTCGACGTTCCGGAGGCTAAGGCAGCGGCTCTCGTTCCCTGATCCCGGCCGCTGAGTCGTTACGCTGGCCAGGATGACCAGCGGAGCAATCGCCGCGCTCATAGGGGTGCTCGTCCTCGGTTTCGTCGAGGGACTGCGGCGCTTCTATCCCGCCCGTCGTACGTGGCTGCGCATGCGCAGGCTGCGCGGGCGGCTCGCAGTGAGGTTGTTGCGCGAGCGGTACGAGAGAGCGGCGGCCCACGGAGCGCCTCGTCTGCTTGCGCTGGTCCTCGCCGTTCTCGTGATCGCGTGGGTGGCCGGCGCGAGCTGGCTGGACAAGCGCTGGTACGAGGTCGTGCTCGATGTCCTTCCGTACGTGTTCGTCGGGCTGGCTCTCGTGCGAATTCCCGGCGCTCTGGATGCGATCGGAGGGCGGATGAAGGAGTACGAACGGGAGCAGGGAGAGGACCCGGACAAGGATCTCTTCGATGAAGGCCCGGGTGCAGACGAGATAGCCCTGTGAGAGGCGGGCTCGACGACGCTCGCGTCTACCTTGTCGCGCCCGCACAGCTCCGGGCGGGACGACTGGCCCACCTCGTTGCCGAGCTCGTCGACGCGGGGGTCGGCATCGTCCAGCTGCGCGAGAAGGAAGCGGAGGCCGGTGACGTCATCCGCATGGGGGAGCCGGTGCTCGCGGCGTGCCGGGAGGCGGGAGTCCCGTTCATCATCAACGACCGTCCGGATATCGCGGTGGCTATCGATGCGGATGGCGTACACGTCGGCCAGAACGATCTGCCGGCGACATGGGCGCGGCGGATCGTGGGGGAGAGGGTCGTCGGCCTGTCCTCGCACACAGAAGGCGAGATCGATGCAGCAATGGCCCTGGGCAAGGACATCGACTACCTCGTCGCCGGCCCGGTCCACGAGACGCCGACGAAGCATGGCCGGCCGGGGACCGGGCCGAGCCTCATTCGGTACGCAGCGGAGCGCGTCGACATCCCCTGGTTCGCGATCGGGGGGATCGACGCGCGCACTCTGCCTGAGGTCCTCGAGGCCGGTGCTCGCCGCATCGTGGTCGTGAGGGCGATCACGGAGGCCGCCGACCCGCCCGCGGCGGCCGCCGAGCTCCACGCCCTTCTGTCGTAACTGGCGCCCTCCCCACGGCCGTTTTCGGGGGTACAGAACGGCTAGTCTCGGCCCCCGTGTTGAAGCCCAGACTCGAATGGCTCCTCGTCTTCGTACCGGTCGCGATCGTTCTCGAGCTCGTGCACGGTCCGGAGATAGCGATCTTCGGGCTGTCCGCGTTGGGCATCTTGCCTCTTGCTGGCGTCATCGGACACGCCACGGAGGACCTGGCCGTCCGCGTCGGGCCGCAGAAGGGCGGGCTGCTGAACGCCACCTTTGGCAACGTGACCGAGATGATTATCGCGGTCTTTCTCATCCTCGAGGGCGAGCTGGAGATCGTGAAGGCGTCGATCACGGGCTCGATCATCGGGAACGTGCTCCTGGTGCTGGGTCTTTCCTTCCTCCTCGGCGGGTGGACGCGCGAGGAGCAGACCTTCAACCGAACCTCGGCCGGTTTGCATTCGGCGTCTCTCGTTCTCGCGGTGACTGCGCTGATGATGCCGGCGCTGTTCTCGTTCTCCCCGGAGGCGACGACCTTCCGCACCGAGGCCGTCTCGGTCGGGGTGTCGATCGTTCTCATCATCGTTTACGTCGCGATGCTGGTCTTCTCCCTGAAGACCCACAAGAGCTTCTTTCGCACCGAGTTCGAGCACGGTCAGCCCAAATGGTCGGCGAGGGTGGCCGTCGGGCTGCTCGCAGGAGCGACCGTGCTGGTCGCTCTGTTGAGCGAGTTCCTGGTCGGAGCCCTCGGGCCGACGGTCGAGGATCTGGGCATCTCGAAGCTCTTCGTGGGGCTGATCGTCGTCCCGATCGTGGGCAACGCCGCCGAGCACTCCTCCGCGGTGCTGCTGGCCATGAAGGACAAGATGGACGTGTCCATTGAGATCGCGATCGGCTCGTCCACCCAGATAGCCCTCTTCATCGCCCCGCTGCTCGTGTTCGCGTCGCTGCTCGCCGGTGAGCCCTACCTCGACCTGATCTTCTCCGGATTCGAGATCGCGGCGGTCGCGTTCTCGGCCGCGATCCTTGCGTTCATCGCGCTGGACGGGAAGAGCAACTGGCTCGAGGGAGCCCAGCTCCTCGCCGCCTACGTCATCATGGCGATCTCGTTCTTCTTCCTCTAACCCTTTCTGCTAACTCAGCTACAAACGCGGTGCCTTTTTCGACATCAGATCGCAGCCCTTAGCATGGCGAGCCGGTCACGGACTCGTCGAGAGGGGGCAGAGTTGCCACGCGCCATCGACTTCCACGTCCATTCGTCGACCGCGGAATGGCTCGAGGGCTCGATCGGGCCGATGCTCGAGGTCACCGCGAAGTACTTCCACAGCGAGGTGCGCGTCCGCACCGCAGAGGAGATGGCGCGCGAGTACGAGGAGTGGGACCTCCTGGGTGTGCTTCTCGCGTGGGATGCCGAGACGGCCACCGGCCTCCCGCCTCTGACCAACGATCGCGTCGCGGAGATCTGCAGTGCTTATCCGGAGCAGTTCGTCGGCTTCGCAGGAGTCGATCCTCACAAGCCCGATGCCGTGGATGAGCTGGACAGAGCGGTGACAGAGCTGGGACTGAAGGGGCTCAAGATCCATCCGCAGGTCCAGGCCTTCTATCCGGACGATCCGAAGTTCGATTCTCTGTGGGACAAGTGTGAGGAGCACTCGCTTCCCATCGTCGTGCACGTCGGTCAGACGGGGCTCGGCGCCGGCGTGCCCGGAGGGTCGGGCATCGCCTACGACTTCGGCCGCCCGATGCTCATGGACACAGTTGCGGCGCGCCACCCCGGCCTCACGGTCGTCATGGCCCACTTCGGCTATCCGTGGCACCTCGAGGTGCTCGCCAGCGCGATGCACAAGACCAACGTCTGGGTCGACCTCTCGGGATGGAGGCCGAAGTACATCCCCGCCGAGGTCAAGCGCGACGCGCGCGGGCGGCTCTCGGACCGGTTCGTGTGGGGCAGCGACTACCCGATGCTCGACCCCGGCCGCATCCTGGACGAGATCGGCGAGATGGAGCTGGGCGACAAGGAGCAAGACGTCCTGAAGAACAACGCGGCCCGGCTCCTGGGGCTCGAGCTCTAGAAGCAGCGCCGTTCTGTATGCCCGGAATCGGCCGCGCGAGGGGCGCCAGTTACGACAAAAGGGTTATGGGGGGCCGGGCTCGCCCGTCGCGGGAGGTTCGCCCCGCAGCACCCGGCGGCGCTCGAAGAACTCGTCCCGGTCGATCTCGCCCCGCGCATAGCGCTCTTCGAGGAGGCGTACCGCCGAAGACCCTTGTGGGCGCCCGCCCCCGCGCCGCACCGCCCCAACGATGAGGAAGACGACGGCCACCCAGAAGGCGACCCAGGCGAGGCCGAACAGGAGCTCGAACGCCCCAAAGCCGCCGTCGAAGGGACCGAAGTTGGCGAGGGTCACCCGGTCCTCCTGAGGTCGTCCTTGATGCGGGCGAGCTCGTCCGCCGTGATCTCGCCTCGAGCGTAACGCTCCTCGGCGACGCCCACCGCCGACGAGGCCGCCGCCTCGTCCTCCTCGGGGAGGACGATCCACAGGATGACGTAGGGCAAAATGCCCCATCCTCCGGGGATGATGCCTGCGATGACCCACAGGACCCGGACGGTTGTGGAGTCGACGCCGAAGAACTCGGCCACCCCGCCGCAGACCCCAGCGATCTTGCGATCAGATTTCGAGCGAGCGAGCCTCCTTGCCATGCAGCGATGGTGCCCGTGGTTGCTTCGGTCGTCAAGCGAGGGCCGGGAATACCTCGGTCGAGCCTGCGCTTACCATCTGTGTATGGCCACGAAAGAAGAGATAAGAGACGAGGTCGAAGCCGCGCTCAAGACGGTCAACGATCCCGAGCTCGGGATTGACATCTGGAACCTCGGACTCGTCTACGAGATCGACGTCGCCGACTCCGGCGACGTGAAGATCGTCTTCACGCTCACCACGATGGGGTGCCCCATCGGGCCCATGATCGAGGACGAGATCAAGGCCGGGACGAACGAGATCGAGGGGATCGGCGAAGTCACCTGCGAAATGGTGATGGACCCGCCGTGGACTCCCGAGAAGATGAGCCCCCTAGCTCGTTCCGCGCTCGGCTTCGTCGGCTGAGGTCAGGACCAGAAGTCGTCGAAGGGCCTCGAGTCCTCGACCATCGTCCAGTTCTCCGTGATCTTGCCGTCGCGCAGGTGGAAGACGTGTGCCGAGTTGTGATCCAGCTTCTTACCCTCACGTTCGCCTGTGACGTGCACGAGACCGATGCCGTGTTCATCGTTGGCGAGAATGTCATGGATCTCTAGAGCGAAAGTCCCGCCACTCCTCTCCATCAGCTGGCCAAAGAAGCCAAAAACCTCGTCGATGCCTTTGTAGTCACCCGTCATCGGATTGTTCCCGGTGACGTGGAAGACGACATCGTCCGCGAACATCTCACTGCGCAAGAAGTCCAGATCGCCGCGACCGAAGGCGTCGTAGCCCTTGCGCATCCTCTCTACATTTGGGTGATCGCCCATGCTTTACTCCTTCCTCATTGCTGCGACGGCGCGAAGAGCTCGAGCGCGATCCCGTCCGGGTCCTTGAAGCTGAGGTGCTGTCCGTAAGGGCTCTCGACGATGCCCGAGTGCTCGACGTTCTTCTCCTCGAGCTTCGCCTGCCACTTCTCCAGGTCGGCCCTGTCGGCGAGGTGCATCCCGAAGTGATCGAGCCCGCACCGCTCGTGGCTGAACTGGTCGCCGGGCAGCGTCCCCGCGTGCCGGCGCAGACCCAGCAAGAAATTGTGGGGAATCGCGTAGACCACGACGTCGCTGACGCCGTCGTTGCCTCGGAACAACTCCTGTCCGCCGAAGAGATCGTGGTACCAGTCGGCGCTCCGATCGAGATCCGAAACCGTGAGCGTGATGTGCGTTCCCTGCAGGCTCATAGGCGCCTCCCTTGGTCGTTTGACCGCCTCTCGGCCAGCATCCCTTCGGGACCTGGCGGCCGCAAGGGGGATTAGCTTTTGTCTCGTGACTAGTCGCCTATCTCATCTGGAGTGCTCCCGCTGCCGGCGACGGCACGCGGCCGAGGAGGTGCAGCAGAGGTGTCCCTGCGGGGGGACCCTTCTGTGCCGCTACGACGTGAAGGGGCTCTCACTCGAAGCGCTGCGAGCCCGGCCCCCGGGCACGTGGCGCTACCGGGAGCTGCTGCCGGTAAGACGTGACCCGGTGAGCCTTGGCGAGCACGAGACCGCGCTGCTCTTCCTGCCGCGACTCTCCGAGCGATGGGGGGCCGAGGTGTGGGTCAAGGACGACGGCTCACTTCCCGGCAGCACCTTCAAAGCGCGGGGGGCGTGCGTTGCCCTGTCCCGAGCCGTGGAGCTCGGCGTCAAGAAGGTCGTCATGCCGAGTGCGGGCAATGCTGGGGGCACGTGGTCGCTGTATGCGGCGCGCGCGGGGGTGGAGATAACCGTCGTCATGGCCCGGACGGCACCCTCCGCGAACCAGGCGGAGGTCATCGCCGCGGGGGGCGACCTGGAGCTCGTGGACGGCACCATCGCCGACGCGGGGAGCAGGGCGAGGGAGCTGGCGGAAGAGACCGGCGCTTTTCTGGCAGCCACCTTCTCGGAGCCCTATCGCCTCGAGGGCAAGAAAGCCGCCTGGCTCGAGGTGTTCGATGCGAGGGGGACGGAGCGTTCCATGGCATTCCCCCGCACCCTCGTCATGCCGGTGGGTGGAGGAGTGGGCGCGATCGCGGCGGCCAAGGCGGCCGAGGAGGTCGCCGCGCTCGGGTGGGCAGATGGGGAACCGGCGCGCCTGGTCGGCGTGCAATCCGACGAGTGTGCTCCGATCGTCCGCGCCTTCGAGGAGGGCTCGGATGATGTCGCGCCGTGGGAGAGCGATCCGCGCACGGTCGCGGCCGGGTTGCGCGTCCCCTTCCCCGCCGAGGGCACTCTCGTGTTGCGTTGTATCCGGGAGTCTGGGGGCGAGATGACGGCGGTGGCGGAGAAGGACATCGTCGGCGCCATGCGTGATCTCGCCACGAGCGAGGGTGTGTTCGCCGGTCCCGAGGGCGCCACCACGGTGCTGGCCGGCGAACGGCTTGCACGACAGGGGAAGCTAGAAGGGCCGGTCGTCCTCTACAACACCGCGTCGGCGGCGAAATACGTCGACTTGCTGACCTAGCCTCGCCTAGGCACCCGGCTTGATCGCCATGTCGAGGACGATGAGCAGGAGGATCGCGATCTCGATCCTCGAGATTATGAAGATCCGGCCGATGCGTTCCTTCACCTCGGTGTCGTCGGGGCCTCGGGCCTCCATCAGGTCCTTGATGCGGCCTGATTCGGGGCCGAGGAACGCCGCGCCCACCACGATCGAAAAGGCGATCCCGGCGAGCCCGAGCAGGATCCAGAGCTGATCGAAGCCCCAGCTCCCCTCGAGGACGAGCGCGATGCCGGCGAGCAGGACTACGAGGGACGACGGCATGAAGATGCGCATGCCTACCCACTCCGCCTCTCCGGCGAAGGTGGCCATGCGGACGGAATCGCCCGAGCCGGTGGCCCTGATGGCGAGCACCTGGATGGACGTGGCTCCGCCGACCCAGATGACGGCAGCCAGGATGTGTATGGCGAGGAGTAGCTCGTAGAGGTCCATGGCCCGCAGTATCCACATCCGAGGGGTGGGGCGCAACGTCCTCGTGTGGCTTTCTAACCGGGATACCGATCGATCTCGGAAATGGGCTTGACGGGATAAGGGCCTTCCTCTAGTATCGAACACACGTTCGATTCAGGAGCATTCGGCTCACCAGAGCCGAGGGTTCCCCCGGCCCACCTCCCCTCCTGGATCGGACGGCGGGACCTCCCGGGCACTGCCTCCCGGGGGTCCGTTGTAGGACCAGAGGGGCCCGATAGGTTCGTCTCCCCGGCGAGCCGGTCGGGCCTCCCTCTTTCTCACGAAGAGAGAGCGAGGGTTGGCGAAGCGGTACGACGATCCGATCGAAGTGACGGCGGACCCGGTCGAGCCGGGCGCCCCCCTGACCTTCTCCTGGCGCGGCCGGCGGTACGAGATCGACGAGCGCCTCTCTTCGTGGCGCGAGGCGGGGGAGTGGTGGAACGGGCGCGGCATGCGGGAGCGCGAGTACCACCGGATCCTGGCTCGGCCGTCGGGCGTCTACTCGACCGGGGACCTCGACGCCGATGGGTTCATGGTCACCTGCTCTGCCGTCTACGACATCTACCGGGATCGGATCGCGGGCTCGTGGCGGTTGGCGCGGCTATGGGATTGAAGCGAAGAAACCGTAAGACGGCTCCGGCTCTGGCGTATGGTCCCCCGCGTGAGCGAGCGGAGATGGGATGCATATCTGGACGGCGACTTCTCCATCCCTGCGAACGACTCGTTCGGCTTCCGGCGCCGGGACTCGGGCAATCCGAGGGAGTCGGTGACCTTCACCTGGGAAGTACCGGCGGAGCTGTGCAATTCGGCGGGGAACCTGCAAGGAGGGGTGCTGGCGGCGTTCGCGGATGCGTTGCTCGGAGGAGCGAGCGCGGCGCACCTCGCCGAGGACGTCTATCCCGCGCTCGTCGAGATGAAGATCTCGATCTTCCGCCCGGCCTCCAGAGGGACGACGCTCACCGGCATCGGGCGAGTGGTGCAGGCGGGCAAGCGGGTCCTGTTCGCCGAGGCCGAGGTGCGCGACGCCGACGACAACCTCATCGCCAAGGCCTCGGGTACGGAGATTCCGTTCTTTCCGTGAGAAGTCCCCGTTTTGGGGACCTGTGTTTAGAAAGAACATGAGCGGGTTCGTGCACCTCCACTGTCACTCGACGTGGTCGCTGCTCGACGGCGCGATCCCGGCCGAGTCCCTGCCGCACGCGGCCGCCGCACTCGGCTACGAGGCGGTGGCGCTCACCGACCACGACTCGCTCACGGGGGCCGTGCGTTTCGCACGCGCCTGCCGCGACGCGGGCGTGAAACCAATCTACGGCGCCGTGCTCACCGTGGGTGAAGAGGAAGGTGGCGAGGACGGGGCGACGTTCCGAAGGCCGACTCAAAAACGGTTTGGAGGTCGAAGGGATGCGCCCCGCCCGCAGTCGCCGTCACATTTTCCGTCCGATGTCACGGTCATCGCTCGGGATGCGACGGGGTACGGCAACCTCTGCCGGCTCATCTCCGACGCCCATCTCGGCCACGAGCGCGGCAAGCCGCAGACGACGATGGCGAGGATCGCGGAACGCGCCGAGGGACTCTTCGTCCTGTCCGGCTGCGAACAGGGTGAGGTTGCCCGGCTCGCTCAAGCCGGTGCCATCCCACAGGCGATCGATGCAGCGCGGCGGTGGCGCGACGCGATCGGCGACGCCTACCGCATCGAGGTCTTCGATCACCGCGGTTACGGCGACCACACTCTTCGCAACCGATTGTTGCGCATCGCACGGGAGACCGGGATCGAGGCGGTGGCTACGAACGACGTCCACTACGCAGCCCCGATCGATGCCGCTGCACACGAGGTCCTGCACGCGATCAAGGAGATCGTGCCTCTGTCCAAGACGCGAGCCCTTCGTCACAACTCCGAGTATTTCCTCAAACCTCCGGAGGAGATGCGCGAGCTATTTCATGACCTCCCCAAGACGGCCGAAGAGACGCTTCGGATCGCGGAGCAGTGCGATTTCGATCTCGACCTCGCCACCTATCACTTCCCGCACGTCCCCCTTCCTCCGGGAGAGTCACCCACGGCTCTTTTGGCGCGCCGGTGTTACGAGGGAGCGGCGCGGCGATACGACAAGATGACTCGAGCGATCGACGATCGTCTGCAACACGAGCTCCGGTTGATCTTCAAGATGGGTTTCGCCGCTTACTTCCTCCTCGTTGCCGACATCGTCGAGCACACGCGCAACTCGCTCGGCATCCGGTGCGCGTGCCGGGGGAGCGCGGCGGGATCGCTCGTCTGCTTCGTGCTCGGAATCTCCGACGTAGATCCCGTTCGCTACGACCTCCTGTTCGAGCGCTTCATGAACGAGCGTCGCGAGGAGATCCCCGACATCGACATCGACGTCGAGTCCCATCGCCGAGAGGAAGTCCTCGACCACATCCTCCGCACCTACGGAGCCGATCAGACCGCCATGTGCTGCATGGTCGACACCTTCCGAGCGCGCGGAGCGATACGGGAGGTGGGCAAGGCCCTCGGGCTCCCACAGGAGGAGATTGACCTCGTGGCCAAGGCGTTTCCTCGAGTGGCGGCAAAGGACATCCCTAAAGCGATCGACCGGTTGCCCGAGCTGGCCGGAAGCAATCTGGACGCGGGGCAGCTCACCCAGCTCTTCGAGCTGTGCCTCGCGATCGACGGCTTCCCGCGCCACCTGGCCCTGCATCCGTCGGGAGTGGTGCTGTCGTCTCCCGACCTCGCGTACCGGGTTCCGATGCAGGAGAGCTTCGGCGGCTTCACGATGTTGCAGGCGGACAAGGATGACGTCGAGGAGCTTGGTCTCGCGAAGCTCGACATCCTCGGAGTACGGATGCTGTCGGCGATCACTCACGCCGCCTCGGAGATCGAGCGCGTGCATGGGGGGAAGAGGCCCGACCTCGAGGGCATGCCCAGGGCCGATGCCGGCACGTTCGAGCTGGTCCGCTCGTCGCGCACCCTCGGTTGTTTTCAGATCGAGTCGCCCGGCCAACGCGAACTCCTGGCTCGCTTCCAGCCCGATCGCTTCGAGGACCTCATAGTCGACATCTCGTTGTTCCGGCCCGGCCCCGTGAAGTCAGACATGGTGTCACCGTTCCTCGAGCGCCGTCACGGCTTCGAGGAGACCCGCTACCTCCATCCGATCCTGAAGCCGATCTTGAGGGAGACGAACGGCATCATCGTCTACCACGAGCAAGTGATCCGGGTCATCGCGGCGATCACGGGTTGCTCGCTCGACGATGCCGACTACGTGCGGCGCCATCTCGATGCGGAACGACCCGCGGCACCCGATGATCCCGACGGCCGACCGGGGCGGTCGAACCCGGACGGCACCAAGGAGGCTCCGCAGCGCAGCAGCTCACACCCCGGGATGGGCCGTCGGTTCCGGGGGCCGCCCGAGGCGATCGAATGGGGGACCGCGCTGGTGCGCCACTTCGAAAACGGCCACCGTCCCGAGCGACTGGGCGAGGACTGGGTCAAGGACCAACGCGTGCACTACAACGGTGTCGCGGGCCCCATCGAGATCACTCCTCCCGACGAGGACGTCGGGTCGTGGTTCGTCTCGAGCGCTGTCGACAACGGCTTCTCGCCGAGCCGGGCGCAGGAGCTGTGGCGAGAGGTGTTCTCGTTTGCGTCGTTCGGCTTCTGCAAGAGCCATGCCGCCGCGTTCGCCCTGCCGACGTACATTTCTGCATGGCTCAAGGCGCATTATCCGGAGGCGTTCCTCGCCGGGGTGTTGACGCACGATCCTGGGATGTACCCACGGCGGTTGATCGTGGCCGACGCTCGTCACTTCGGCATCCCGATCCTGCCGATCGATGTCAACGCGTCCGACGCCGTCTACCGTGTCGAGCCCGTCGAATGTGATCAGCAGGTCGCTCCCGACGTCCGTCCCTCGCGGGGGGCGCGACGGCCGGCGCCTGAACGGCGCGGGCCTGCTCCTTCGGCACACGCCGGCAATGCCGATTCCTCTGTGGGTCGGCGTGCGCCTCAGAGCCCCCGCTCCGGGACGGACGCTCGCTCGCTCCCCACTTCCCAGGACGAACGACGCACGCTCCCAACTATTTACGGCATACGGCTCGCGCTGTCGGAGGTGCGAGGCATCTCCGAGGCCGAGGTGAACTCGATCGTCGCGGCGCGCCGGGATGCACCCTTCTCCTCGCTGGAGGACCTGTGGCGGCGAACCGATCTGTCGCGCCCTGTGCTCGAGAACCTTGTCCACGTCGGCGCCCTTGATTCGATCGAACCGTCGCGCACCCGACGGGAGCTGCTGTGGCGGGTTACCGATCTCGCCGCAACTGCGGCGGTCGAGCGCACCCCGGTAATGAGCCAGGGCGTGCTCGAGCTGGAGGAGCCCATACAGGAGGCTCTCCCCGGCTTGCCCGCATACACGCCGCTCGAGGAGACGGAAGCCGAGCTCGAGATCACCGGCATCGATGCTCGTCGACACATCATGGATCTCTACGGTCCGTTGCTGGCCGAGCTCGGGTGCATTCCGGCGACGCGATTGGCCCGGTGCCGCAACGATTCAGAGGTGTGGGTGGCGGGGGTGAAGGTGGCGAGCCAGACCCCCGCAATCCGCTCGGGTCAACGGATCATCTTCGTCACCCTCGACGACGTAACCGGTCCCATCGACGTGACGGCGTTCGAGCGCGTCCAGCCTCGCTGCGCTCGCACCATCTTCCACTCGTGGCTGTTGCTGGTGAGGGGGGCGGTCCGAAAGCGCGGGGGCGCCTCGCTCGTCCACACCACCGATCCCAGCAACGTCGGGATCACCGTGGTCGCACAGGAGGTGTTCGACCTCGTCGAGCTGGCCAGAGATCGCCGGGTTCAATCACTGGCCGCGTCACTCGGGAGACAACGCCGCAAGCAGACCCTGACCGGGCTCACGGCGGCCGGATCCGAGGCCGCACCCACCAAGCTGTGGCACTCGAGCGGCGGTTCCGCCGGCCGCTAGTCCTGCTCGAGCTCTCCAAGCTCCGCCGAAGAGATCACCTCGACGGCCCGGGGTGCATCCTCCGGTCTCACCAAGACATAGATCCGGCTGAGAGGTCCGGCGGACAGCGGATACATCTGGCCCATCGCTCCGCCGTCCCCCGTGAGGAGGCTCTCGATCCCACTGCCCTCGAGAACGCCCCTGACCATCTCCGCCTGCATATAACCGTGAGCCTCGAACACCTCGACGAGCTCCGGCCCGATCCGCGGCTCGGCAGGCTCAGGCGGAAGCTCCTCGACGAGCTCCGCCCCACACTCGGCGCAGTGAGTGAACCCCTCTCGATATTCGTCCCGACAGCTCGGACAGAACATGTCAGCGCCGTCGGGACTCTGGTGACATCCAGGGAGGCTGCCAGCCGAGGTCCGCGGGTTCGAAGTAGCCGCCCGGCTCGACGATCTCGTCGATCGCATCCAGCGTCGACTCATCAAGCCTCGCATCGGCGCCGTCGAGGAGATCGTCGAGCTGATCCATCGTGCGCGGCCCGATGATGGCCGAGGTCACCGCGGGATGCGCGAGCGAGAACGCGATCGCCATGTGCGTCATCGACAACCCCGCTTTGTCGGCGACGGCCTCGAGCTCTTCGACCTTGTCGAGCTTTGTTTGGTTCGTCGGCCGCGTCATGTCGAAGCGATCGGCTACGGGCGAGCCCGCCCACTGCTTCGCCGCGCGCTCTGCTCGCGATCCCTGAGGAACCTTCCCGTCCCGTCTGTACTTGCCCGTGAGCCACCCACCGGCCAGCGGACTCCAAACGATGACGCCCATGCCGAAGCGCTGCGTGACCTCGAAGACGTCTCGTTCGGCGGCTCTGGCGAAGATCGAGTAGGGGGGCTGCTCGCACACGAACCTCTGCAGGTTCCTACGTTCGCTCACCCACTGCGACTGGACTATCCACCACGCGGGGTAGGTCGAGGACCCGATGTAACGGACCTTGCCCTGATGCATGAGATCTGTGAGCGCCCCAAGCGACTCCTCGAGCCCGATGTCGAAGTCGGGGCGATGTAGCTGGTAGAGGTCGATGTGGTCGGTGGCGAGGCGCCGAAGGCTGTCCTCGACGGCCCGCATTATCCAGCGACGGGAGCTGCCACGCTCGTTGAGCCCGCCCATCGCCCCATGGCACTTCGTTGCGAGAACGACCTCGTCGCGCCTTCCTCGTAGAGCCTTGCCGACGATCTCCTCGGAGCGACCGCTCGAATAGACATCGGCCGTGTCGATGAAGTTGATGCCGGCGTCTAGGGCCTTATGGATGATCCGCTCGCATTCGTCGACGTCGGTGTTGCCCCAGTCGCCGAACATCATCGCCCCGAGGCAGTGGGTGCTGACCTTCACTCCGGTACGACCCAGCCTCCTGTACTCCATCGCCATACCTCCTCGAAGCCCGAAAGGCGAGCCTAGTCCGGGACGAACGGTGATCATCCGCCTGCGAGCTTCGTACCTCGGCCGGACGCCTTCAGACGGCCGGGCCTTCGTTGCCACATCAGTTCCGCCGAGCGAGCCTGACGCAGAGAGGAAGCGACGAATTGTCCCGTCCCGCTGCATGCGGGCTCGGCAGGGGAGCAAGCACCCGGCGGCGAACCCTCCTCCAGGCAGTCCAGACCACACCATCCGGAGACAAATGCCCGCTCGGCCCCCGTCCAGGAGCCTGCTCGTCGTTGCCGTGACCTCTGCCGTCGTGGCCACCCTCGCCGCGCCGGCCGGGGCCCGGTTCCCGTATCCGGAGCCGGGCGGCGGTCAGGATCCGTATGCGTATCAGGACTACATGGCTTCGGCCGACTGGCCCCACGACGACATCGGCGGGGACCGCTGGAAGTACGAGTCGCGCACCGCGTGCGAGATCCCGGGCCACGAGCAGAACTGCAGCCCTCTGACATCCGAGAACCCCCAGGAGCTATTCGGCGTCACCGGGGCCAGCGTCGACAAGGCCTGGGAGGAGACCACTGGACGTCCCGACGTCGTCATCGCGGTCCACGACTCCGGGGTGAAGTGGGACGACGTTAGCCGCAACGACGCGGGCGAGCTCTCCGGCGGCGCCATGCTCGACCTCAACAACAAAACGTGGCTAAACCGGGGCGAGCTTCCTCAGCCAGACTGGGGCACTCCTCACCCGAAGGACGCCCACGACCGGAACCACGACGGGATCTTCAACATCGAGGACTACTGCCCGAACTGGGGCTCGCCCGGCAACTGCGGGGGTGACTCGCGCGTCTCCGACTTGAACTCCAACACCATCGTCGACCCAGAGGACCTCATCTTCGAGTTCAGCGATGGCTTGGACCAGGACGGTAACGGCTACGTCGACGACTTCGTGGGCTGGGACTCCTACGAGGACGACAACGATCCCTACGACGAGGTCCAGTACGGACACGGCACCGGCGAGGCGGAGGACTCGACGGGCGAGGTCGACAACGGCGCTGGAGGCGCGGGCGTGTGCCCCAACTGCATGGTGATGCACATGCGCGTGGGTGATTCATTCATCGCGGATGTGAACGACTTTGGCCAGGGAGTGCTCTATGCAACCGACAACGGAGCGTCGGTGATACAAAGCGCCCTCGGCACCTTGAACAACTCTCGCTTTGCGCAGGAGGCGATCGACTACGCATACCGGCGCGGCGTCGTGCTGATCGCATCCGCCGCCGACGAGTCGGCCGGGCACCACAACCAGCCCTCCGTCCTGGAGCACGCGGTCACGATGAACTCGATCGGCGAGCCCGAGATCGATGGAGCGCCGCCCCCCAGCTACCTCGAGTTCAGAGGGTGCACGAACTACGGCGCCTACATCACCGCCGCGGTGCCCTCGAACTCGTGCTCATCGGAGGCCGTCGGCCGCAGTGCGGGCATGGCGGGGCTGATCTATGCCGCGGCGCGCAACGAGGTGGCCAAGGACGCGCTCGCGGATTACGGCGAGCTCGACGGCGAGGGCGGAGTTCCTGCGGGCCGCTCGATCTCGGCCGAGGAGGTCGACCAGATCATCTCGTCCACCGCCGACGACATGAACTTCGTCGAGCCGCCCTACGAGGCCCAGCCCAAATACGCGGTCGAGACACAACGCTATCCGGCGACGCCCGGCTGGGATCCGTTCTTCGGCTACGGACGCGTCAACGCCCGGCGGATGGTGCAGGCCGTCGCCGAGAGCAAGGTCCCCCCGGAGGCCGACCTCACCTCGCCGAAGTGGTTCGACATCGTGTCGCCCGACTCCGGCCCGATCGAGATCGAGGGCCGAGCCGCGGCATTGCGCGCCGCGGGCTTCTCCTACACGGTCGAGTGGGGAGTGTGGTCGTGGCGGGACGTCAACTCCGCGCCCGCTTACAGCGACGAGGGCGTAACGCTCGCTCATCCCCGCGACCTCAGCGGCCCGGTCGAGGGGGCGCTGGCGACGATCGACCCGGCCGCGGTTGAGGCCGCCCTGGACGCGGCGAACGCCCCGTTCGCGGGGGCGGAGGGCCCTGCCGTCGATCCCGTGACCGGGCGTGGAGACCACGAGAACCACCAGATCCCCGACAGGTTCGGCGTCATCGTCCGGCTCGAGGTAACCGCCAAGGACGCGACGGGCGCGCCACTCACCGACATCGACGGCGAGCCGCTGACGGGATTGGGCACCAAGAACTTCAACTTCCACAGTGATCCGGCTCTCTTCGCCGGCTTCCCTATCGATCTGCGGGGCGACGGCGCTGCGAGTCCGCGCTTCGCGGACATCGATGACGACGGCACCGATGAGCTCGTAGTCGCGACCTCGAACGGCCTGATCCATGCCTACGAGGCCGACGGCACGGAGGTCGAGGGCTGGCCGGTGCATACCTCGGACGCGGATCTGAACTACGGCGCGCCCGCCTACTCCTCGGGTGAGATTACGACGCCGGTGCACGCAGCGGTGCTTCGCAGCCCCTCCGTCGGCGACCTTGACCGAGACGGGGATCTCGAGGTAGTGGCGGGCGACTTCCAGGGGCGGGTGTGGGCCTTCGATTCCGATGGTGGGGTGCTCGACGGGTTCCCCGTTCGGTCCAACGCTGCCTACTCCACCCCGCAGCGCCCGGATCGGGAGGCGGGCTTCTACGCCTCGCACACCGAGCTCGTGCCGGGGGACTATCCCGGATCAGGGCCCCTTCCCAACGACCCCGACCTCGTCCCCGATCTGGTTAACCGCCACGACAAGCTCAACCGCGTGATCTGGTGGTTCCTCGCGGCGCCGACGCTTGCGAACATCGATGCGTCGACCGACGAGCTCGAGATCATCGCCGGCGCGGGCGATCGTCACATCTACGCGTTCCACTTCGACGGAAGCCCCGTCGCGGGGTGGCCGGTACTGATGCGCGATCCGGCGACGACCGGTTCGGTGGATCCGGTTACCCATGAGGTGGCCAACAAGCCGGGCATCGAACCTTTTAACGGAGCCAAGGTCGTCGTGAGCCCCGCGGTCGGCGACGTCGACGGCGACGGCACGCTCGAGATTATCGCCACCGTGAACGAGCAGTACAAGGAGACGCCGAACACCGACGACCCGGCTCCCTTCGCGGTGAGCACGGCAGAAGGTGGGAACCAGCGGGTTTACGCGCTCTACCCGGACGGCTCCGCGCACGGAGACGGTCCCGGCGGTCCCGGCGGTCACCCCAACCCGAACGCCTTCTTGCCCGGGTGGCCGGCCAAGATCGCAACCGTCACCCTCGAGCTGTTGCCGGTCGTCGGCGACGGTCCCGACGGCTCGCCCGTGCTGGGCAACGTGAACGGAGGAGACGACCTCGAGACCGGCATCTTCGCGACCGCAGGCCCCGCCTACATCCTCGGTCCCGACGGCCGGTCCATCTACGGACGAAGCGGGGAGCTGGACCGGACGCTCCTCACGGAGGCCGTGGGCGCGGCCACGAACTCGCCGGACGCGCCATCGATCCCCGCGGTCGGCGGGGGGATCTTCACCCGGCTGGGCCCCGAGGGCGGCCTTGCGTTCGCAGCGCCGGCAGCGGGTGCGGGCAAGCTCGTCGACGTCGTCCTGCCCGAGGACCAGCTCGTCTCGGACAACCACCTCACGGTATGGGACCTGCGCGGGTCGAGAGCTCAGCTCCCCGCCTTCCCGCGCGAGGTCAACGATCTCCAGTTCCTGGCCACACCCGCGTCCGCCGACATCGATGGCGACGGGGGCGAGGAGGTACTCGAGGGGACCGCGTACTCCGATCTGCACGCCTTCGACGCCACCGGCGCGGAGCCCGGGCTGCGCGATCTCGCCGCAGACGGGTGGCCGAAATTCACCGGTGGCTGGACGGTGGGGCCTCCCGGGGTGGGGGACCTCGACGACGATGGCAAGCGAGACGTTGC
Source organism: Actinomycetota bacterium (assembly GCA_050694215.1). GTDB lineage: Bacteria > Actinomycetota > CADDZG01 > CADDZG01 > WHSQ01 > JBOGXB01. The sequence goes on from JBOGXB010000001.1 coordinate 36,583, forward strand.
CCATACGATCCGAGAGGGCGCCTTGTTCGTGTGGCGGGGGAACGGTGCGGGCGTGTGCGATCCGGCCACCTGGCCCGAGTTCGGTCACGACGGCTGGACGAGCAACAACGTCGAGACCGACGCGAGCCGACCCGCCGTCGTCACCGACCTCGCCGCGACTGCGGGCAAGCGGGAGGTGACTCTCACCTGGACTGCGCCCGGCGACGACGGGACGTGTGGACGCGCCCACTCCTACGACGTGCGCTTCTCCAAGACGCCGATCACCACCGACAACTTCTCCTCGTCGCAGCCCGTCGAAGGAGAGCCCGCGCCGGGCGAACCGGGCACCGGCGAGAGCTTCACGTTCAAGCTGCCTCGCTGCGATGGCCATGTCGCCATCCGCACCTATGACGCCGACCCTGCGTCCGACTCCGCCGTCCGCCCGGCCAACGTCTCCGCCGCGTCCGAAGCGATTCCGGTCGAGGGCAGGGCATCCTCGTGCGGAGGCGGCAAGGACAGGGGACGGGCGGTCGCCATGGCCGACGTCCGACTGGGATCTCGCCATCCGAGCGACGGGCCCCTACCCGCATAGGCGGCCCACCGCCAGCAGCTCCGGACGCGGGCGTATCGTTGCCGGCATGCCGGTGAACGGGCGCCGCGCGGACGGCGACACCCCCATCCTTCACGTCGATATGGACGCCTTCTATGCGTCGGTCGAGACGGTCAAGGACCCCACGCTCCGGGGCAAGCCGGTCATCGTCGGCGGTCTCGGGGGCCGGGGGGTCGTCACTTCCGCGTCCTACGAGGCGCGCGAGTTCGGGGTCCGCTCGGCCATGCCGGTCATCACAGCCAGGCGCCTGTGTCCACACGGGGTCTTCATCCCGAACGACTTCAACGGCTATCAGGACTTCTCACAGCGCATACGCGAGGTGTTCTTCACCTATACGCCTGTGGTGGAACCTCTCTCGCTCGACGAAGCGTTCCTCGACGTATCGGGATCGGTTCGCTTGTTCGGCGATCCCGTGACCATCGCTCGAAGGATCAAAGCCGACATCGCCGGCCTCGACCTTGCCTGTACGGTCGGGGTGGCGCCAAACAAGTTCCTCGCCAAGCTCGCGTCCTCGATGGGCAAGCCGGACGGGCTCTTGGTCGTTCCCGCCGGTTCCGTGGAGGAATGGCTGCATCCCCTGCCGATCACGGCGCTGTGGGGGGTCGGCGAGCAGACGGCCGAGCTCCTCAGACGCTTGGGGCTGAAGACGGTGGTGGACGTAGCCCGGATGCCGCTGCGGACCCTCCAGCGTGCGGTGGGAGACGCTCTCGGCTCTCACCTGCACGCTCTGGCTCATGGCATCGACGACCGGCTGGTGATACCCGACGAACCGGCGAAGTCGGTCGGCTCGGAGGAGACGTTCTCTCACGATCTGGATTCGGGCGAGGAGATCCGCCGCGAGCTGCTGAGGCTCTCGGATCGCACCGCCACCCGCTTGCGCTCCAAGGGCCTTTGTGCCCGGACCGTGACGATCAAGGTGAGGTTCGCGAATTTCTCCACGATCACCCGATCCCTAACCGTGCCGCAGGAGGTGGATACCACCTCGGAGATCTACGAGGCAGTCAGGTCGCTGTGGGAGCGGATCGACCCCGACCGTCCCCGGATAAGGCTCCTGGGGGTCAGCGTCAGCGGCTTGAGCACCGGCCCCCCCAAGCGGCAGCTGAGCCTGGCCCCCGAAGACGGAAGGGACGGCCTCCACCGGTCGGATGCGGCCAAGGCAATCGATTCGATCCGCAGCCGTTTCGGCACCAATGCGGTCGCTCCTGCGACATTGCTCGACGACCTCGAGTAGGGCTCTTCCGTTCCTATAATCGAACAACCGTGCCTCTGTCGGAGCAGGAGAAGCGGATCCTCGACGAGATCGAGAAGGGCCTCTACAAGGAGGATCCCAGGTTCGCGCGCGGCGTGCGTGAGAAGTCGCCTCATTTCGGGGAACGCCGGCGTGCACGAATGGGTGTCCTCGTGTTCATCGCAGGCTTCGTCCTGTTGTTCACGTTCTTCGTCTCGGGTCTCGTGCTCGTGGGCATAGCCGCGTTCGGTGTGATGGTGGCAGGGATCATCTTGATAGCGGGAGCGCTGCATACCCTTGTCGACAAACGATCGGACGTACCGAGCGCGCGCTGGTCCACGCGTCTGGGCGGCACTATGCGCAGGTGGGAAGAGCGCATCAAGCGGAGATACAAAAGGCTCTAAGAGGAAGTTTGTCAATTCGCTACTCAGGGGTTGTCGCGTCGGCCGTGCGCGCGCTAGATTCCGAGATGCTGCGCTAGATGAGGTAGTTCGTCTGACGGAGCAAGTCGTCTGCGGGGGTTCGCGGAACGAACGGGCCGAGATCGCTAACCACGCGTGATCCCGGTGTCAGAGCCGGTTGATCGTTCCGGGCGCGAAGACGACATGTTTAGTTGCTTAGGTGCCACTAGGGGGAGGTTCGCGCGCTCTTATGGACGGCTTTTCGGCAGACCAGGCATCCCGCTTCACCGGCTGCACTTCGCACCAACTGCGTTATTGGGATCGCATCGGCCTTGTAAAGCCGTCGGTGCAGGCGACGGGCGGGCGACCCGGAGTGAGGCGTCTGTACGAGTTTCGCGACCTTGTTTCGCTCAAGGTGATCCGCTCGCTACTCGACGGCGGCATGAGCCTGCAACGGGTTCGCCGGGCTATCGAGTACCTGCGCAAGAAGGCGGGCTTGGACGAGCATCTTTCCGAGGTCAAGCTCGTGACCGACGGACAGTCGATCTTCAAGGTCTGCAGGACGGACGGTGAGCTCCTCGACGCGTTGAGGGAGGGCCAGATGGCCTTCTTCCTCGCGATCGACGACATCGCCCGCACCATCGACGGCAAAGTGGCCCAGTACATCTACGACCGCAACGAGTTCATCGAGGCGCTCCAGCGGGTCGAGTCCAACCTCGAGCGGGAGCTCACCCCCGAGGCGCGCAGGCGAACGCGCCGAGCCATCTGACGATTTCAGCCCGTGGGTCCGAGCCGGCCCCAGGCGACCTTCCTGCCGTTCCACGCCGGCGAGAAGAGCCGCTGTCCCCTGTCCCACCAGCTTGCCCCGCCCCAGATGCTCGTCCGGAGCTGCCTCGCCAGGTCTTTGGCCTCTGACGCTTCCTTCTCCGAGGTGTCGGTGGAAGCGTATTCCGATGCTTCGTAGATGGACGCGAGCCTGAGAGCCGACCTCGCCGGCACCTTTCGCAGGGTTGACAGCCGGGTCGCATAGGCAGTCGCCGACTCCGCCGGGGCCCTGCGCGACACGAGATCGCCTGCCTCCTCCTGGAAGTGGGCGAACGCGGCCGCCGCCTTGGCTCTCGAACCCCGGGCCCGACGATAGCGGGCCTGGATGCGTCGAAGCTTCCAGGCCGGGGTTACAACCAGGTACGCGAGGGTGAGGATCGTCACGAACAGGGCGATGCGGGTGAAGGTCTTCTTCCACTCGAGGTTGACCCGATTGCTGCCCGGCGCGGGCTCCTCGATCCCTCCGGGGTTGATCGGCTCTCGTCCCAGCGGTGCCGCCCTGCCCTGAAGGCCCGGGTCTTGTCTGCCTCCGACGCTCTGGAATTCGGGTCGGGGGCTCGATCCGAACACCAGGCCCGGCACCGTGTACGCGGGCGGGGGAGCGGGCGCGCGCGGCGTCGGCTCGAACGGGACCCAGCCGTAACCCTGGAGGTAGACCTCGGGCCACACGTGCGCGTGCGTCCCCCGGACGGAGTATGTCGTCGGCGCCGACAGGGTGGTGCTACCGGGAAGGAATCCCACGACGACGCGGGTGGAAAAACCCTTTAGCCGAGCGAGGATCGCGAACGCGGATGCGAACTGCTGACAGAAGCCTCTCCGGGTGATGCTCAGGAAGTCGCCCAGGTAGTCGTCGCTACCGGTGTCCTCCACGTTGAGGGAGTAATCGAAGCCCCGCAGCCGGTTCTGTATGGCCACGAGCTGGCGGAACGGATTGTCGATCCCCTCGGTCCACTCGTTGGCGGTCTGGAAGACCACGTTCGACAGGTCGGTTGGTATCTGACGGTAGGTAGGATCCTCGATCTCGCCTGGAGCCGCCCGCGACAAGTTGCGGAAGCTCGCTTCCGGCAACACTGCGCCGACTTCATAGCGGAGGCCGTCGATGATCCGCTGCTCCATCTCCACATCGCCGTTCTCGGCGTCGTAGGTGAGCCCGGACTCGTACTCGTCCGCGTTCGAGCCGGTGAAATCGAGCTGTCTGGGGAGGCCCGTCGTGGGCAGCCGCTCGCCCTCGAGCGCCCTCATGACGAATCTTGCCGTGACCGTACGGGTGACCGTTCCCGGGTCCACGTCAGTCGAGATCGCTCCGAACTGGCTGGGCCTGTCGGCCTCGCTGGAGCCGTGCCAGCTCACTCCGTCGAACTGCGTGTAGGTGAGGAGCCGCCAGTAGGAGGGCCGGAGGCTCGTGACCTCGAACAGGACCGTCTCGGGCTGGTCGATCAGCTGGGGCCGGACGCTCACGAGAGGATCGAGCGCGCCGCCCTCCCCACCGCCCCCGGGCAGTCCTTCTCCCGTCGGGTTGCGCCACACCAGCAACCCGTCCCCCAGCGCCGGCAGGAACAGCGGCACGACCATGCCCATGAGCACGCACGCCGCGCCCATGCGACGGGCCAACGTCCCGGTCACCTCGGTCGGCTCGGGCTCGCTCTCGTGCTCCTTCCAAGTCGGCACCCAGCGTCCCCACGCGCGCAGGCGATGCGACGACTCCAGGCCCCAGAAGGCGAACAACGCGATCAGAAACAGCGCGACGAGGAGCGGTGCCGCCTCACCGGTTCCGACCACCATGATGAGCGCGAACAGGCCGATGCAAGGAAGGCTCGCCAGCAGAGGGCGGCGCCACCTGAAGGCGGCCATCTCGCCAATGAGCGCTGCGATCCAGAGCCCGGCGACGACCAGCACGACGTATCCGGGCCGGGGGGGTACGGGGGCGAAGTCCACCTGGCTTTGTGAGTAGGCATGCTCCAGCGACCGCCACAGGCCTTGGAGCGAGCGCGGAGAGGGGAGCCCGCGGAAGGTCTTGTCCGCTTGGAAGACGAGGCACAGGTAGGCGACCATCGCGACCAGGGACCCGACGATGGTCAGGATGCTGCCAACCCCCAGCCGGCGTCCCACCATCACGAGCGCAACCGCGATCAGGATGCCCAGCAGGGCCGGTCCCGGGTAGTCGCCGGTCGCGAAGACCTGGTTGAACGAGAAGAGGCTGATCGCGAGAAGCCCGGCCAGGCCTAGACGAGCTCTGGCTTCCGAGCCCATGCCGGATCACCCCCTCTGAGCCTTCCGCTCGACAACGCGCCCCACGCGGGACCGAGCGCCTCACCCGGTCCGAGGATGAGCGTGCGCACCCCGGAGCGACCGAGCAGCGAAGTGGCGTCTACCGTCTCCCTCTCACCCTCCCAGCGCTGCTTGGTGGTCCCCGAGCCGAAACGATGGGGCGGGAACGTGACCGCGAGGACCTGCCGGTACAGCCGGCGACAACGCGCCAGGGCGACCGCGGCATGGGCGTCGAGATGACCGCAGACAAGAACGAGGGTCTCCTCGGCGATGCCGCGCGCCTCGATCTCCGTGAGTCGCGAGGCGAGGGACTCGTCTCCTGCCGGGGGCCCCGACGCCTGCAGGATCGCCAGCATGTCCATCGCCCGATGGAGATGCTCCGAGCCCTTGCCGGTGCCGACGCCGCCGCCATGGGCGGTGGCCAGCTTGAACCCGTAGCCGGTCCGGTCGTACAGCAACAGCAGGGAGGCCGCCGCCTGGATCGAGCGCTCGAAGGATGACGACTCGCCCACCCTTTCGTGCGCGCTTCGGCGGTCGTCCAGCACGATGGTGGAGCGAGTGTGCCAGGGTGTCTCCTCCTGGCGGATCATGTACTTGCCCTGCTTGGCGGTCGAGGGCCAGTGGACCTTGCGGAGGTCGTCCCCGTGCGCGTACTCGCGCAGTGTGTAGAAATCCTCTCCGCGCGCCCCGGTTGGCTGCTTGAGCGCAGAGCTTGCGGCCGTCCGGCGCTCGCCGAGATCGCGAGGCAGCGCCAGCGATTCGGTCTGAGGATGGACGAGGAAGACGGTCTCGAGCGCGGTTGCCGAGCTGGACCGGGCGAGACCGAACGGGTCCACGACCGTCACCGTGAGGGGGCCGACCGCGTAGCGCCCCCTCGCCTGAGGCCGGAGCTGATACGAGGTCTCGCGCTTGCCTCCGGGCTCGATGCCCCTCAGGGTGAAGCGGGCCCGCCCCGTGACCCCCCGGGGGATTCTGTCCTCCATGAGCAGCAAGGGTGCCGACCCCGATCCTTGGTTGTGGAAGTTGAGCGTTACCCGTACGGGCCGTCCGGCGCGCGCCCTCTCGGGCGTCACTCGACGCGAGACCTGCAACTCGTGACGGCCGAGCCTCACGACCCCGAGGGCGACGAACAGCAGCGCAACGAGGGCAAATCCCACCTGCTCCAGGGGGCGGGTCCCGTAGGCGCGTCCCACCAACCACAGAATCAGACCGATTCCTCCGATGGACCAGCCTCGGGCGGTGGGCACGAGTGGCGGCTCGGCCGGGTCAGGCCTGCTCGCGCACCGGGATCGGGACCCGGCCGACGAGCCCTTCCAGGACCTCTTCCGCTACCGAGCCCCGCATCTGCGCGTCGGGAGCCAGCAGTATTCGATGAGCCAGGGCTGGAATCGCAAGGTCCTTGATGTCGTCGGGCACGACGTAATCGCGACCCCGGCTCGCTGCGAGCGCTCGGGAGGCGCGCAGGAGGTGCAGAGATGCGCGTGGGCTCGCCCCCAAATAGACGTCGGGATGGTCGCGGGTGGTCTCGGTGAGGTCGACGATGTACTTCTTGAGCGTTGGAGCGACGTGCACCGATTGGGCCAGGCGGATCAAGCTCTTCACCTCTCCGGCAGTCGCCACCGCCTCGAGCCGCTCGAGCGGCTCACGGGTGCCGTGGCGGTCCAGGATCTCGAGCTCCCACTGGCGCTCCGGATAGCCCATCGACAGGCGCATCATGAAGCGATCGAGCTGGGACTCCGGCAACGGGTAGGTGCCCTCGTGCTCGATCGGGTTCTGGGTCGCGATCACCATGAACGGCTCTTCCAGTGTGTGGGTGGTGCCGTCGACCGTGACCTGCCGCTCCTCCATGCACTCGAGCAGCGCGGATTGCGCCTTCGGTGAGGCCCGATTGATCTCGTCGCCCAGGATGACGTTTGCGAAGACAGCCCCCCTCCGGAAGCCGAAGCGCTTGTGATGCTCGTCCCACACGTTCACGCCGGTCACGTCCGTCGGGAGCAGGTCGGGCGTGAATTGGATCCGGCTCCACGAGCAGCCCAGCGAGCGGGCGAGTGATTTCGCGAGCATGGTCTTGCCGACACCCGGCACGTCCTCGAGAAGGATGTGCCCCTCGGCCACGAGGCTGACCATCGCCAGCCGTATGACATCGTCCTTGCCCTGGATGGTCTGCTCGACGTTGGCGACGATGCGCTCGAACGTGGTTAGGAAGAAAGAGAAGTCGGGGTCAGATCCTCCCGAGCCCCGCCCAACGGTCGTGGTATCGGTCATGCAGGGTTCTCCTTGGTCCGTGTGGCAATCAGATTAGACGATGCCTCGATCTAGGAAGTACTCCCAGGAGAGGAGTTCCGCGCGGGAGTAGGGTTCCCTTCCTAGATACGTTGCGAGACGACGGGAGGTTTCGGTGGCAGGTTGGGGCGACGACCCAGAGCTCGAGAGATTGCGGAGGTTGATCGACGAGGGCTGGAAGGTGGTCGAGATAACCGAGGACCCCACTGCTCCCGGAGGCCCCGCGGACACCGTCAAGCTCGCCAGGGACGGCGAGAGCAACGAGGTCACCTCCGACCACCTTGCCTTCCATCGATACGTCGAGGGTCTGCGCGAAGAGCAGGGCCTCTGAGCGACCGCTCGTTGCCGCGGCGGCCCCGGAGCATCGTCGACGCGCTGGACCTCGGAGGCTACTACGGGCATAGTAGGAAGTAATCGCAGCGCGTAAGGAGACGAGGCCGGGTGGAGGGAGACGGCGGACCGAGGATGTCGCCGAAGGCGAGGGGGGTCGCCGCCGCGGCCCTGTGCCTCGTTTGCCTCGTGGTGGTGGCCGTGGCCGCGCCCGAGGGATCGCCATTCGACACGGACCCGGGAGGAGTGCTCACGCCGCGCGTTCCCGCGCTCGTCGGCTACATCCTCGTTTTCTTCGGGCTCGTTGCCGCGATGGGTATGGCTTACCTGATCCTTGTCACCACGGGGGTGCCCGAGGACTATCTCGCACGGCGCCGGAAGTGGTGGGCAACGCTGGCGGCGATGATGCTGATGGCGGTCGTCATCGCGATCGCGATCAACGCGTCGAGGCCGTTCGGCGACGACGAACGCGGGGTTCGGCAGCCACCTCTGGAGCGGCGGGAGGAGCGATCCGCGCTGGACGATCCCGATCCGCGCTCCACCGGCGCGCTGGGAGTTGCGCTCACGGCGTTAGTGGGTTTGGGGTTCCTGGGTGCCGTCGTGGCCGCGCTCTACAAGCGCAGGGCGTGGGAGGGCGGCGAAGTCGAGGAAGGCGAGCACGACGCGCTCGTCGCGGAGGTCGACGCGGGGATCGAAGACCTGCGCTCGATCCGCGATCCCAGGGCCGCGGTGATCGCGTGCTACGCGCGGATGGAGCGTTTCTTCCGGGCAGAGGGCCTTGGACGACGACCGTCCGACACACCCCTCGAGTTCATCGCCCGCGCCCTTCGGATGCGCAGCATCGAAGGACCGAGTCCACTCGGGCTGACGAGGCTCTTCGAGCGGGCGAGGTTCAGCGACCATGACGTCGACGAACGGATGCGCTCGGAGGCACTCACGGCACTCGAGGACGTACGCGCCCGGCTGGGGGCGCAACGGTGAGGAGGCGTCGTGGAGGCTCTACGGGAGCCGCGACGATCGTTGTGGTGGGGGCCGTCGTGTGGCTGTCGTGGCCCGGGGGGCGCACGGCCGTTGTGGCCGGTGCGCTCTGCGCCCTGTTCCTGGTCGGGCTGATACGCCTCGGTGCGGAGGCTGCCGCCATGCGGCCGCCGGTCGAGTCGGAGTTCGACGAGGCGATGAGGCCCCTGCGATCGGCACGGCCGCGCCCGGAGGACCTGAAACGCGCCGAGAGGGTCTTCGGCTGGAAGCGCTACTCCCCAGAGGAGTTCGAGCACCGGATCCGTCCCCTCCTCCAGCGCCTGATCCGGGCGAGCGTCCTCGCCGGTAGGGGCTCCGACGTGACTTGCGATCCAACGGCCGCCGAAGACCTTCCGCGCTCTCTGCGCGAGATCGTCGATGGACCGGCTCCGGAAACACCCTTCGATACCCCTCGCCTGGAGCTGATCGTCGAAGAGATAGAGGCGCTGTAGTGGCCCTGAGTCTCGACGAGGCCCGCAGGCATTGCGAGGAGATCGTCGACGAGGTCTCGAAGGCGATCGTCGGCAAGCGAGAGGTCCTCGAGCTCGTGTTGATCGGCATCCTGGTGCAAGGGCACATCCTGCTGGAGGACCTGCCCGGCCTTGCGAAGACCCTGATGGCGCGGTCATTCGCCCAAGTGCTGGGGGTCGATTTCAACCGCATCCAGTTCACCCCGGACCTCCTCCCGGCCGACATCACGGGGTCATCGATCTACGACCAGCGCGGTGGCCACTTCGAGTTCAGGCCCGGCCCCCTCTTCACGAACCTCTTGTTGGGTGACGAGATCAACCGCGCCCCGCCCAAGACGCAGGCCGCGCTGCTGGAGGCGATGCAGGAGGATCAGATCACCGTCGAGAACACGACCTATCCGCTGGCTCCACCATTTGTTCTGATCGCCACCCAGAACCCGATCGAGTACGAGGGCACCTACCCGTTGCCCGAGGCCCAGCTCGACCGGTTCATGCTGCGGACGCCCATCGGCTATCCGACTCCGTCGGAGGAGTGGGAGATCCTGCAGCGAAGGCTGGAGCGGCGCGGGGATGACGTGAAGCTCGAGGAGATCGTCGACCGCGACCGGCTTCTCGAGATGCAAGCCGCGGTCGAGCAGGTTCACGTGAGCGAGCCGATCGGCAACTACATAGTTGCCATCGTGGAGGCCAGCCGCGACCACGGAGACGTCCAGGTGGGAGCGAGCCCCCGCGGCGCGCTCGCGGTCATGAAGCTGGCGCGCGGACGGGCCTTGCTGGCGGGACGCGATTTCGTCACGCCCGACGACGTCAAGTCGGTGGCCGTCCCCGCGCTCGCGCACCGGTTGACGCTGCGTCCCGAGCTGTGGGTGAGGCGCGTGGGCGGCGACGACGTCGTGCGCGCGCTGCTGGCGCAGGTGCCGGCGCCATCGGCCGACTGACCGAGGCCCATGACTCCCCGCTACACGCCCAAGCTCACCCGGTACGTGGGCCTCGCCGGGTTCCTGTTGCTGCTCGGGATCTTCACCGGCCTGAGCGAGATGGTCGTGATGGCCGTTCCAGTGATGACGTCGCTCGCCCTTGGGCTCGCCCTGGCGGGACGGCCGGGCCTGAGAGCCCATCTGACGTGTGATACGGAACGTTGCCTCGAGGACGAGCCGATTTCGCTCCGAGTCGACCTGGAATCGAGGGCTGGGGGCGTGGAGCTGACCTTCGGGCTGCCGCTCCCGGAGCCGATCGCGCTCGTCGAGAGCTCGGCAAGGCACACCGTCTTAGTTGACGGGGAGGCCTCCCGCACCGAGTACCTGCGCGCCGCGGCCACGCGATGGGGCGTGTACGACGTGGGCCGGCTGGCTCTGCGAGTGCACCGACCCGGCCGGTACGTGGTCTACGAGGAGGTCCGGAACGCCGGCATCGAGTTGAAGGTGTTCCCGGGAGCCGAACGCATCCTGCGTGGGGTTGTTCCTCCGATGACTCAGGTCTACTCGGGTAATTACGTGTCTCGCGCCGCGGGAGAGGGGATCGAGTTCGCCGTCGTACGTCCGTTCACCTATGGCGACGATCTCCGTCACGTCAACTGGCGCGTCACCTCGCGCCGGCAGGAGCTTCATGTCAACAGGTTCCATATCGAACGCAACGCAGACGTCGTGATGTTCTTGGACACCTTCACGGACGTTCATACGGGTGATCTGTCGACGCTCGACCTTTCCGTACGCGGCGCGGCATCGCTCGCATGGCGATACCTCTCGAGAAAGGACCGCGTGGGGCTAGTGGGCTTCGGTGGGGTGGTGACGTGGCTGAAGGTGGCGTCGGGGCAGATGCAGGTGTACCGGATCGTCGACCACCTGTTGCGAACGCGACCGGCCGAGAGCTTCGCATGGAAGGCGATCGAGTTCCTCCCGCGCGGGACGTTGCCCCCCCACGCCCTCGTCGTCGCGTTCTCACCACTGGTCGACCGGCGCAGCATCCGGGCGCTCCACGACCTCCGGGAGAGGGGCTTCGCGCTCGTGGTGATCGAGGTGCTCGACGAGGACGAGGTGCCCGCGGAGCCGAGTGCCGAGGGACGTCTCGCCCACCGAGTGTGGAAGCTCGAGCGTCGGGCGCTGCGATTCGAGTTGAGCGCGCGCGGGATCCCTGTTGTCCGATGGACGGAGGACTCGAGCCTGGAGGCGGCCCTGTCCGAGCTCCCGCGCCTCAGGCCGGGTCTCGCCCACGCGAGGACGGGTATATGAGAGCGAAGTTGAGCATCGCGGCCGTGCTCCTCTGGTTGGCTCTCGCCGTCTATCCCGTGTCGCTGTCTGAGGATGTCGCCCTGCTCGTCGTGCCCGCGCTGTCGCTGCCGATGCTCATCGTCGCGCTGGTTGCTCCGCGCACGGTTGCCGGGGTGTTGACGGCGGCATTGCTCGCGGTCGAATACGCCGCGGCGCTCCTCGCAGCCCCGCTCGAGGTCGACTACGCGGCTCCGGCCGTGGCGGTCGCGTGGTTCTTGCTCCTCGAGCTCTTCGATCAGGTAGCTCTGACAGCCGGCGAAGGCCTGATCGAGCTCAGAGTCCGGTGGCGCAGGATGGTGGAGCTGTTGCTCTTCGTCGTCGTTGGTGGTGCGGGCGCGCTGTTCGCGTTTGTGCTCAGCCTTATCGTACGCGGCTCAGGACCGGTCGGCGCCGCCGTCGCCACGGTCTTCGGGCTTCTCGCCCTCGCCCTGCCCTTGCGCCTCGCGGCAGCAGGCAAAGATGGTCGTTGAGCGGGAGGGCCTTTATATACTTGCGCCACCTTGGGAAGATCGCTGGTACTGAACGCCTCCTACCAACCGCTGTGCGTCGTCCCGATCCGGCGGGCGTTGATTCTCGCCCTCAAGGGCAAGGCCGAGGTACTGCACACGAACGGCCAGGTCTTCCACTCCGAGCTCCTCGAGGTGCGGGCTCCCAGCGTGGTCCGGTTGAACTACTTCGTGAAGGTCCCTTATCGGGCGCGGTCGTCGCTCTCGCGCCGGGCCGTGTTCGTGCGTGACAACCACGAGTGCCAGTATTGCGGGGGGCCTGCGGAGAACGTCGATCACATCATTCCGAAGAGTCGGGGCGGGGGTCACACGTGGGACAACGTCGTGGCCGCGTGTCGCCCGTGTAACTCGCGCAAGGAGAACCGTTCCCCCGACGACGTCGGGATGAGGCTGCGCCACCCGCCGACGCGGCCGCACGACAGCGTCTGGATCATGGTCGCGGTGGACAGGGTCGATCCACTATGGGAGCCGTATCTGATGCCCCCGAGGCGCCGAAGAGCAGCAGCTCAGTTCGCCTAGCGCCTGGACCCATTCTTCGCTTGCGAGCAGAGGTTAGCGAAGGGGAAACAGCAGCGGGACCATCACCAAGATGATGACGATCGTCAGAACGGTAAGAGGAGCGCCCAGCCTTGAGAAGTCTCTGTATCTGTAACCGCCCATGCTCCACACGAGCGTGTTGGTCTGATACCCAATCGGCGTAAGAAACGACAGCGTCGCGCCGAACAGAATGATAATCGCGAAAGGTCGCGTATTGAGGTTCGCCTGTCCCGCTACTGCCAGGGCGATAGGAAACATCAGGACTGCGGCCGCGTTGTTGGATAGCAGCTCGGTCATCAACATCGTTGCGATGAGTATTCCCGCAAGCACCCCGAGGTCGCCCATAGGCTGAAAGATGCCGACGACGAGGCGCGCAATCTGATCTGCGAGGCCGCTGTCGTTAATCGCGATGCCCAGGCCGAAGCTGGTCGCCATCAAGACGACCACCTCCAGATCCACTGAAGCCCGGGCCTCGGAAACCGTGATGATCTTGAAGCCGATCAGTGCGATTGCGATGATCAGTGAGGTCTGAAGGAGGTCCAACAGGCCCGTTCCCGCAACAAGGATCAGGCCGAGAGTCAGGAGTTCGACGATGCGCGCCTTCTCTCGACGCAACGGGCGGCCCTCCGTGAGTGGCACCACGACCAGGAAGTCTTGCTGCTCCCGCCAGGTTCGGCGGAAGTCCGGGCTCCCGAGTACGAGCAGCAGATCCCCAGCGCGCAGGCGGATGTCTCCGAGCTTGCCCACGACCGGCTCGCCGGCCCGGTGGATGGCGATCACAGCGGCGCCGTAACGGGCACGAAAACCACACTCCTTGAGAGTCGAGCCCACTATCGGTGAGCCTTCGCCGATAACGGCTTCATAGAAAGCGCGGCCGGGATGCTGGCCTACTGCCTCGAAATGACGGTGCGCGGCCGACACAAGACCCGGCATGCTTTGCAGGTCGAGGATTCGCGACACATTTCCGCTAAAGGTCAGCCTATCCCTGGCCTCCAAAACCTCCTCGGGCGCGACTGGGGAGATGATCCGAGTGTCGCGCTCGATCTCGATAAGGAAGACTCCCTCTAGCTGCCGAAGGCCTGCCTCCGCAACCGGTCGACCCACCAGAGAACTGCTCTCGCTGACCTCCATCTCCACGGTGAAACGCCGCACTTGCTCACTGATTGACTGACCCGGACCATGCCGGACATTGAGTAGTCGCGGCGATAGGAACACGATCGCAGTCACTCCGAGCAACGCGATGGGAAGCCCCGCCCCGGTGATTTCGAAGAGCCCGAGCGGCTCGTACCCGAACTCACGAAGTAGTCCGGAGACGACGAGGTTCGTGGAGGTTCCGATCAATGTGATGCAACCCCCGAAGATGATCGCGTAGCTCAGGGGCATGAGGAAGCGCGACACCGGCCGTCCGGTACGCCGTGCCCAAGTCACGACGCGCGGCGCGATCATCGCTACTAGGGGCGTGTTGGCGATGAAAGCCGAAACAGCCATCGATGGAAACAGGATGCGGGCGAGCGTCCACCGGGAGTCCCGCTTGTCACCCTTTCCATTGCTGCCAAGCACTCGCTCGGTGACATGCTCGAGCGCTCCTGTGATCTTCACTGCGCCTGCGAGCACGTAGAGAGCTGCCACCGTTATGGGGGCATCGTTGGCGAAGCCCACTAGAGCCCCGTCCTGGTCGATAACACCCGCCACGAGCAGCGTCGTGACGGCGCCGGCCATAACGAGGGCAGGTGAGAACCGATCGGTCGCGAGCAGCACCAAAGTCGCGACCGCCACGATCAAGGTGATCCAAGCATCCAAGCTCATGACCCCTCCCGATGCGTGCTAAGAGCGTGTCGAATCACTAGACCATGGTGCTGAGCTCTCGCAAGCCTTATCTGTAATGGCGATGAAGAAGCCGCCCAACTAAATCGCATGTAACTCTGGCTCCTGAAAATAGTGTCGTGAGGCCCGCTTTCTTGACGACGAGATCTCATCTCGGTTCGCCGTGCACTGTTGATTCCCTTGGCTCTACTCTTCTGCGCAGGAACTTCAGTATTAGGAATTTGTGCTCCGAAGCACGCCTGTAGCGATTCTGGCGACTCACAGCGGGATACTGCGCTTGAGGAACAACCAATACGGGATCGTGAGCCTCGTGGTCTGCGAGATCGGTTCGAGCCCTCGTGGAGCAGGTCGCGCGTGATCGCGTCCAAGGCCCCGAAGGGCTCGTTAAATCGCAACACGTGGGCGTCTAACCCCAGCGCCCAACTGCACTGAACGACTCTCTGGTGCGGCCCCCCGGAGACCTCGTCTTGACGCCCGTTGGCGAAGCCGGTCTGGGTGCCCAGGTCCAGGAGCCGCTCGGCGTGCCTGCGGCGCTCGCTCCTGGGAAACGTCGGGCAGTCGCACCGCCAAATCGTTGATGCGCGCAGAGATCAGCCACGGGACAAGGCAGCCTCGTGGACAAGGAGCCCGGAGCGGGTCCTGTGACCGCGATGTGATCGTTGTGGGCCGATCGAGACCGGCGAGGAGCTCGGAAGGATGCCCGACACCTCTGAATACCCGGTGATCCTGAATTGTCTGGCAGGCGTGAATGTCCTGCTTTGCCCAGATTTCAGCAACCACAGGCAAACGCAAGCGTTCACAGGAACAACAGAAGTGCACAGAATTACAAAGACGTAATTGGGTCTCTAACCGTTGACTTACTGGTGTGAAGGGGACTAACTTGACCGCCAAGTGGAGCAAAGTGGGGGAACAGGGTAGGAAAAGGGAGGGCAGGCGGTCGACGGGGACCGGTGCCGGCCCCGAGGTGGAGGCCCACCCCCGAGCTCCATGCGGCTAGCCAGGGAGACCGACGAAGTTGTCCTTCACGGGGGAGTACCGCCACACGATCGACAGCAAGGGGCGGCTGATCGTTCCCTCGCGACTCCGTGACGAGCTGAGTGGGGACAGGGTCGTCCTCGTCAAGTACCTCAACGGCTGCATAGCGATGTGGTCGCAGGAAGGGTGGGAGCGCCTGGAGCACGACCTGCTGGAGCTCGGCCGGAGCAATGCGACGGCGCGTGGGCTCGTCCGCAACCTCGCGGCCAGCGCACACCAGGATCAGGTCGACCGGCAAGGCCGCATCACGGTGCCTCACAACCTGCGTGAGTACGCCGGGGTCTCCAGGGACGTCGTAGTAACCGGGGCCCTGGACCACGGCGAGGTCTGGAATCCGGACAGGTGGACGGAGCAGCAGGTCGGCACGGCCGACCTGGACGAGCTGGCGCAGCAGCTGAAGTTCTGAGCCGGAAGGGGGGTTGGAGATGTCGATCAGAGCCCTGGTACTGAGGGATAGCAGGCTGGTTCGCGAGTTGGGACAGGGAATAGTCCTGCTCGCCATCACGGGATCCTCCGTGGGTGGGTTCCTGGGGATGCTCGCGATCGCGACCCGAGCTCTGGGGCGGTAGGGATGGACACAGGCATCCAGTGGAACACGAGCCGGTTCTCGCAGACGAAGTCACCGAGCTCCTCCTCCCTGCGTTGGAGCATGGGGGAGTCGTCGTCGATGCAACCGTGGGCCGGGGCGGACACGCCGGCCGGATCCTCGAGGAGGCGCACCAGGCGACTCTGGTGGGGATCGACCGTGATCCGGACGCGCTGGTCGCGGCGCGGTCCCACCTCACGGCTCAATCAGACCGTGTACGGCTCGCCCGTGGAAACTTCGCGCAACTCGAGGCCGTACTGGAACGATTCGGGATTGCGTCGGTTCGCGGAGTCCTACTCGATCTCGGAGTTTCCTCACCCCAGCTCGATGAAGCTGCCCGCGGCTTCAGCTTCCGAAACGCCGGCCCCCTCGACATGCGAATGGACCCCGGACAGCCCTTATCGGCCGGGGTTGTGGTGAACGGGTACTCCGAACGAGACCTCGCGCGCGTCATCCGGCTCTACGGAGAGGAGCGCTTCGCCGCGCGTATCGCCAGGGCAATCGTGAAACACCGGCCGATCGACGACACGACGGCACTCGCCGACGTCGTTAAGGAAGCGATCCCAGCCCCCGCGCGCCGGCGCGGTGGCCATCCCGCGCGCCGCACCTTCCAGGCAATCCGGATCGAGGTCAACGACGAGATCCGCTCGCTGGAGAAGGTGTTACCCGCGGCAGTGAACGTGAGCGAACCGGGCGGGCGTATCGTCGTGCTGTCCTATCACTCGCTCGAGGACCGGATCGTCAAACGCTTCTTTGCCGAGGAAGCGCGGGGGTGCGTGTGCTCTCCCGACTTTCCGGTGTGTCGCTGCGGCGCCCAGGCACGCGTGCGTCTTCTGACTCGCAGGCCGATCACCTCCAGTCCCGAGGAAACCGCCCGAAACCCTCGGGCCTCTGCAGCGAAGCTGCGTGCGGCGGAGCGTGTGACCCCGGAGGAGCAGCTCCTTCCGCAGGAGATCGATCTCCCTGCTTCGCCGCAACAGAGGAGATCTGCATGAGCGCGCGCCAGGCGGCGGTTCGGCGCCGCGCGACATCTCCGCGCGATCACGGCCATCTTCGTTTGGTGCGGCGCAAGAAGCGATCGCGCAAGCTCATAAAGCGGTCGGCGACGCGGCGTCTTGCCCCGCTCGCGATCGTTGGAGCTATCGCCATCGCAGCGACGATCTTCGCAGTCTTGCTCGAGCAAGTCGTGCTTGCGCAGTCGGCCTTCGACCTGGCGAGCGTCAGGGAGGGCATCGCCAAGGCCGAGGCGCGTCACGAGGAGCTGTTGTTGGAGGCTGCGCGTCTGGATAGCTCGGCCCGTATCGAGCGGTACGCGCGCGACACGCTCGGGATGATCGATCCGGAGCCGACGAACGTGCAGTACATCGTGGCCGACGTTCGGGTCCCCGCGCGCGGTGGGGGCAGACCGGCCGCCGGCGCCGAGCGGTTGGCAACCCAGGCCGGCCTCGCGTCCGGCTACAACGAGGAGTGAGATTGCCTCCCCCACGCAGGCCTCATACCAGAGCACGATCCGGGTCGACCCGTTCGAGGTCGGCCCCTTCTGCATCTCGGAGAAGACCGCGGTCGAGGTCGCCCAAGCGACTGATCACCCTGTTCGGAGCGTTCTCGTTGGCGTTCGTCGCGATGGGTGCCCGTCTGGTTACTCTGCAGATCGTAGAGGCGCCCGAGTTCGCTCAGCTCGCGGTCGACCAACGCGAGCGAGACATCACCTTCCCGGCCCGGCGTGGTGCAATCCTCGACCGGGCGGGTGAGCCCCTCGCCATCTCCGTGGACCTGCACACCGTCTTCGCCGACCCCGCTCACGTCGACGACGCCCAGTCGGAGGCCGAGAAGCTGGCCCCCGTGCTCGGGCTGAGGCCGGGCGCCGTCGAGGCCAGGCTCCGGGGCGCGTGGCCCGGCGACAGGTTCGAGTACCTGGCACGGCAGGTGGAGCCCAGGATGGCTCGCGCGGTGAGGGAGCTGGATCTCCCTGGCGTCTACCTCACAACCGAGCCGAAGCGCTACTACCCGGGCGGAAGGCTGGCGTCGCACCTGCTCGGGTTCGTCGACATCGACGGTAAGGGGCTCGAGGGGATCGAGTTGCAATACGACGACATCGTTCAGGGCCGTCCGGGACGGATGACGCTCGAGCAGGACCCGGCCGGCCGCCCGTTGCCGCAGGCGGAGTTCACATTTGAGCGTCCGCAGCCCGGGCGTTCGCTCTTCTTGACGATCGACAAGGAGTTGCAGTACTTCACCGAGCTCACCCTCGCGCAAGCGGCTCGCACGTACCACGCGGAAGCCGGAACCGCGATCGTAATGAAGCCGGGCACCGGCGAGATTCTCGCGCTCGCCAACGTCCCCGACTTCGATCCCAACCACCCGGGCCAGTCTTCGACCGTGGAACGACGGAACCGAGCGCTTACGGACGTCTACGAGCCGGGATCGGCTTAC
Organism: Actinomycetota bacterium; assembly: GCA_050694215.1. Classification (GTDB taxonomy): domain Bacteria; phylum Actinomycetota; class CADDZG01; order CADDZG01; family WHSQ01; genus JBOGXB01. The sequence continues at coordinate 55,182 of JBOGXB010000001.1, forward strand.
AAGATCGTCGCCGCGTCGGGAGCGTTGAACGAGAAGATCGTCACCCCCAAGACGTCCTTCACCGTCCCCGATTCGTTCGCGTATTCCGATCGCATCTTCAACGATTCACATTCGCACGCGACGGTGTCCATGACCGTCACGGAGATCATCGAGCAATCCTCCAACGTCGGCACGATCCAGATTGGTTTGAAGCTTGGAGAGAGACTGATCGACAAATACGTCCGTGCATTCGGCTTCGGCAGCCGCACAGGTTTGGACTTTCCGGGGGAGTCCCCCGGCATCGTCCTCGACACAAAAGAGTGGTCTGGTTCGACTATCGCGACGATCCCGATCGGTCAGGGGATCGCGGTCACGCCCCTCCAGATGATCGCCGCGTACTCGGTGATCGCTAACGAGGGAGTTTGGATCGAGCCCAAGCTCCTGCACTCGACAATGAGCTCTCGAGGCAAGATCGTTGGATCGTCGCCCGCGGCTCGCAAGCGGGTCATGGCCCGGCGCCCGGCGCGCAAGATGGTGAAGATCCTGTCCGGGGTGGCGACGCGCGGAACCGGCATCGAGGCTCAGGTCCCCGGCTACGAGATCGCGGGGAAGACGGGGACGGCGCAGAAGCCCCTGCCGGGCGGCGGATATGGGAACTCCTACGTCGCGTCGTTCGGGGGGTTCGCTCCTGCGAGAGATCCGGCCGTCATCGTGATGGTGGTCCTCGATGACCCGAGCCCCATCTGGGGCGGGTTCACCGCCGCGCCGACCTTCCGGACGATCACCGAGTTCGCCCTGAGACACCTGGGTGTACCCCCGACGACCAACGCCGAGAGGGCCGCGCGAGAGATTCAGGCCGACCATGCCGATGAGCCCGCCGCGCGCGACTGAGAGCAGGTGTGCGGAGAGCACTAGCATCGCCGTGATGGAAAAGGCTCACGACCACTCGGTGTCAGACCTGGCACGCCACGCCGGCGATCTCCTCGTGTCCGTGCGTGGGGACGGCGACGTCTCGGTCCGCGGGCTGAGCCGCGACTCACGCACGGTGAACCCCGGGGACCTCTTCTTCTGCCTTCCCGGAATGCAGACCGACGGGCACCGCTTCGCGGACGCGGCGGTCGGCTCGGGCGCGGTCGCGCTGTGCGGAGAGCGGCCCACGTCGGTGGACGTGCCGGAGGTGCTCGTGACGGACGCTCGCAGAGCGATGGCCCGTATAGCGGCCGGTTTTTACGGGAACCCGGCCGACGATCTGCTGTTGATCGGCGTGACCGGCACGAACGGCAAGACCACCACCACGTTCTTGATCGAGTCGATCCTGCGCGCTGCCGGACGGACTACCGGTCTCATCGGCACCATCGAGACGCGGATCGTGAGCGAGAGGAGGTCCGGCGCCAGAACGACCCCGGAGTCGCTCGATCTCCAACGCTTGTTCTCCGAGATGCGCGATGCTGGAGTCGACGCAGTTGCGATGGAGGTGACGTCGCACGGGCTCGTCCTTCATCGGATCGAGGGGATCCGGTTCGCATCCGCGGCCTTCACCAACTTGTCCCAGGACCATCTCGACTTCCATCCCAGCATGGAGGACTACTTCGCTGCCAAGCGTTCTCTATTCGTAGCCGAACGTCTCGAGAAAGGCGCGATCAACATCGACGACCCCTTCGGAGAGAGGCTCAGCCGGATGGTCGACATCCCCTTTGTGAGCTTCGGGCTCGCGCCGGAAGCGGACGTTCGCGCCCAGGACGTCGAGCTCGGGCCGACCGGCAGCGCCTTCGCTATCTCCTGCCGTGAGGGCGCGATGAACATCGTCACGTCGCTCGTCGGCTCGTTCAACGTGTCAAACTGCCTCGCCGCCGCTGCCACCTGCATTCAGGCGGGGATCGATCTGGGCTCGATCGAGAAGGGAATAGGCGCGCTCACGGCAGTGCCGGGTCGATTCGAATCCGTCGACGGAGGACAACCATTCTCGGTGATCGTCGACTACGCCCACACCCCAGACTCGCTGGACAACGTCCTGATGGCCGCGCGCAGTGTGGCCGAACGCAGTGCAGGTCGGGTGATCGTGGTGTTTGGTGCCGGGGGCGACAGGGACAGGAGCAAGCGGCCGCTGATGGGAGCGGTGGCTGCCAGGCTCGCCGACAAAGTGGTGGTTACCTCCGACAACCCCCGAAGCGAGGACCCGAGCTCGATCATGGATCAGATCCTCGAGGGCGTTGTCGCCGAGAGCTCGCAAGCACCCGACGAGATCGACCCGGACCGGGCCCAGGCGATCGGCAGCGCCATCACAGGAGCGAAACCCGGTGACGTCGTGGTGATCGCGGGCAAGGGACACGAGACAGGGCAGGAGCTCGCGGACCGGACCATCCCCTTCGACGATCGGATCGTTGCGGCCGAGGTGCTGGAGGACCTCGGTTATCCCACGCCGCAGCCGAGGGCGGCCTCGTGACCAACCTCTTGATTGCCGGGATGGTGGGGATCGTCGTGTCGTTGCTGGGCACCCCGTGGGCCGTGCGCAGCTTCCGAAGGTGGGGGTGGGGCCAGCTGATCCGTGAGGAGGGACCCAAGGCGCATTACGAGAAGAGGGGGACCCCCACGATGGGGGGCCTGGTGATCATGCTGGGAACCATTGGGGGATACGTGCTGGGACATGTCGGCACCGAGGGATTGTCTCCTTTCCGCGACAGTGGGGTGCTGGCAATGGCGACCATCGTGTCACTCGGGTGCCTTGGGTTCATCGACGACATCATCAAGATTCGCAAATCGCGCTCGCTCGGTCTCCAGACGCGAGCGAAGTTCCTCGGGCAGGTCGCCATTGGTCTCGTGTTCGCGTTCGTCGCGATCGAGCACGTCGACGTGGGAACCGACATCTCATTCTTCCGCTCGACCTTTCTCGCCCTCGGTGTTGGCTTTTACATCTGGGTCTTCCTCATGATCGCCGCGTCGTCGAACGGAGTGAACCTCACAGATGGGCTCGACGGGCTTGCGGTCGGCTCGGCCGCGCAGGTGCTGGCTGCGTTCGTCGTGATCGGTTTCTGGCAGTTCCGCCATCCTGTCTTCTACGACCTCCGGGCCACCGGCTCGGACCCCTTCGACCTGGCCATCGTCGCGGCGGCCCTCTTCGGCTCCTGCGTTGGCTTCCTCTGGTGGAACACGGCTCCCGCGAAGATCTTCATGGGGGACACGGGGTCGCTGATGCTGGGAGGTGCGATGGCCGTGCTCGCCATCCTCCTGGAGACCCAGCTGCTGTTGATTCTCCTCGGCGGGCTCTACGTCGTCGAGACGCTTTCGGTCATCCTGCAGGTCGCCTCCTTCAAGCTCACGGGGAAACGCATACTTCTGATGGCTCCCGTGCACCATCATTTCGAGCTCGAAGGCTGGCCGGAGTTCACCGTCATCGTTCGCTTCTGGGTGCTATCCGGCCTTTCGGTCGCGTTCGGGCTTGGGCTCTTCTACGCGGACTTCCTGTACAAGGGCTTCAGATGAGCTCGTTCGCCGGTCGTCGCGTGCTGGTGGTCGGGCTCGGCGCGAGTGGGTTCAGCGCGGCCAAGGCTCTTGTCGAGCTGGAAGCGAAGGTGCGAGTGACGGAGCTGAACGAGACACCGGCAACAATCGGGCGAGCGGAAATCCTGCGCCGGGAGGGGGTCGAGGTCGAGATGGGGGAGCATGATCTCGACCGGCTGGATGCGGATCTCGCGATCCTGAGCCCTGGCATTCCCCCGTTTGCTCCGATCGTCCGTGCGATCCGAAGCGAGCACATCGATGTGTGGAGCGAGGTCGAGTTGGCGTACCGGCTGGCGAGGTGCGACTTCCTGGCCGTCACGGGAACCAACGGCAAGACGACCACGACGGCCATGCTCGGAGCGATTCTCGCGGAGGCCGGTATCACTTCCGCCGCCGCGGGAAACATCGGCTGGCCGTTGATCGAGGCGATAGCCGCGGTCCCCGAGGGCGGAGCGATCGCAGTCGAGGTCTCGAGCTTCCAGCTCGCTGCGACCGAGACCTTCCGTCCGCGCATAGCCGTCGTCCTGAACATCGCGGAGGATCACACGGACTGGCATGGTTCGGTTGATGAATACGTTGCGGCGAAGGCGCGCATCGTTGCCAACCAGACCGCCGAGGACGCGTTCCTGCCCAATGCTGCCGACGAGCGCGCGATGGAGATGGCGTCGATGACGGCGGCCCGAGTCGTGCCCTTCTCATCTTCGACTCAACCGGATCACGGCATAGGCGTGCGAGCGGGCTTTATCGTCCGGGAGGGTGTTCGGCTCCTTGCGGTCGACGACGTGCCGATATCGGGTGAGGCCGGTTTGGAGGACGCCGTCGCCGCCGTGGGAGCGGCGCTCGAGTACGGCCTCGACCCTCGTGCGATCGCGCGCGCTGTAAGGTCCTTCCGACCTCTGGCGCACAGGCTGGAGGTCGTTGCGAGAGCGGGGGGCATCTCCTACATCGACGACTCGAAGGCGACTAACCCGCATGCAACGCTCGCTGCGGTGAGGGGACTGCACGATGTCGTCCTGATCGCAGGGGGCCGGAGCAAAGGGGTCGACCTGAGTGCGCTCGCGGGGACGGTTCCTCCAGTAGTAGCCGTCGTTGCGCTGGGTGAGGCCCGGGATGCCGTTGCGCAGGCGTTCGATGGCGTCGCACCGGTTGAGGTCGTAGACACGATGGAGCAGGCGGTGCGCGCCGCGCGGTCGAAAGCGAAACCTGGAGGATCCGTCTTACTTTCTCCCGGATGTGCGAGCCTGGACATGTACGAGAGCTACAGCGCGCGCGGTGAGGATTTCGCTCGCTGTGTGAGGGCTGGGTTGGAAGGACTTCCGGCAGAAGGGGGATAGGTGGCGAGTCGTAGCAGCGCGATCCGGGCCACGCGCAAGAAGACCTCGGCGAGGACGAGCGTTCTCCTCCGTAGGGGCCATCCCGCCGTACTGCTGACGGTGACCGTTGGAGCTCTTCTCCTGCTCGGGCTGATCATGATCCTGTCAGCCAGCTCCGTCTCATCGTTCGCGACCTACGGGTCGTCGTTCATGTTCTTCAAGAGACAGCTCATCTGGGCCGCCGTTGGGGTGGCGTGCTTCATCCTCTTCTCGCGTCTCGACTACAGACGCCTCCGTGGCGCGGGCTATCTGCTCGTGCTCGTCGTCATGGGGCTCCTCGTCGCGGTGCTGATACCCGGGCTCGGAACGGCGGCGGGAGGGAGCTCGCGCTGGCTGGCCCTGGGCCCCCTCTCGTTCCAGCCGTCCGAGGCCGCCAAGCTGGCGCTGGTCCTGTTCGCTGCAGATGTCTTCTCCCGGAAGGAGGAGAAGAAGCTCCACGAGCTCTCGCACACAATGCTGCCTCTGGTGCCCGTGCTCGGCGGGCTCGCGCTGCTGGTGATGATGCAGCCCGACATGGGGACGACGCTCGTCCTGGGCAGCATCGGTCTCGGCGTCTTGTTCGTGGCGGGTTCACCGCTCCGTTATGTGCTTCCGATCGCAGGTTCAGGCCTCGTTCTGTCAGTCGGTGCTGCCTTCAGCGAGGACTACAGGCGCGCCCGCGTCCTGGCATTTCTCGATCCGTGGGCGGATCCTCTCAACACCGGTTATCAGACGATCCAATCCATGATGGCGCTGGGGTCGGGCGGCTGGTTCGGACTCGGTCTGGGCGCCAGCCGTCAGAAGTGGTCCTACATCCCCAACGCCCACACGGACTTCATATACGCGATCCTCGGCGAGGAGATGGGGCTGCTCGGCACGCTCACCGTACTCGGCATGTTCGGTTTCCTCGCATATCTCGGGATTCGCGTTGCGCGCACCGCTCCGGATCGTTTCGGGACCCTCGTTGCGACGGGCATCACGGTCTGGATCGCGTTCCAGGCGCTCGTGAACATCGGAGCCGTGACGGCGGCCCTGCCCGTGACCGGCGTCCCTCTTCCTCTCGTCTCCTTCGGAGGCTCGTCGCTGGTCGTATCCCTGATCGCTATGGGAATGCTGACCAACATCGCACGCCAGTCGAGACGCACGACCGCGGTGACGAGATCTGCTCCCAACAGATGAGAGTGATGATCTCGGGTGGAGGTACCGCGGGCCACGTGAACCCCGCCATCGCCCTCGCCCAGGCTCTAGACAAAGACGATGTCGTCTTCGTCGGGACCGGGCATGGGGCTGAATCCATTCTCGTCCCCGCGGCCGGGTTCCCCTTCGAGATGGTTGACGTACGCGGTTTCGATCGCTCACGCCCGGCGAGCATCTTCGGGACGGCCTGGAGGGCGTTGAGGGCCGTGGGCCAGGCGCGCGGTTTGATCCGTCGCCTCACACCCCAGGTTGTCGTCGGCATGGGTGGCTACGTGAGCCTCCCCGTGTGCACAGCTGCTCGCCTGTCCGGCAAGCCGATCGTGCTCCACGAGCAGAACATCGTGTTCGGACTGGCCAACAAGGTATGCAAACCACTCGCACGTGCCGTCGCCGTGTCCTTCGAGGAGATGCTCGACGACGCGGGGCGTCGGGGTCGCTTCGTCGGCAACCCCGTCTCTAGAGAGTTGGTGGAAGCCGACCTCGATGAGGCCAGGATGCGCGGCATGGAGCGCTTCGGTCTCGAACGGAACCGCAAGACGCTGCTCGTCTTCGGTGGCAGTCAGGGAGCGCGCAGAGTCAACGAGGCCGCGCTCGGCCTCCGGTCGCTGTGGGCCGATCGATCCGATCTGCAGGTCGTGCACATCCTGGGGCGTACGGAATCGCGGTCTGCAGTGCTCGATGAGACCGGGTCGACTGGAGCTTTGATCTACCGGACGGTGGCGTTCGTCGACCGGATGGTCGAGGCGTACGCCGTTGCCGACCTCGCTCTTTGTCGAGGTGGAGCGACGACGCTTGCCGAGCTGGCAGTTGTCGGTCTCCCATCGATAGTCGTGCCGTATCCGTTCCACCGAGACCGTCAGCAGGAGCGGCAGGGGCGTATCTTCGAACGCGCCGGCGCCTCCCTGGTTCTCCTCGACGCCGAGGCCACGGCGGAGAGGGTGGCGTCGGAGGCGGATGCACTGCTGTCCGACCGCACTCGCATCGAACAGATGAGCAAGGCGGCCGCGGCTCTCGGCAGGCCCGACGCCGCGATCCGGCTCGCGTCCCTCGTCAGGGAGGTCGCGGCAGCGTGAGCACCGGCGCCACAGGACGTGTTCACTTCATCGGGATCGGCGGCGCGGGGATGTCTGCGATCGCCAAGGTCCTCATCGAGCGCGGGGTCGAGGTCTCCGGTTCGGACCTCAAGCGATCGCGCGCGATGGCCGTTCTCGAAGCCATGGGGGCCGGAGTGACGCTCGGCCACGATGCAGCCGAGGTGGATGGCGCCGGGATTGTAGTCGCGTCGTCCGCCATCCCGTCGCGGAACCCGGAGCTCGTTCGGGCACACGAGCTCGACCTCCCGGTCGTCTCCAGAGGAGAGGCCCTCGCCGAGCTCCTCTCGACCTCCCGCACGATAGTCGTGGCGGGTACCCACGGCAAGACGACGACGACGTCGATGATCACCTCCGTGTTGCTGAACGCCGGCCTTGATCCCACTTATCTCATCGGCGGCGGTTTGAACGATTCCGGTACCAACGCTCGCTCGGGGCGGAGCGACCTCGCGGTGGCCGAGTCGGACGAGAGCGATGGCTCGTTCCTGTTGCTGGGCCCCCACGTGGCCGTCGTCACCAACATCGAGCCGGACCACATGGACTACTGGGATTCTCTCGATGCGCTCCGGGATGCGTTCGTGTCTTTTGTAGAGAGCACCGACGAGGACGGGAGCGTGATCGTTCCCTCGACGGACGATTTCCTCGTCGCCGCTGCTACGGGTTCCGGCCGCGTCGTCGTCACCTTCGGGCGCGGGGGAGACATTTACGCGAGCGATGTGACCTTGAGAGCTCACGGCGTCGATTTCGCACTCCACGTCGGTGGAGCCGAAGCGACCGTACGGCTCAGGGTCCCAGGACTTCACAACGTCTCGAACGCGCTCGCCGCGGCCGCAGCATGCAACAGCGTCGGCGTCGTCCCCGATGAGATCGCCCGCGGACTGGAGCTCTACAGAGGCGTGGAACGCCGCTTCCAGGTCAAGGGGACGGCCTCCGGAGTGACGGTGGTGGACGACTACGCGCACCATCCCACCGAGGTGAGGGCGACCCTGGCCGCAACCAGGCCCGGGCACTGGAGTCGAGTCGTGGCCGTCTTCCAACCGCACCGCTACACGCGCACACGGGCCTTCTCGGACGACTTCGGGGACTCCTTCGGCGATGCCGACCGGGTGGTGGTGACCGACGTATACGGCGCGGGAGAGCTTCCGGTTCCGGGCGTGACCGGCAAGTTGGTGTCGGATGCAGTGTGCCGGCACCTCCCCGGACGACACGTTGCCTACTTGCCTCATAGAGCTGAGCTGCTCGCCTACCTCGAGGCGTCGGCCCGGCCCGGCGACGTGCTCCTGACCCTCGGGGCGGGAGACATCAGCTCGGTCGGCGAGGAGTTGCTTGTTCGGCTGAAGGCGCGTTCGTGAAGCTCGACCGGATCTACGATCTCCTTTTCGAGTCGGCGCGCGGCAGCGTGGCCCGCGACGTGCCGCTCGCTCCGATGACGACGTACAAGCTGGGCGGTCCGGCGGGGCTGTTGTTCGAGCCGCAGGACGTCGACGACCTCGTCCTGTTTGCAGAGGTCCTTGCAGATGTTGATCCGCCGGGTGATGTTCCTGTACTCGCGCTTGGTCGGGGCTCGAACGTCGTGATCTCAGATCACGGGTGGGACGGCGTCGTGGTCAGGATGAACGATGCGTGGATCCGGATCGATCAGAAAGGAGACGATTCCTGCGTCGCCGGAGCCGCGACCTCGCTCCCGGTCGTAGCGAACTGGGCGGCGCGGCGAGGACTGTCTGGCGTCGAGTTCGGGGTGGCCATTCCGGGATCGGTCGGAGGCGCGGTGCGGATGAATGCCGGCGCGCACGGCGGGCAGATGTCCGACCATCTCGCCTTCGTGCGCTTCTTCGAACTGACCACCTCGAAGGTGGTGGAGAGGGCTGCGACGTCGCTGGAGCTCTCGTATCGGCACTCGAACGTGACCGACCGCCAGATCGTCCTCGAGGCGGAGCTGCTCCTGGAGCGCGACGACGAGGATGCGATCAAGGCCCGTATGGACGGCTACCGGCGTCATCGCGCGGCGACGCAGCCGGGCGCCAACCAGAACGCCGGCAGCACGTTCAAGAACCCGGCCGGAGATTCGGCGGGCAGGCTCGTCGAGGCTGCCGGCCTCAAGGGCTTCGGGGTGGGGAGGGCGCGGGTCTCGGAGCTCCATGCGAACTTCTTCATCGCCTCGGAGGGTGCATCGGCGCAAGACGTGTTCGACCTCGTCGAGGAGGTCAAGGCCCGAGTGGCCGATGCCCTCGACGTGGAGCTGGAGCCTGAGGTTCGATTTCTGGGCGATTTCGCGACCCGCGCGGTTGGGGGAGCGACGTGAGCCAGGCAGCCGGATCAGAGGCGAGGAAGCGTATCTCGACCGACCCGCGCATAAGCCGCCGCCGGAAAGCGGTGGCGCGCTCCAGGCGTCGCAGAGTGCTCGCGACCATCGCGAGCCTCGGGGTCGTTATGGGTCTCGTCTGGCTTGCCTTCATGTCGCCCCTCCTCATCGTTGAACGTGTCGTGGTCGTTGGGGGTCGGCACGTTTCGGCAGAGCACGTCGAGGCCGCGGCCGACCTGGGCTCCGGCGACAACCTCCTGCTGCTGTCGACCAACCAGGTCGCAAAGAGGATCGAACGCCTTTCCTGGGTGCGGCGCGCGCGGGTGACGCGGCGTCTTCCCGACACGGTGCGTGTCAGGGTGACGGAACGACGTCCGGCGATGGTGTTGTCGACCACCAGGGGTCGATGGACGCTGGACCGCGCCGGACGGGTCCTCGGCAGGGGAACGGCGGAGCGCGCGCTGCCTGTGCTTGGAGGCGTCCACGTCGGCGATCTCGCGCCGGGCGACGTGCTCTCCGATACAGAGGTGGGGGCAGCCCTCGAGGTTTGGAGGTCACTCCCGCGCAGGCTCCGCAATCGGGTGGTCGGAGTCTTTGCATCCTCGCTCGAGAGGATCGCGCTGTCGCTCGACGACGACGTCGTCGTGCGCTATGGAGCCGCCGAGTCAATGCCCGCCAAGAACTCCGTGCTCCGGGCCGTCCTCGCGAGGGTGCGCGCCGAGGGCAGGAAGGTCGGATACATCGACGTCCGAGTACCGGCGAGCCCTGCGATCTCGCCCGTCGGATGGGAGCCGTTCCCCGCTACCTCGACGTCCCCGCCGGGGTAGACGGCCACGCGCAGCTCCCGAGCTTCCCCCGGCTCAGAGCGCGGTGGCGCGTTGACCCCTTGACGCGCTCGCCTAGGGTGCTATATTCCTCAACCATAGGTACAGGTTGACATAACCATAACCCTCAAGTTCAGGGTAAGTGGAACGTCTACCCTCTCCGACCTGGGCAAAGGCACCAGCGGTTCGGCAACGTTCCGAGCCTCGAGTCGGACTCAAGGGTAGGAAGGAGGAACTGATGGCAGCAGGACCTCAGAACTACCTGGCGGTGATCAAGGTCGTGGGGATCGGGGGCGGCGGGGTAAACGCCGTGAACCGCATGATCGAGGTAGGGCTCAAGGGCGTCGAGTTCGTCGCGGTGAACACGGATGCCCAGGCCCTGTTGATGTCGGACGCGGACGTGAAGCTCGACATCGGAAGAGACCTGACCCGCGGCCTGGGGGCCGGGGCCGACCCGGTGATAGGACGGCAGGCCGCCGAGGAGCATCGCGACGAGATCGAGGAGGTCCTCAAGGGCTCGGACATGGTCTTCATCACCGCGGGCAAAGGCGGCGGCACCGGCACGGGAGGCGCGCCCATCGTTGCGGAGGTCGCCAAATCCGTCGGCGCCCTGACCATCGGAGTCGTCACGCGCCCGTTCTCGTTCGAGGGGCGACAGCGCGCGGTCAAGGCCGAGGGCGGCATCAGCGAGCTGAAGGAGAAGGTCGATACCCTCATCGTGATCCCGAACGATCGCCTCCTGGACGTCGGAGACGCAACCACCTCCGTGCTGGAGGCCTTCCGGATGGCGGACGAGGTTCTGCTGCAGGGAGTGCAGGGGATTACGGATCTCATCACCACCCCCGGTCTCATCAACCTCGACTTCGCCGACGTGAAAGCCATCATGACCGAGGCCGGCTCGTCTCTGATGGGCATCGGTCAGGCGCGCGGTGAGAAACGAGCCGAAGAGGCGGCCCGCGCGGCGATCTCGTCACCGCTTCTCGAAGCATCCATCGACGGTGCCCGCGGCGTTCTCCTCAACATCGCCGGAGGCTCCGACCTCGGCTTGTTCGAGGTCAACGAAGCAGCCAACATCATCTCGAAGGCCGCACATCCCGACGCGAACATCATCTTCGGAGCGGTCGTCGACGACACGCTCGGAGACGAGGTCCGTGTCACCGTCATAGCGGCCGGCTTCGACCGCTGGGGCCAGCGTGAGGCGGAACAGCTCATCAAGCCCGAGGAGGAGATCTTCTCGATCCCGGCGGTGGGCGAGGGGGAGCCGGCCCTCGTAGGAGAGAGCGAAGGCGAACGCATCGTCTTCGATGCCGATGACGACCTCGACATCCCGTCCTTCCTCCGCAACGAGTAAGCGCCCTCGTTACTTCCCCGGTGAGGGGGTCCTTCGGGGCCCCCTCGTCCTTTTGGGCGCGGGTCCTGGTACAGATTGACGATGAGCTTCCGTCCCACCTTGACAGAGCTGAATGCTGACGGCATCGACCTGCTGACCGACGAGCGCGCGGCCGAGCGCGGGGTGAACGTGTTCTTCACCGATCGGCATGGAGGGGTTAGCGCGGCCCCCTTCGATTCCTTGAACCTGTCAATGCGGGTGGGCGACGACGTGTCGCGAGTGGCGGAGAACCGGCGCCGTGTGGCCGGGGCCACGGGGTTCGATGTCGACCGTCTGTCGCTCGCACGCCAGGTGCAAGGAGCGGACGTGATCGAGGTGCGCGACGGCGCCGAGGGCGTCGTCGGCGAGGCCGATGTTCTCTTCACGCGCTCGCCGGCGATGACGATCGGAGTTCTCACCGCGGATTGCACGCCGGTCGTTCTGTGGGGGGATGGGGTGGTGGGACTCGTGCACGCAGGATGGCGCGGCCTCGTGGCCGGCGCGGTCGAAACGGGTGTTGCGACGCTTGGCGAAGTGAGCGCAGCGTGGGTGGGCCCTTCGATCCACGCGTGCTGCTACGAGGTGGGACCGGAGGTGATCGACTCCTTCACGCAGAGTGGCCTTCCGGTGGCGGACCACGCTCACGTGGATCCCGGCCACGCGGCCGTCGTCGCGCTGAGGAGGGCCGGAGTCGAGGCGATTTTCGCCTCGGACGCTTGCACGTCGTGCGACCGGCGCTACTTCTCCTATCGGAGGGACGGCGTGACCGGACGACAGGGCGCGTTCGTGACGCTGGGATGACTCTCGACATCCGCACCAACCTGGAACGTACGCGTGGGCGCATCGCACGCGCCGCTGAGCGCTCGGGACGACCGCCCGAAGACGTCAGACTGGTCGCGATCTCGAAGACGTTTCCCGTCCACGTCGTGCAAGAGGCCATCGAGGCCGGGATCGAAGACATCGGCGAAAACCGTGCTCAGGAGCTCAGGGACAAGGTCGCGATCCTCGGGGAGCGCGTTCGGTGGCACTTCGTGGGCCATCTCCAGACCAACAAGGTGCGCAACGTCATCGGAGGGATAGTGCTTCTGCACTCGGTGGATCGCTATGGGCTGGCGGAAGCGGTGGCGCAACGCGCCCGGTCTCTCGGGATCGAGCAGGACGTTCTGCTCGAGGTGAACATCGCCGGGGAGCCCAGCAAGCATGGAGTAGAGCCGGGAGCCGCCATCGCACTCGCGTCGGAGGTAGCCGCTCTCCAAGGCGTGCGCGTGCGCGGGCTGATGACGATGCCTCCTATCACCGACGATCCCGGGGACTCGCGGCCCTACTTCCGCGACCTCGCGGTGCTGCGGGACGAGCTTGTTCGTTCCCTTCCCGAGGCCACCGAGCTGTCCATGGGGATGACGCGCGACTTCGAGGTTGGCGTCGAGGAAGGAGCGACGCTCGTGCGCGTCGGGGAGGCGATCTTCGGCCCCAGATAAACCCGGCAAACCGGTGCTTCGGGATAGTCTTCGGGACATGGCCGGGATATGGAGGAAGACGCTCATCTACCTCGGGCTGGTCGAGGATGAAGAGTTCGACGAGTATGCCTACGAGGAGTACGAGTCTGAGCCGCAGTCACAGGCTCAATCGCAACGCAAGCCGGTGCGCAGGGTTGCGGAGGCCGAGGCTTACGCGCCCAAGCGTGGCTCGGGCGGGGGCGGCGGAGGCGTCGTCACGCCGATGCCGACGGCTCCATCGGCTCGCTTCCACCTCGTCCACCCGACGACCTTCAACGACGCGCAGGAGATCGGCGACAAGTTCCGAGAGGGTTTCTCGGTGCTGATGAACCTCCAGACGACCGACGCGGAGCTGTCGCGCCGGCTGGTCGATTTCGCGAGCGGCCTCGCCTACGCGCTGGGGGGCTCGATGCAACCGGTGGCGGAGAGAGTCTTCATCGTGACGCCCGCCGGAGTCCAGTTCTCGGCCGAGGAACGCCGCCGCATCCTGGAGGAGCGGGGCTTCTTCAATCAGGCGTAGATGGGCATCGTCTGCCTCGCGCTGTGGGTCTACTACCTCGTCCTGCTCGCCCGAATAATCATGTCGTGGGTGACGATGGCGTGGTCGCCGCCCCCCGCGCTGGCTCCCGTGATGCGGGTCGTCTACGACCTGACCGAGCCGGTGCTCGGTTTGTTCCGCCGCTACATCCCCCCGATCGGCGGGCTCGATCTCTCGCCCCTGTTCATATTCATCATCCTTTCGATTGTGCAGCGGTCGATTTGCTAGTAACGGCGGGGTGCCGAACGAAGGGAAACGTCGCCCGAAGGGCACTACGACGACCTTCTTGAATCCTCGATCACTCCCACTGCTTCTGACATACTCAGCCTATGAGCGTGACGTCGAGAGAGATAAACGAGAAGCAGTTTCACGACGCGTGGCGCGGCTACAACCAGGAGGAGGTCGACGACTTCCTCGACAAGGTGGCCGAGACCCTCGACCAGCTCGAGCGAGAGAACACGGCGCTCCAGGAGCGACTCCGGGAGCTGGACCAGATGGTCGAGGCGAGCCGGAGCACCGAGGAGATGCTCAAGAAGACCTTGGTCACCGCGCAGAAGGCTGCCGAGGAGGCCATCGCGACGGCGAAGCAAAAGGCGGAGCGGCTGGTATCGGAGGCCGAGGAGCGAGCACAGCGAGCCCGTGAAGAGCTCAAAGAGCGCGTGGCCAACGCGGAGGAAGAGGTGCGCATGCGCGCGGCTCGGGCCGAGGAGGAAGCCCGCACACGGGCGGCTCATATCGAGAGGGAGCAGGAGGCCAGGCAGCAGGAGATGCAGGCTTCGGTCGACCGGCTTCAGGGCTTCGAGACCGAGATCAAGGGGCGCCTGAGGGCGTTTCTCGAACAGCAGGTGAAGGCGCTCGAGGTCCTGGAGCAGCTCGACAAGGCAGAGTCTCAGGAGGGCGACACCGCCGGCCGCGGTGGGGAGAAGCAGGAGGGTCCGCACCGCGAGCGCAGCGTCACGGAGCCCGCGACCGTTTCGGCAGTGCTGGCCGGCGACGAGGGGGACGGTGAAGGATCGGGCACCGAGGGTGGAGGCGAAGCCCACTTCGAGGTGATCGAAGAGCCCGACTTCGAGGACTTCGAGGGGGAGCACAATCACGACAACGCCGGAGAGCGCCGACACCGGCGAGGGCTGTTCCGCCGCGCCGCGCCCGTCGAAGACGAGTGGTCACGAGAAGGCTAGCGGTCGCGACGCCTTCCCTCTGAAGGGTAGATCCGGATGACGGCGCTGGTGGGTGGCTCCGTCCTCCTCATCGTCGTCGCGGCCACCGCCCTGGTTCTCGGCTGGTCGAGCGCGGACGGCAGCTTGATCTGGACCTCGATCGGGGCGAGTGTCCTGGCGGGGATCCTGCTCGCCCTCGGCTACTACCGCAGCAAGGCGGAGCTCCAGGCTCCACGTCCCACCCGCGGGACGTGGCCTGCTGCGAACCCACCGCAGGAGACCGCACCCGAAGGACCCTCCGCCACGGCACCTGTCCCGGCCGTCTCTGCGCCCGAGACCGGAAGCGCAGACGGCGGCGAGGTGATCGTCGATCCGGATCGCAAGCGCTATCACCGTCCAGAGTGCCGCTTCGCCAGAGGTTCTCGGGCCTTGGCGATGTCCTTGGAGGCCGCGAGGGCACGTCGATACGACCCCTGTGGCGTCTGCAAGCCCGAGGATGACTAGATACTGAGGGATCCCTTTTCCCCTGCCCAAAATGCTTATTCCCACCGGGGTCCCGCTCGCCCACGCTTGGGCCGGGGAGGCTAGAGAAAAAACTAAGGGAGAGGTTTGAGAGTCCTACTTGTCGACGACGACGTTCATATCCGCAAACTCTTGCGGACGGCGCTGCACCTGGAGGCAGACGATCTCGAGCTGCAGGAGGCCGAGAACGGGACCGATGCGGTTCGATTGGCGCGAGATTTCAATCCCGACGTGATCATCCTCGACTACTGGATGCCCGAGATGGACGGAGAGACGACGGCTCGCTCGATCCGCGCGGTGCAGCCGAAGGCCCGGATCATCTCGTTCTCAGGGGTAATCGAGAAGAAACCCGACTGGGCCGACGCCCACTACGTGAAAGGCCAGCTGCCGGATCTCGAGCGGATCATCCGCCTCGACGACTGACTCCACCTGCTCCAGGATCTGTCAGGCGCGTCTCCGCAGGGCAATGCGGATCGAGGCGCCCTCGATCTCGATCGTGTCGGACGCGACCTCGGACGCGGGCTCACCGATATGGACCGAAGTCGCCAGGACCTCCGCTGCGATGTAGTCGCGATGAGCCGCCAGCGCCCCCGCCGCGTCGCGGTCGATGGACGTCATCCACAGCTCGATCCGGTCCTCGACCTCGAGCCCTGAGGACTTGCGCAGGTCTTGGATCGCCCTGACTACCTCCCGCGCGATGCCCTCACCTCGTAGCTCGGGCGTGATCTCGACATCGAGCGCGACTCCGTAGGGTCCGTCCTGCGCCAGCGAGAATCCGGAGCGGCCCTCGACGCGCACGTCGAGATCATCGGCGGTGAGCTCGACCGTCTCTTCATTGACCTCGAGCGAAGAGCGCCCCGAAGATTCGATGTCGGCCACGAGCTTCTGAGGATCTGCTTGCGCGAGCGCCGCTCGGATCTCCCCGACCTTGCGGCCGAAGCGGGGGCCGAGCGCTCGGAAGTTGGGCTTCACCGTGTACGAGACGAGCTCCCCGACCCCCTTGGCCAGCTCGATCGCCTTCACGTTGAGCTCCTCGGCGACAAGTCCTTCGAGCCCTTCGAGGTCGGCGGCGTCCTTGGCCGGGATCACGATCAGCGCTCGGGCGAGTGGCTGTCGGACGCGTATCCCTGCGTCGGTGCGCGCGGCCCGCCCGACCGTCACCAGCTTGCGAACCAGTCCCATCCGGCGTCGCAAACCGGCGTCGGCGAGCTCGTCGTCGGGCTCCGGCCAGTCCGAGAGGTGCACCGAGTCCGGCGCGCTCTCTACCGGGCGCGTGAGATTGCGCCAGATCTCGTCGGCGATGAAGGGAGTGAAGGGTGCCGTGAGTTGTGTCACCCCCACGAGGCACTCCCACAGCGTGAGGAAGGCCGTCTGGGCGTCGGCGTCCTCCCCCGACTTCCAGAACCGCCGGCGCGACCGGCGGACGTACCAGTTGGAGAGGTCGTCGACGAACCTGTCAAGCCTTCGACCCGCCGCCGTCGCGTCGTAGCTCTCCATTGCCCGCGTGACGATCCGCACGGTGTCGTCGAGCTCGGCGAGGATCCAACGATCCATCTCCGATCGGCGTCGAGCGGGTACGGACACCTTTGTCGGATCGAAGCTCTCGAGCGAGGCATAGGTCACCCAGAAGGAATAGGTGTTCCACAACGTCAGCAGGTACTTGCGCAGGACCTCCTGGATCAGATCGGACGAGATACGCCGCGTCGCCCAGGCGGATCCAACCGTGGAGAAGAACCAGCGGAGCGCGTCGGCCCCGTGGCTGTCGAGCAGGTCCCAGGGGTCGAGGATGTTTCCGAGCGACTTGCTCATCTTGCGTCCCTCGGCGTCCACGATGTGACCGAGGCATACGACGTTGCGATAGCTGTTCTGCCCGCGCACCAGCGTTGCCACCGCGAGCAGCGAGTAGAACCATCCGCGCGTTTGATCGATCGCCTCGGAGATGAAATCCGCTGGGAAACGCCGGTCGAAGACGTCCTCGTTCTCGAACGGATAGTGCCACTGGCCGAAGGGCATAGACCCCGAGTCGAACCAGGCATCGATCACCGACCGCACGCGCCTCGCCTCGTTTCCGCACTGCGGGCAGGGAAACGTGATCGAGTCGACGTAGGGACGGTGCGGGTCGAACCCATCGAGGTCCAGTCCGGCCAGCTCCGAGAGCTCGGCGAACGACCCGATGCACGTGGGATGCTGCTCGTCGCACCGCCAGATCGGGAGCGGCGTCCCCCAGTAGCGGTCCCGCGACAGCGACCAATCGACGTTGTTCGCGAGCCAGTCTCCGAAGCGCCCGTGTTTGATCGTCGGCGGTTGCCAGTTCGTGTCCTCGTTCGACGCTTGGAGCTCGCTGCGGATCTGGGACGTGCGGATGTACCAGTCCTTGCGCGCGTAGTAAAGGAGCGGCGTCCCACAGCGCCAGCAGTGAGGGTAAGCGTGCTCGTACATCTCTGAGCGGAACAGGAGATCGCGAGCGCGCAGGTCCTCGATTATCTTCGGGTCCGCATCCTTGATCCAGAGGCCGCCGAAGTCGCCTCCGGACGCGACGACATGTCCTGAGCCGTCGATCATCTGCACCACAGGAAGGTCGTCGCGCTTTGCCACCGCCATGTCGTCCTCGCCATAGGGGGCGAGATGGACGATGCCGGTGCCCTCCTCGGTGGTTATGAAATCGGCCGCGCGCAGGGTGTGTCCATTCTCGCCGGACTCGACGAAGCCGAAGGGTGGGCGGTAGCGCTTGCCCGCGAGGTCGGCGCCCGTCATCTCAGCCACCACATCGGCTCGCTCACCGACGACGGCCTCCGCACGCTCCTTGCCGACGATCAGATACCGGCCCGGCAGATGGGGATCCACCACCTTCACGTACGCGAGGTCGGGCGCCACAGCCGCGGCCATGTTAGAGAGCAGCGTCCACGGCGTCGTCGTCCACACCAGGATGGAGGTGTCCCCGTCTTCTGCGAGCGGGAAGCGCACGTATACGGATGAATCCGACACCTTGATGTAGGCGCCGGTCATGTGCTGCTCGTGCGACGACAACGCCGTCTCACAGCGCGGGCAGTAGGGAACGACCTTGAAGTCCTCCTCGAGGAGCCCCTTGTCCCAGATCTGCTTCAGGATCCACCACACCGTCTCGACGTAGTCGGGGCTCATGGTCCAGTAGGCGTCCTTAAGGTCGAGCCAGAAGCCGATCCGGTTCGTCAGCCGCTCCCAGTCGTCGACATAGCGCTGCACGGACTCCCGGCAGAGGCGGGTGAACTCCTCGATTCCGACCTTCTCCTCTATCTCGCGCTTGGATTTGATGCCGAGCTCCTTTTCCACCTCCACCTCCACGGGGAGGCCATGGCAGTCCCATCCCCCCTTGCGATGGACGTAGTGGCCCCGCATCACCTGGAAGCGGCAGAAGAGATCCTTGAACGTGCGGGCCTCGATGTGGTGGATGCCCGGCTTTCCGTTGGCCGTCGGCGGGCCTTCATAGAAGACCCACTCCGGGCGACCCTCGCGCTGGCGCAGGGACCGGTGGAAGACGTCCTCCTCGGCCCAGAGCGCCGCAACGGCCTCCTCCATCGCGGGGAAGGAAACCCTCGGATCGACCGGTTGGTAAAGAGGCTCGGGCATCGAGGCAAAGAGTAGCCTCCCGCGCGATGGATCTCCCCTCCTACGTCAGGGCATCCAAGGAAACCGTCGTGGTCGAAGTGTTCGTGCAACCACGTGCGGCCAGGGACGCGATCGCAGGCACACACGGCTCCGCGCTCAAGCTGAAGGTCAAGGCGCCGCCGGAAAGCGGGCGGGCAAACGCAGCCGTCGAGGGCCTCATCGCGGCCGTCCTCCGACGCGGCGGCGTGCGGGTGCGGGCGGAGGTCGTGTCCGGGTTCAGCAGCCGGAACAAGCGGGTTGAGATCCGGGGAGCTACCCCTGAAGAGGTCGCCTCGGTGCTTCGGTAAGGAGGGACGAGCCGGTCATCACCTTGTGCTATCGTCCCGCGCCCATGAGCCCAGCCAGGAAGAGGACGACGACCAAGAAGACCGGATCGAAGAGGCCACCGGTGCGCAAGCCCGCCGTTAAGAGGGGGCGCAAGAAGACCGCGAAGAAGGCGGCCACCCGCAAGGTCACGGCGAAGAAGACCGCGGCCAAGAAGGTCCCGAGGTCGGCCAAGAAGACCGGCTCGAAGAGGACGTCGTCGCCGAAGCCGAGCGCGAAGAAGTCGACCAAGAAGACCGTGGCCAAAGCACCGGCACGGAAAGCCACCAAGAAGGCGACGGCCAAAAAGCAGGTGGCCTCGGCCTCGGCCCCCAAGACGCCGATCCGCAAGCTGCCCCAGCGTCCCACGTCCAGGCCCGCCCGGCCGGTGAATTTCGACAAGGAGGCGCTGGCCAAGATCCGGGCTCAGCTCGATGCTGAGAGGGCCGATCTCCAGCAGCAGGAGAGCGAGCTGGAGGAGAATTCGTTCGAGGGTACCCAGTCCGATCTCACCGGAGAGGTGGGGCTGGACGAGGACTTCGCCGACGCCGGCACGGCCACCTTCGACCGGGAGCGCGACCTCTCGATCCGCAACAACATGCGCGACTTGATCGAGCAGATAACGAGGGCGATCCGAAAGATCGACGAGGGCACCTACGGCACGTGCGAGAACTGCGGGAACCCGATCGACGCCCAGCGCATAAAGGCGCTGCCGCATGCGCTCCTGTGCCTCGACTGCAAGCGTCGCGAGGAACGCACCCGCTAGTCGGGGACGGTTCCGCGGAACAAGCACCCAACGCCTCGATCTCCAGGGCCAGGCTCTATCTGATCGTCGTGCTGGTTGCGTCCGTCGTCGTGGCGATCGATCAGGCCACCAAGCAGCTCGCCCTGGACGCACTTGCCGACGGGCCCGTCGATCTGATCGAGGGGGTCATCACCCTCCGCCTGACTCTCAATCCGGGCGGCGCCTTCGGAGTGCTCCAGGGCCTGCCGGGGTTCTTCCTGGTCGCGTCGATCGGGATCGTGATAGCCATCCTCTTCTGGGTGCGTCACCTCGAGGACGGACGGTGGGCGTTTCCCGTGGGGATGATTCTCGGGGGAGGGATCGGCAACCTGGCCGACCGTGTCCTCAGGGATACCGATGGGCGCGTGGTCGACTTCATCGATCTGCACGTGTGGCCGGTCTTCAACGTGGCCGACAGCGCGATCGTGCTCGGGGTGGGAGTGATACTGCTGCTGATGATCCGATCTCCCTCGCCGGAGGACGGGACGGCCGGCGAGCGCCCGATTCCATGATCAGGTTTCGGCCGCGCCCCTCCGAGGTGGGGGAGCGGCTCGACGTCGTGGTGGCGCGGCGCGCATCCATAACGAGGACGCGTGCTCAGCGGGCAATCCGATCGGGAGCGATCGCCGTCGATGGAGTCGAGGCAAAGCCGAGCTACCGGCTCGAGGGCGAGGAGCTGATAGCGGGGGAGATCCCAGTGCCCGTCGTGCCGAAGCCGGGGGCGGAGGACATCCCGCTCGTGGTGAGGTACTCGGACGAGCGGGTGCTCGTCGTCTCGAAGCCGGCTGGGCTCGTGACCCACCCGGCGGCCGGGCACCCCTCGGGGACGCTGGTGAACGCGTTGCTGGCTCTGGGGGAGCCCCTGGCAGGTCGGGATTCGATCCGCCCCGGCATAGTCCACCGCCTCGACAAGGAGACGTCGGGGCTGCTCCTCATCGCGAAGGACGACGCCGCACAGAGCTACCTGGTCGATGCGATCCGCTCCCACCGCGTGCAGCGCGTCTACCTCGCGCTCGTCCGGGGACGCCCCGGATCGGAGACCGGGACGATCGAGGCCCCGGTCGGACGCCATCCGGTCAGGAGGCGGCTGATGGCGGTGGTCGCTTCGGGCCGCTCCGCCGTGACCCACTACCGGATCCTCGGCTCGACCGCTTCGGTGTCGCTGCTGGAGGTCTCCCTCGAGACGGGTCGCACCCACCAGATCCGCGTCCACCTCTCGCACCTCGGCCACCCGGTAGTGGGCGACGGGGTCTACGGCGGGGGCGGCGAGACGGCGGCCGGTCTCGGCCTCACCCGCCCCTTCCTGCACGCTTGCCGCCTCGCATTCCCCCATCCGGATGACGGTCGCATGATCGCGGTCGACGACCCCCTTCCGTCCGACCTGGAAGCCGTGCTGGAGCGCGCGGCCCTGTCCCACTAGCTCGCGCCGGAGGCGAGGGAAATCCCCAGGTCGCCACCAGGACGCGCTCTTGTTGCCAACACCCCAAGAGGGTCAAAGTGACCGCCTAAGCGGGGTTGATGGACGCTTGACGCGGGGTGGAGACTAAAAGCACATCCTTGTAATTTGGACCTTTTTCGGGGGTTTGAGCCGGCCTTGAGCTTTGTCCATCTGCACGCACATTCCGAGTACTCGATGCTCGACGGCGCGAGCCGGATCACGGACATGTTCGAGGCCGCGGCGGATCTCGGGATGCCCGCCTGCGCAATCACCGACCACGGCAACATGTACGGGGCCCTCGACTTCTACAAGACGGGGACCACGAGCGGGGTGAAGCCCATCATCGGCATGGAGGGCTACCTCTTTGGCGGGCACCGGCGCGACAAGCCGTCCCAGAAGGAGAACACCGACAGCACCTTCCACCTGACCCTTCTGGCGTCGGACGAGGCCGGGTATCGCAACCTCGTCCGGATCTCGTCCAAAGCATGGCTGGAGGGCTTCCACTACTGGCCGCGGACCGACCATGAGCTCCTGGCCGACCACTCCGAGGGCTTGATCTGTCTGTCGGGGTGCCTCTCCGCGGAGATCCCCGAAGCGATCGTGGCAGGCGATCTCGCCGGCGCGCGCCGCAAGGCCGCGTGGTACCGCGAGGTATTCGGCGATCGCTTCTACCTCGAGCTCCAGGACCATGGGCTCCCCGTGCAGGGCCGGCTCAACGACGAGCTCGTCCGCATCGGCAAGGAGATGGGTATCTCGTGGGTGGCGACCAACGACTCCCACTACACACACAAGGACGACGCCGCGGGACACGAGGTACTGCTCTGCATAAACACCGGCTCGGTCCTCTCCGACCCGAATCGCTTCAAGTTCGACTCGGACGAGTTCTACCTGAAGACCCCGGAGGAGATGCGTCAGAAATTCGAGCGGTGGCCGGGCGCATGTGACACCACTCTGGAGGTCGCGGAGCGGTGCAACGTGGAGATCAAGATGGGAAACCACCTCTTGCCCCGGTACCGCGTGCCCGACGGCTACACACTCGACGGCTATCTCACCGAGCTGGTGTTGGAAGGCGCGCGCAAGCGCTACGGTGAGGTGAGGCCGGAGGTGCGCGAGCGTGCCGAGTACGAGCTCAAGGTGATCGAGGGGATGGGGTTCGCCGGCTATTTCCTTGTCGTGCAGGACTTCGTGAACTGGGCCAAGGGACGGGGCATACGCGTCGGACCGGGCCGCGGCAGCGCAGCAGGCTCACTTGTCTCGTACGCGCTCGGCATCACCGAGCTCGACCCGCTCCGCTACGACCTCATGTTCGAGCGGTTCCTCAATCCTGAGCGTATCGAGATGCCCGACATCGACATCGACTTCGACGAGCGCAGGCGCGGCGACGTGATCCGGTACGTAAGCGAGAAGTATGGGGACGATCACGTCGCGCAGATCGTCACCTACGGGACGATCAAAGGGAAACAGGCGATAAAGGATGCGGCGCGGGTCCTCGGGCTCCCTTACTCGGAGGGCGACAAGCTGACGCGCATGTACCCGTCGCTCATCATGGGCCGCGACTCTGGGCTCCAGTCCGCTCTCGAGACCTCGCCTGAGCTACACCAGGCGTACGAGGCCGGCGGCGCGGCCAAGGAGATCATCGACACTGCCCTCAAGGTCGAGAACCTGAAGCGCTCCGCGGGGATACACGCAGCCGGCGTGGTCATCGGCCGCGATCCGTTGATCGAACACCTCCCATTGAAACGCGGCGACCACGGCGAGGTCGTCACGCAGTTCGACATGAAGGGCGTCGTCGCACTCGGGCTGTTGAAGATGGACTTCCTGGGCTTGCGGAACCTGACGGTGATCGAGCTCGCCCTCGAGAACATCAGGGGGAACAAGGGCATCGACGTCGACGTGGACTCGCTCGACTTCTCGGACGCGAAGGTCTACGAGATGTTGTGCCGGGGTGACTCGGACGGGGTGTTCCAGCTCGAGTCCGAGGGGATGCGCAGGCTCCTCGTGCAGCTGAAGCCCGACCGTTTCGAGCAGATCATGGCGTTGATCGCCCTCTACAGACCGGGCCCGATGGAGCAGATCCCCGCGTACATCGAACGCAAGAATCACGCGCACAAGGTCGAGTATCTGCATCCGGCTCTCGAGGACATCACGCGTGAGACCTATGGGGTCCTCGTATACCAAGAGCAGGTCGTTCAGCTTCTGCAGAAGCTCGCCGGCTACACGCCGGGCAAAGCCGACAAGGTTCGTAAGGCTATGGGCAAGAAGGACCGCGACCTGATGGCGGAGGAGGAGCCCGTCTTCATCGACGGCTGTGAGAGGTTCGGGCTTTCAGAACCAGAGGCGAGAAAGCTGTGGGCGTTGATCCAGCCATTCGCCGACTACTCCTTCAACCGGGCGCACTCGGCTTCGTACGCGTACGTTGCGTACCAGACTGCGTGGCTCAAGGCGCATTATCCGGTCGAGTACCTCGCCGCCCTGCTCACTTCGGTCAAGGACCGTAAGGACGACAAGCCCAAGTATTTGCACATGGCGCGCAAGATGGGCGTCCCGGTGTTGATCCCCGACGTGAACTCCTCGGAGATGGACTTCACGCCTCTGGAGGAGTCGATCCGATTCGGGCTCTCTGCCGTGCGGGGTGTGGGTGAGTCGGTCGTAGAGCGCATCGTCGAGGCGCGCCACACAAAGGGCGAGTTCGAATCCTTCCACGACTTCTGCCGGAAGGTCGACTACGTCTGCCTCAACAAGAAGACCGTCGAGTCCCTCATCAAGGCCGGGGCGTTTGAATCGCTGGGTCACACGCGTAAGGGATTGCTCGACACTTGCGAGAGCATCTGTGGCGAGATCCTGGCACAGCGCAAGCAGGAAGACGCGGGACAGTCCTCCCTCTTCGGAGGGCCGAACAACGGTGATGCGTCGATTCATGCGGACGTGTCGATCCCGCTAGACGAGCACTCGAAGGAGATCCTCCTCGCGCACGAGAAGGAGGTGCTGGGTCGCTACGTCTCCGACCATCCATTGCTGGGGGTCGAGGGTTTGCTTTCACGTATGACCGATTGCGCGATCTCTTCGCTGGTAGAGCGCGCCTCGGGCGAGGTGGTGACCGTTGGGGGGCTCGTCGCGGGAATCTCCAAACGGGTGACGAGGCGCGGCGACGTCATGTTGCTCCTCGAGCTAGAGGACGTTGCCGGAGCGAGCGTCGAGGTCGTCGTGTTCCCCACGGCGCACCAACAGTTCGGGTCGGTGCTGAGGCCCGAAGCGATCTTGCTCGTCAAGGGACGGATCGATCACGACGCCCGCGACGACACCGTCAAGATGATCGGGATGGAATTCCTCGAACCCGAGCTCGGCGAGGACCGTCCCCTGCAGATCAAGCTTCCGGTCGGATCCTGCACCCCTCAGGTCGTCGGACGGCTCAAGGAGGTGCTGGGGGCCCACCCCGGCTCGACCCAGGTGTTCCTCCACCTGGAGAAGCCCGAGCGCACGACCGTCCTGCGCCTCGGGAGCGAGTTCTCCGTAGACACCCGCAACGGTCTCTTCGCCGAGCTGAAGGCCACCCTCGGCCCCCTCACCCTTCTTTCGTAACTCGCGTCCCCTCAGCGGCCGGATTCGGGGGTAGAAAAGGCAACGTGCCCTGCTACAGGTGTGGTCGCGTCCAGACCGATCCGGCGCCGGGACGGCCGTCTTCGTGGGCGCGAGCCGTCGTCCATGGCGAGCAGGTCCTCGTCTGTCCCGAATGCCAGTCGATCCATCCGAGCTGGACCGACGAGCTCGACCGCTGCCCCCACTGTGGGAACACGCGCCTCTCGATCGTCATGGGTTCCGTTCTGTGCAGACAATGTGGGAACGATTGGCCCGCGCAGATTCAGTCGGTTGTTGCAACACCCACCACCCGAGCATAGGCCTCGGCGGGCGAGTCCCAACCGAGGGTTTTTCGTGGACGACCGTTCAACTCGGCAGCGATCGCATTGAGTTCCCGGAGCGAGAAGTGAGAGAGATCCGCGGTGCGGGGGAGATATTGACGCAGGAGGCCGACCGTGTTTTCCGCCGTGCCTCGCTGCCATGGGGCACCGGGGTCGCAGAAGTAGACCTGGACTCCGCTGTCGACCGTGAAGCGGGTGTGCTGCGACATCTCTTTGCCCTGGTCCCACGTCAGCGATCGGCGCACGTGCAGCGGCAACTTCCTCACGACCTTCGCCAGGCCTGCGGTAACCGACTCCGCGGTGCGATCGGGAACCGGAAACAGCAGGGTCAGTCGCGTGGTCCTCTCGTTAAGCATGCCGACAAAGGACTCGCTGCGCGCTCCCGCGATGAGATCTCCCTCCCAGTGGCCTGGGATCGCCCGATCATCGGCCTCGGGGGGACGCTCGGAAATCATCACCATGTCCGAGAAGCGTCCTCTGCGTTCGGGACCGCTGCGTCGCCTCCGGTGTGCCCGACGCAGATGACGGACCAGCTCCTGCTTGAGGACACCTCGAGCTTGGACGTAGAGCGCACGGTAGATGGCTTCAGGCGACACCCACCATCGTTCATCATTCGGATGTGTCCTGCGCAGGTGGGCAGCGATCTGCTCGGGCGACCATTTCTTCTCGAGCAGCCTCTCGACCTTACGGGCGAGGCGCGGATGGCGCTCGAGCTTGAACGCCTTGGGCCGGCGTGCCCTCTGCGTCGCCCGGCGGTGCGCCGCCGGAGCCCGGTAATGGCTCCTGGGACTGGGTGCTGTGTTGCGGCGGATCTCTCGGCTGATCGTCGAGGGAGCCCGCCCGAGCTCCTGCGCTACCTGTCGTCGGGACACGCCTTGGCACAGCCCGATCTGGATAAAGCAGCGTTCGTCAAGGGACAGCCTTGGACCCGGCAACGGCACCACCTCCATCGTTATCCAACAGAGGTGTTGCAACAGCCACGTGGATTCGCACGGCCAAAACGCGCTGTACTTTGCTGGCCGAGGCACTAGCTCAAGTCGGATCACTCCCGGCACCGCCTCCCACTCATCCCGTCTCGACCAGGAAGTTGTCTATCAGCCGCGCCGGGCCCACCCTTGCGG
>JBOGXB010000002.1:0-68372 GCA_050694215.1 Actinomycetota bacterium
GCGGCCTCGGCCCGCCCCGGCTCCGGAGCCCCAGAGGCGGCGGAGGTCGCCGAAGGTCCGCCCACACCGCCGCTCGCGCCGGCCGCCCCGGCGGCGCTGACCGTCGATGTCGGGTCCCCGACGCCCGGTGGAGCCTGCTCTGGCCGCGCTCGCGCGAGGCGTTCTCGGCCCGACCTACTCCCCGGAGGTCCCGGGCCGCATGCTCCAGAAGATCGGTGACATCGGTTCCGCGGCCGACAGGAAGCAGCTGCTATCCACCCTGAGGTTCCTGGACTCGAAGCTCGGCGCCGTCGCGCTTACCGGTAAGGCGGTACCCGTCTCGTGGCTGTCTCCGGCCGCGGCCGAATCCCTCGTCCAGAGGTGGAACGCCAGCCGGCTGCCGGTGCAGCGACGGCTCGCGGCCGTCGTGCGTAACCTGGCCTTGAGCGCCGCGTATGGGTTCCCGGGTCCGGAGTGGGATGCGATGGGCTACCCCGGCCCCCTCGGCCCCCCTTCACAGGAGCCGAAGCGGCTCGAGCCCATGGAGCTCACCGAGGATGCCGAGCTCGCATGCGATGTCGTGATCGTGGGTTCCGGGGCGGGGGGAGGCTGCGCTGCCGGCAACCTCACCGCCGCCGGTCTCGACGTGATCGTTGTAGAGAAGGGCCGATACCACAGCGAGTCGGACTTCACGCATTACGAGTCCGATGCGACACGGGACATGTACCTCTACGGGATGACTCTCTCGACGGCAGACCTTGGGGTCGTGATCGTGGCGGGGTCGACCCTCGGTGGGGGCACGCTGGTCAACTACGCGACCGCGTTCCGAACTCCGGATCACGTCAGACGGCAATGGGCCGAGATCTCGGGGATCGACTGGTTCGTGTCGGGTGAGTACGAGGAGTCACTCGACGAGGTCGTCGAACGGCTCGGCGTGAACGTCGATTCCTCGGCGGCCGGTAAGCGCGACTCGCTGATGGAGGACGGACTCAAGAAGCTGGGTTGGCACGTGGACCAGATGCCTCGAGCGGTGCGGGGTTGCACCCAGGACGAGCAGTGTGGCTATTGCGGCTTCGGCTGTCGCGTCGGGGCGAAGCAGTCGACGATGCGCACGTACCTCGAGGACGCGGCTTCGCATGGAGTCCGGATCGTCACCGGGGCGGATATGCGTAAGGTGCTGATCGACGACGGGAGGTGCACGGGCGTGGAGGGCACCGCGAACGGTCATCACCTCAGCGTTAAGGCCCCAACGGTCGTGGCTGCGGGTGGCTCGATCGAGACCCCCGCGCTGCTCTTGCGTTCGGGTCTCAGGGGAGAGGTGGGCAGGAACCTGCATCTGCATCCCGGCAGCGCGGCCTTCGCGGTCTTCGACGAGGACGTGCGCGCGTGGGAGGGGACCACCCAGGCGCGTTACTCGAACGAGTTCCGTCACTGGGACGGCGGCTACGGACCGATATTCGAGACCGTGCCGGTGCATCCGGGGGCCGGATCTGCTGCAGCATTCACGTGGCTGTCGGGCGCGGATCACCGAAACCGGATGAAGGAATTCGCGAAGGTGTCCCTCTGTGCCGTTCTACCGCGCGACCGGTCTGCCGGTCGTGTTCGCATCGCGAGGGACGGTACGCCGCGCGTCGTGTACCGGCTGAGCTCCGACGATGAGAAGCGGATCACCCAGGGCCTCGTGGCCGCCGGAAAGGTGATGGAGGCGGCAGGGGCGCGCGAGGTCCACACGACACACACCCGGCCGATAACGTACGAGCCCGGGACGAGATCGCGTCACGAAGAGTGGGCGGGGGAGATCCGTAGCAGGGGCGTGCGGAAGGGGATGACGTTGTTCTCCTACCACCAGATGGGGTCGTGCCGTATGGGAACCGACCCAACCGCCTCGGTCGTCGACGACCGCAACGAGTGCCATGAGGTAGAGGGACTCTTCGTCGTGGACGGATCGACCTTCCCCGACGCGTCCGGAGTGAACCCGATGCTGTCGATCTACGCGATCGCGAACCGCGCCTCGAAGAAGATCGCCGCGCGGCTCTCGTAGGGCACGCTCGCGGCGCATGCTCTTGCCCATCCTGCGGCATCGATGACCGGCCGCTACCAGGAGCTCATCGAGGCGGCGGACATGAACGCGCTGCTCGGGGCGGTCGACGCGCTGTGCGGCGAGCGCGCGTGGGAGGAGCTCCTGGACCTGGCCGAGCGCTGCGAGCATGCTCTCGAACGCGGCAAGCAGCTCTGGCCGATAGCTGCACACATCGACTATCGCGTCGCACTGGAGGCCCCCGCCGAGTATGCGGCCGACGTCCTCGACGCGGTCTCACACCGCTTCATGCTCGGCCCCCTGACCGAGGTCGCCGCGTCGACACATACGTGGGACGAGCTTGCGCCTCACATCGAATCTCCGCAGCACGCCGCTTACATCGCCCAGGAGCGGGTGATGCGCGGCGAGGACCTCCAGCACGACGAGCGCGCGCACCCGGAGGACCTCGGCATTCCGCTCAAGCTTCAAGCCTGGGAGCCGAGCTATGCCCTTGCGACGTATCGCTCCGACCACGTCGAGATCGCCGAGCCGTGGGAGCCAAAGCGACGATTCGAGAAGGTGTCGGCGAGCGCGGGACCCACCGCCGACGACCCGGAGCTGGTCGCTGCGCTTCTCGACCTGGTGCAACCGTGGACCGCTGAGTCGAACGGTGCGGCGCGTGCAGTGGCCGTCGAAGGCAACGCGGCCGCGGCGGTATCGGCTCTGGCTCCCACCAGCATCCGGATGTGCCCCGTCGAGCTCGATCTCGCGCTGCAGCGCATGGCCTGGGCGGCGGCGAGCGGGGGAGCGCACGGCCGTCGACGCGGCGCTGCGCTGGGCCGCTTCATGTCCTGGTACGTGGTCTCGCTGGCCGCCGGTACCTCTTGGCCCGTCGAGCCCGACGAGCTCGCCGCCGCGGGTTCGGGGTTGGGCTTCTATGTCTGGGACGAGGGCGAGGTCGAGAAGGGGTGGGTGCTGCGCGTGGCGGTGGAGCATCCGGCGGACGGCTGGTCCGCTGCGATCGCCGCGACGGACCTGCTCGAGGAGGACGAAGACTAGGGCGCTACAGGCCCAGGCTCTTGGCGATTATGTACTTCTGTATCTCCGAGGTGCCTTCGACGAGGGTGAATATCCG
Organism: Actinomycetota bacterium; assembly: GCA_050694215.1. Classification (GTDB taxonomy): domain Bacteria; phylum Actinomycetota; class CADDZG01; order CADDZG01; family WHSQ01; genus JBOGXB01. The sequence continues at coordinate 3,132 of JBOGXB010000002.1, forward strand.
TACCAGCCGGTAGATCCTCTCCAGCGGCAGCTCTCGCATCCACCCCATCCCTCCGTGCACCTGGATCATTCGGTCGACGACGCGATTGACCATCTCGGACGCATATAGCTTCACGATCGAGGACTCCTGGACGACGGGGTCGCCGTGGTCGTACTTCCACGCACACTCGTAGGTCATCAGCTTCGACGCGCGTATCTCGATCAAGGAGTCGACGAGATGTCCCTGCACGTACTGGTTCTTGCCTATCGGGCGGTCGAAGGCCTTGCGATCCTTGGCATAGTCGACGCCGAGGCGCAAGCAGTAGTCGGCGATGCCGTTGCACAGCGCGCCGATCGAAAGGCGTCCCATCGCGAGGAATTGCATGGCTGAGTAGAAGCCCATCCCCACGTTGCCGGGTCCTCCAAGCACCTGCTCGTCCGACACGCGGCAATCGTCGAAGACGAGCTCGAACTGGCCTTCACCTTCGACCATGCCGATCTGGCCCCGCCCTACAGAGAACCCGGGAGTCTCCTTCTCGACGATGAACGCGGTGATTCCACCCTGAGCTTTCTTCTCCCTGTCGTTGGCCGCAAATACGAGGGCGAAGTCGGCGTGCTTTCCATTCGTGATGAAGTGCTTGCGACCGTTTAGGACCCACTCGTCACCATCGTTGACGGCCGTCGTCTTGATGCTCTGTGCGTCGGACCCGGCGTCGGGCTCGGTCAACGCAAAGCACATGGACTTCTCCGCGGTGATGAGTGGCATGAGATATCTCTTCTTCTGCTCGTCGGTACCCGCGAGGAGCACGCCCGTTGGGCCCTCCGGGCCGTAGAGCGTGAACGCGGCGAGCCTGCATCCGGTGCGCGCCGCGGCCTCCCGGAGCAGAACCATCCCGAGCTGAGGCAGGCCGCTTCCGCCGAGGTCCTCAGGAAAGTCGGCCGCGTAAAAGCCAAGCTCCGCCGATCGCCTGCGGACGCGGTCACGGAGCTCGATCGGCACGTCGTCGCGTTCGGGGGCGAGCTCGGCCTCCTCGAGCGGTCTCAGCTCGCGATCGATGAACGACTCGAGGTCCTTCTGCAACTCTGCGTATTCGGCCGGAACGGCGAAGTCCATCACGTCTCCCCAGTTGCACGGAAGGAGGAGCGTAATCCTAGGCGTGCGGCTCGACATGCCCTCTCTGACCATCGATTCCAGAGCCGGGCCCAGGACGCCGATATATGTCCTGTTCGGAGTGATTCCATGCCGTTTTGGCCCTTTCGATGGAGTGGGAGGCGAGACCTTGACGAGGGAGGGAAGCACGCTCTCACTCCATGCATTGATCGTCGATGACGGCGCGGGCGGCGCCGAGCTGATGGCCTGGGCGCTCCAGAGAGCCGGGTTCGATCTCGAGTGGGGCCGCGTCGACTCGGAGGACGCTCTTATCGCTGCGTTGACTCGAGATCTCGACTTGATCCTCGCCGACAACACTCTTGTAGACCTCAAAGCCCGGCGCGTCGTCGAGCTGGTGAACGCGTCGGAATTGAAGGTGCCGGTGATCCTCGTCACCGGACCGATCCGCGAGGCAGAGAAGGTCGCGTGTCTGAAAGCGGGCGCGGCGGCACACTTACCCAAAGACAATCTCGACCGGCTCGGCGAGGTCGTTCGGGACGCCCTGGAAGATCGGGAGCTGCGGGAGGAGGTCCGCGTTGCCCAGAAGCGCTATCGCGACCTCCTGGAGTCCGTGCCGGGCGTCGTGTACACGGCCGAGCCCGGCGAGAGAGGTCGCTGGCTTTACGTGAGCCCGCAGATCGAGGACGTGCTCGGCTACTCCCCCGACGAGTGGACCGCGGACCCGACAATGTGGTTCCGGCACATCCATCCGGAAGACCGAGCCCGCGTCATGGAAGCCGAGGGCAATCTGATCGGTACCTCCGAATCGGACCAACCGGAGTACCGGATGATCGCCCGCGACGGACGGGTCGTATGGGTGCGCGACCAGGCGAGCTACCTGGAGGACGGATCCGGAGGTCTCTTTCACGGCTTCATGATCGACGTCACCGCTCGCAAGGACGCTGAAGAGGAGCTGCGCCGCAGCGAGCTCCGCAAGCAGGCGCTCTTCGAGTCGTCGTTCGACTGTGTGATCCTCGCGGACCGGGAGGGACGCATCCTGGAGTTCAACCCGGCGGCGGAGAGGACCTTCGGCTACACACGTGAGGAGGTCGTCGGCCGGCCGCTTGCCGACACCATCGTCCCGCCGTCGCTGCGCGACGCTCACATCGCCGGCCTCAAGCGCTTCGTCGAGACCCACGAGCCCAGGGTGCTCGGCCGGCGCATCGAGATCTCCGGGATGCGGTCCGACGGCTCGGAGTTCCCGGTCGAGCTCGCGATCACCATGCTCGAGGCGGACGAGGAACCCGTCTTCGTCGCCTACCTGCGCGAGCTGACGGAGCGCAAGGAGATGGAGGACACGCTACGCGCGAGCGAGCAGCGCTTCCGCTCGCTTATCCAGAACGCACACGACGTGGTCAGCATCACCGACGCATCGGGCGTCAACAAATACGTGAGCCCCGGGATAGAGCGACTGCTGGGGTACCGGCCAGAGGAGCTCGTCGGGTCCGTCGGCATGAATTTCCTGCACCCAGACGACCTCGAGCTCGCTGCGTCCGTCGGTGCCGACGTCCTTGCTTCCGACGACAGTGTGCGCACCAATGAGATCAGGGCAAGACACAAGAATGGATCGTGGATCTGGCTCGAGTTCACCGTCGCCAACAGGCTCAACGATCCTTCGATCGAAGGGATAGTCGCCAACTTCCACGACATAACAGAGCGCAAGGAAGCGGAAGCGCGCCACCAAGGCCAGAGCGAGGTCCTTCGGATGATCGCCGAGGGCGATCCCCTCGAGAACACATTGTCCGTATTGGTGAAGACGGTGGAGCAGCTCGGTGACGACGCCCTGTGCTTGGTCATGCTGCTCGACGAGAGCGGCGAGACGCTCGACCTCGTTGCGGGTCCGAGCGTTCCTGCGAAGCTGAAGGATGCGCTTGGTTCGGGTGTGTCGGTCGACGCCGCCGGAACGCCCTGCGGAATCGCGGCCTCCTCCAAGCGCCTGTTCGTCTCCCCGGACATCGCCACGGATCCGCGACTGGAGGGCTCACGGGAGATGTCCCTGAGCGTCGGATTGAGGTCGGCGTGGTCGTTCCCGATCCGCTCCTCGAACGGCGACGGCTTGCTCGGGACCTTCTGCGTGTATCACAAGCATCCTGGAGAGCCCACCTCCTGGGATCTCGAGACGGCCGACAGAGCCGCGCAGCTCGCGGCGATCGCGATCGAGAGGGCGAGCACCGACCGTGCGGTCAGGCACAGCGAGGAGAAGTTCCGTGCTCTGTTCGCGACGAACCCCATCCCGATGTGGGTGTGGGATCGCGAATCGTTTGGCTTCCTTGCGGTCAACGCAGCGGCGGTGGAGAAGTACGGGTATTCCGAGGACGAATTCCTGAGGATGCAAATCACCGATATCCGTCCGAGCGAGGATGTATCCTCCCTCCTCGAGTTCCTCAGGGAGCGAAAGCAATCTCACGGCGAGCACGCCGGCACGTGGAGGCACGTCACCAAGGACGGTCGCGTCCTCGAGGTCGAGATCCACTGGCAGACCATCGACTTCGAGGACAGGGACGCCGCCCTGGCGGCCGTTCACGACGTCACCGAGCGCAACCAGTCGGAGGGGCAACGCCGGAAGCTCGAGCAGCAGCTTCGACAGGCCCAGAAGATGGAGTCCATCGGGCGTCTGGCCGGGGGCATCGCCCATGACTTCAACAATCTGCTCGCGGTGATCATCAACTACGCGAGCTTCCTGGAGGAAGAGTTCGACCGCTCGGACCCGCGGCGCGAGGACCTCGAAGAGATCAAACGCGCGGGGGAGCGCGGCGCCAACCTCGTTCGTCAGCTTCTTGCCTTCTCTCGCAAGGAGCTCATGGAGCCCCGGAATGTGGACCTCAACGACATCGTGTCGGACACGGAGAAGCTGCTGAAGCGAACCATCGGTGAGGACGTGGATCTCCAGATCGTCGGCCGGGAAGGCTTGTGGATCACCAAGGTTGATCCCGGACAGGTCGAACAGGTGCTGATGAACCTCGCGGTCAACGCACGCGACGCGATGCCCGAGGGTGGCTCGCTAGTGTTAGAGACCTCGAACGTAGTGGTCGATGAAGTTCATGCCAAGCGCAGGGAAGGCCTCAAGGAAGGCGACTACGCGTGTGTGACGGTGAGCGACACCGGTCGCGGCATGACGGACGAGATCCGCGCCCAGATCTTCGAACCCTTCTTCACGACCAAGAAGAGAGGTGAGGGCACCGGCCTCGGGCTCGCGACGGTCTACGGGATCGTGAAGCAATTGAACGGCTACATCTCCTGCTACTCGGAGGTGGATCATGGGACCACGTTCCGCATCTACTTCCCGGTGGTAACAGACGATGCCGATCCTGCGGGGAGATCTCCGAAGCTGAACGGCACGAAGGGTGACGGAGAGACAGTCCTCTTGGTTGAGGACGAAGCCCCCGTGCGCAACCTCGTGGTGCGGGTGCTCACCCGGGGCGGCTACAGGGTGATCCCCGCCGCTTCCGCGGAGGAGGCCCTGGACCTGTACTACGCACCCGAGGGGGGCGCCGATCTGCTGCTGACCGACGTGATCATGCCCGGGATGTCTGGCAAGGAGCTGTCCGAGCGTCTCGCGACCGGGAACCGCGTGCCGACCCTCTACATGTCCGGTTACACGGATTCCATCATCGCCAAACACGGAGTCCTGGAGGAGGGGGCAGCTTTCATCCAGAAGCCCTTCAATGCCGATGATCTGCTGGAGAAGATACGGGAGGTTCTCAAACGATGATTCGCGAGCCGGCAGTGATGAGCGCGGGAGAGCCGACGCAGCAGGGAGTTGCTCGTGTCCTCGTGGTCGACGACGAGGCCCCGATCCGGCGTCTGCTGACTCGCCTGCTCGCGCGACACGGCTACGAGTGCACCGAGGCTGCCGACACTCTCGAGGCGCGATCGAAGCTCGACGGAGATGAATTCCAGCTCGTCCTCACCGACATGAACATGCCCGGGGACTCCGGCATGGAGCTCATTCAGGACGTGATCGCCAACCATCCCAATACTGCGACGGTGATGGTTACCGGTCAGGACGACACCGCGCTGGCCAATGCCGCACTCGAGCTGGGCGCGTACGGCTACGTCGTCAAGCCGTTCCAGGGAAACGAGATCCTCATCAACGTGTTCAACGCGCTGCGGAGACGAACTCTCGAGATCGAGAACCGCAGACACCGCCAGCGGCTCGAACAGATGGTCCAGGAGCGAACGGCCGAGCTGTGGAAGGCAGTGCAGGACCTCGAGTGGGCGCGCGACGAGCTTCAGGGATCGCGTGCCGAAACGGTCGAGAGGCTCTCGATCGCGGCCGAGTTCCGCGACGACGAGACCGCGCATCACATCCATCGCATGAGCCGCTACTGCGCCCTACTAGCGCGCAGCGCGGGGGCCGACCAAGAACGCAGCGAGCTGATCCGTGTCGCCAGCATCATGCACGACGTCGGCAAGATCGGTATCCCGGACCACATCCTGCTGAAGCCCGGCAAACTCACGCGGGAGGAGTTCGACATCATGAGGACGCACGCGGAGATCGGGTATCGAATCCTGGCCGGCTCGGACTCCGAGCTGCTGAAGCTGGCGGCTGAGATCGCCCTTATGCACCACGAGTGGTTCGACGGACGCGGCTACCCCAACGGGCTGGGGGGGGAGGAGATCCCCTTCGAGGGCCGAATCGGGGCCATCGCGGACGTCTTCGACGCGCTAACGACGAATCGCGTCTACCGCAAGGCGTTCAACCTCGGGGAGGCGCTCGAGATCATGAAGCAAGGCCGGGGAGGGCAGTTCGACCCCCGCCTTCTCGACTTGTTCTTCGACGACATCTCCGAGGCTCTTCGGATCAAAGAACAGCACGAGTAGTCCTTTTCGGGCAACCGCCCGCCTAGTCGTCGTCTGCCGTGCTGTGGTCCGCCTGCGTCGCGACCTGCTCCGGACCGAAGTGGCTTCCGGCCAGGACCGGCAGCGGAAGGTCCACACGCGAGTGCCGCTTGTGGGCCGCCACCACCTGGGCGTGGTATGCCTCGGCCATCTCCCCGAATTCCTTCGAGTGGTAGGGACGCCCGTCGATGAGCGGCCCCTCGCGGCCCTCGATGATCGCCTCGACGTCGTCGCCGGTCACGGTCTTGTGGGTCTCAAGCGCATGCGCGATAGCGAGGACGTCCCCCCGGTTCTCCTCCAGCACTTCCTGAGTGAGCCTCAACAGCTCGCCGAGCTTGTCCTCGATGCGTTCGCCGAGGTCCGTGTTGAGAAGATCCGGCTCCTTCTTGCCCTTCTCCTTGCCCGGCTTGCCTCCGCCACCGATGCCGACCTCGTGCGTGACGCCGTGAGACGTGACGGTGGTTCCCATACCCCAATAGCCCTCCATCAGGGTGGCGATCCGGGTTGCGCCCTCGAGGTCTCCGGAGACGCCCGACGAGTTGTCTCCCTCGAAGAACATCCGCTCGCCTGCGAGTGCGGCGAGACTCGACATGATGTCGGCCTCGTACTCGCTGCGCCAGCGAGTGAACTGGTCCTCCGGTGGTATCGATGCAACCATGCCTAGATACGTTCCGCCCTTCTCGATCGTCGCGATGTCGATCGTCAGGTGGTGACGGACCCTGTAAGCGACGACCGCGTGGCAAGCCTCGTGGATGGCGACTGCATGGCGTTCGCGCTCGATGTACTCGACGTCCTCGGGGGGGCCGAGGTCCTTGAGCTGCTTGGCCTTGATGACGTCCGGCCACTGGATCGTGTCGCGGCCACTCCGAATGGCGTTGATGAGCGCCTCGTTGACGAGGTCCTTGATCGTCGCACCGGTCGAGTAGGGAGTGATCGTCGCCAGCCTATCGACTTCCTCCTCGGCCAGCTCGTGGTTGACCTTGTCGAAGTAGCCGACGTAAGTGCGGACGCGCCCCACCTTCGATGGATAGCCGACTTTGTAGATGCGATCCAGACGACCCGGACGCAGCAGCGCCTCGTCCAGCGCTTGAGGCATGTTCGTGGCCATCATTATCAGGATGCGGTACTTGGGCGGCGGCTTCGGGCGCATTCCGAGCGCGCGCCGGACGATGCGATTCCAGAAGCCGCGCGGTTTCTTGAGACCCGACATCTCGGTGAGGAGCGCTTGCAAGGTCCCCATACCGCCGCCTCCGCCGCCCATGCCGCCCATGAAGATGCGGTCGAACACTCGCCCCCGGCGCTCGGCGACGTCACTGTGAAGACTCGAGCGGACGATCAGCGATTGGGATACGGGCGACATGTAGGAGAGACCGTTGCAGCCGTCGGCGACCTGCCACGGGGCGGGGGTCATCGCCGGCTGGCCCCACGGCCCTCCGCCGGTGAGCATCCCGCGGTTCCCGAGTGCGTCGGCCTCGTCGAAGAAGACGATCACTCCGCCGTAGCGGACGGCGAGCTTGCGGAGCTTGCGGAACAGACCCTTGACCTTGAGGATGCCCACCCCCATGAACATGTTGATGAACGCCCCCGGGTCGACGAAGACGAACGGCTTCCCCGTCTCGCCCGCGACAGCTTCGGCCATGAGCGTCTTCCCTGTTCCCGGAGGCCCCCACAGCAGTATCCCGCCGGGAACGTAGCCGCCCTTGTCCTCGATGGATTCGGGGGCGTCGAGGAAGAGCATGTTCTCCTTGATTTTCTCGAGGACGCTGTCCTGCCCCCACACGTCGGTGAAGCGGGTCTTGATGTCGTCGGGGAAGTAGACGTCGACTCCGCCACGTGACAGGAACCAGAAGAGCCCGACGAACTGGATGATGACGATGAAGAAGAGGAAGACGACCCGGATGAGGAGCGGCGCCGCGGCGATAAGGATGCCCGGGAGCTCGAAGATGGCGGTCGCCGGCGAGAGATCCATGGCACCGGCGATGACCAGGTCGATGACCGCCAGATAAAAGAGCCACTTCAGAGCGCGGCCGAGACGGAAGCGGTTCCAGTCGTTCATCCGCGCCAGGCGCTTGTCCCAGCCTCCGAAGACCCTCTGAGTCCACAAGCGGTGGTAGGCGGCCGAGCCCTCGCTGATCAGGTAGTGAAGCTGGCGCAGGAACTCGATCCCGGCGAGGACCAGCAGCCAGCCGTGGGAGCGAGCGGTCAGCTCCGCGACCTCCCGGATCGAGAGCAGCGGGTTCTCGGTTACGGCGGCCCAGAACAGGAAGAGCCACGCGCCCAGCACGAAGGCGAGGATCTTGACGCGATCCCACCACGCGAGGGGCTTGCGCGTCGGGCGGTCCTCCTCCCGCTCACGCGACTGATACTCGACGGGCCCCTTGTCGTGGTCGGGAAAGGCCAGCCCAGGCTTGCGGCCGCCCCGGTCGGAGTCGGTCATAGGGTCACTATCGTCAGCTATCCGGCCTACTTGCGCCACCCCCCTCGCGGCGAAATCCAATCCGTAGTATCTCCCGGCCCTCGAGTCGCTCGGGACACAAGGCAATAGTGATGGAGCCCTCCGGCTACATCCGGTCGAGCAGCTCCTTCTTCTTGGTTTGGAACTCCTCCTCCGAGATGGCACCGGCCTTCCGCAGGCGAGCGAGGGCCTCGATCTGCTCCGGGATGCTCTGGCTTCCCCCCACGGCCGCGGCCGAGCGTGGCTGCATCATCCGATCCGAGTTCGCCTCGGTCGCCTTGTAGATCATGAGCTGCACCTGCTCGGGCTTACGGACGTTCCCGATGCGGGTCTGGCCTCGCTCTCCCGCGGACTCCACGAGGAGGTCGCCGGCTCCAAACACCCGCTCGAGAACCGTCTGCGTGAACGCGACGTCGTTGATTCGCTCCAGCGGTATCTCCTTGGAGTGCTTCGCGATGATCCCGCTCCGAGTGATCAACCGATCGCTCGTCAGCACGAATATCGTGAATCGCCACCGAAGGAACGGGATGAGGGCGAAGTAGATCCACGCCAGGGTGAACAGCCCTCCCACCACGCTCTTGGCCGTCTCCTGGGTCGACTCCTTCGAGAAGATCGCCTCCATCGCCTGGTAACCGAGGAACAAACCCAGAAGCAGGACGAGTGTCCACAACACGGGCGGTGCCGCCGAGATCCAATGCGGGCGGAGCTCGAAGACGACCTTCTCGTGATCGGCCAGCAGCGATCTCGGGAACCCCATGCCGCAAAGGTATCCAAACTAGTATCCCCACGTCATGGCCATCGATAGGCAGGCGGTTGATCACGTCGCCCGGCTGGCGCGCCTCGCGCTGGACGAGGACGAACGGGAACGGATGATGGGTGAGCTCGCGCAGATACTGGCCCATGCGGAGAAGATCCAGGAGCTCGATCTCGACGCCGTCGAGCCAACGTCCCACTCCCTGCCGATTCGCAATGTCATGCGTCCGGACGAGGTCCGTACCGGTCTTACGCAGGACGAGGCTCTGGCCAATGCCCCCGCGGCAGAGGCCGGGCGCTTCAGGGTTCCTCGAATCATCGAGGACGCGTGATGCATCGGGTGTTGCGTGTCAGGCAACTGTCTGACAATTGTCTGAGAACCGTCGGACAGGTCCTCGATGGAGTGGATACGTGACCGGCGAGCTCGTATGGCGATCCGCGGTGGAGCTCGCCGACTCTCTTGCCTCCGGCGGGGTCTCTTCGGCGGAGATCGCCGAGGCCCTGATCGCCCGCGCCGAGGAGGTGGAGGGCTCGATCGCCGCCTACCTGACCCGCACCGACGATCGGGCGCTCGAGGACGCTCGCGCCGCGGACGAGCGGCGCGGCCGTGGAGAGGCCCACTCGCGCTTCGACGGGGTTCCGATCGGATACAAGGACGTATTCGTCACCAAGGGTGTCGCCTCGACGAGCGGGTCGAGGATCCTGGACGGCTTCGTTCCCCCTTACGACTCCACCGTCGTCGCTCGCTGCGGAGCCGCCGGGATGCCGATGCTGGGCAAGCTCAACATGGACGAGTTCGCGATGGGGTCGTCGACCGAGAACTCGGGCTTCCACGTGACCCGCAATCCCTGGGACGGGGACCGCGTCCCCGGAGGCTCCTCCGGCGGTGCCACCGCGGCCGTGGCGGCCGGAGCGGCTCCCTGGGCCTGGGGGACCGACACGGGAGGGTCCGTGCGCCAACCGGCCTCACTCTGCGGCCTCGTCGGGATGAAGCCGACCTATGGGCTCGTGTCGCGATACGGCATGATCGCGTTCGCTTCGTCGCTCGATCAGGCGGGGCCGATCACGCGCACGGTCGAGGACGCAGCCGCGCTGCTGAAGGTAGCGGCAGGCCACGACGCCCTCGACGCGACCTCCCTGGACGAAGAGGTCCCCGACTACCTCGACGGTATCGACGCAGGCATCTCGGGGCTGCGCATCGGGATGGTCAAGGAGTTCGAGTCGGGAGAAGGGACGCAGGCCGGGGTGCGCGCGCGGGTCGACGAGGCCTATCAACGGTTCGAGAAGCTCGGCGCCACCCTGGAGGAGGTGTCTCTTCCGTCTTTCGAGCACGCGATCTCCGCGTACTACCTGATCGCTCCGGCGGAAGCGTCGGCGAACCTGGCTCGTTACGACGGAGTGCGATACGGATTCCGGGCCGAAGGGGACGACATCATCCGCATGACCTCTCGCACGCGCGACGAGGGCTTCGGGACGGAGGTGAAGCGCCGCATCATGCTCGGGACGTACGCGTTGTCTGCCGGCTACTACGACGCTTACTACGGGAAGGCGCAGAAGGTACGCACGTTGATCATCGAGGACCTGAAGCGCGCCTACGACGCGGTCGATCTCATCGTTTGCCCAACGTCGCCGACCACCGCGTTCAAAATCGGCGAACGAACGGAGGACCCACTCGCGATGTATCTCTCGGACGTCTTCACCGTGCCGGTGAACCTCGCGGGTAACGCAGGAATCAGCGTGCCGTGCGGCCTCTCACCGGACGACGGCCTGCCGGTGGGTGTGCAGATCATCGCGAAGGCTCTGGACGAGAAGATGATGTTCCGCGCCGCATACGCCTTCGAACAGGATCTCGGGTGGGCGGGCTCGATGGAGAGCAGGCCCCCACTGTGAGCATCACCGATGTCTACGAGACCACGGTGGGGCTCGAGATCCACGTGGAGCTGTCGACCAAGTCGAAGATGTTCTGTGGCTGCGAGGTCGCCTTCGCCGGCGAGCCGAACACGCGCACGTGCCCTGTGTGCCTCGGGCTGCCCGGGTCGCTCCCGGTTCCGAACGAGAAAGCTATCGAGCACACGATGAAGATCGGTCTCGCGCTCAACTGCGAGATTGCAGGATGGTGCCTGTTCCACCGCAAGAACTATTTCTATCCCGACATCCCGAAGAACTATCAGATCTCTCAATACGATCATCCCCTCTGTTCGAAGGGCTTCATCGAGATCTCGGGCGACTTCGGCACCAAGCGCGTCGGTATCACGCGCGTACACCTCGAGGAGGATACCGGCAAGTCGATACACGTCGGAGGGTCGGGCCGGATCGCGGACTCCGATTACTCACTGGAGGACTTCAACAGGGCGGGCACCCCGTTGGTCGAGATCGTGAGCGAGCCCGATATCTCCTCCGCGGAAGAAGCGCGCGTTTTCGTGTCTGAGCTGCGCGCGCTGGTCGAGTCGCTCGGAGTGAGCGACGTGCGCATGGAGGAGGGCTCTCTGCGAGTGGACGCAAACATCTCGGTCCGGCGTAGCGGCGAGACGGAGCACGGAGCCAAGGTCGAGGTCAAGAACATGAATTCGATTCGATCGGTCGTCCGCGCCTTGATGTACGAGGAGGAGAGACAGCGGCGGGCTCTCGACTCCGGCGAGGAGCTCGTACAGGAGACTCGTCATTTCGACGAGAAGACGGGTACGACGTCGTCGATGCGGACCAAGGAATACGCTTTCGACTACCGCTACTTCCCCGAGCCCGACCTGGTGCCGTTGGAGCCCCCGGTGGAATGGGTCGACTCGTTGCGTGAGTCCATGCCGGAGTTCCCCACGGCTCGTCGAGCGCGGTTCGCGTCGCAGTACGGGCTGGGCGACAAGGACATTGAGGTGCTGGCCGCGACGAGCGCAACTGCGGACTGGTTCGAAGAGGCCGCAGACGCCTACGACGGGGATGCTAAGAGGATCGTCAACTGGATCATCGCCGACCTCTTCGGCTTGCTCAACGAGGCGGGGATCGAGCTGCACGAATCGAAGGTCGCTCCCAAGCAACTGGCGGCGATGGTGAAGATGATCGACGCGGGCACGATCTCCGGGAAACAGGCGAAGCTCGTGTTGCAGGCCATGTTCGAGAGCGGCCGCGATGCGGAAGAGATCGCGCAGGAGAAGGGGCTCGAGCAGGTCTCGGACGCCGCCCAGCTCGAGGGCGTCGTCGACGAGGTCATCGCCGAGAACTCCGAGGCCGCCGACAAGGTGCGCGCCGGCCAGCTGAACACGATGGGCTTTCTCGTCGGTCGGGTGATGAAGAAGACGAGGGGTCGGGCGAACCCGGGTCTCGTCAACGAGCTCCTTCGCTCGAAGCTCACCTAACCGTTTCGTGCTAACTGGAGTACAAAACCGGGCCCGCTCAGACCAAGAAAACGGGCTGTGATGGAGCTCCCCCGCTTGGTTCGAGCAGGCTGGCCCATCTCCGTCGAGGCCTCCGAGGTGGCGGAGGCCCCAACCTCGGTCGTGTGGGCCTTAATCACCGATTGGGAGCGACAAGGCGACTGGATGCTGGAGGCGTCGCACTTCACGGTGACATCCGAGAAACGGGAGGGGATCGGGGTCGAGGCAGAGGCCACCATCCGCATCGGCGGGATCAAGACGCGCGACAAGGTCAGAGTGAGTGGATGGGAGCCGAACAAGCGCCTGGCAATCGACCATCGCGGGTGGGTCACCGGCCACGGAGAGATAGTGCTGACACCGCTGCCCGGCGATCGTACGCACATCTCCTGGCGAGAGGAGCTCGACCCTCCGCTTGGGCTGGCCGGGGCTGTGGGCCTGACCGGCTTCCGGCCGATGATGAAGCGCATCTTCCGCCGCGACCTGCGTGTCCTGGCCACCCTGGCCCGCACGACCGCCCACCCTCGCGCCAGCCCCTCTTAGACGTTCGTTTCTATGTCAGTTCCGCCGAGCGAGCCCGTTGCAGAAAGGAATCGACGAATCAGGCGGGCGACGTCGGACGGCCGGCACACCAGGTCGTCCCATGTAAAGCGAATGACGGTCTAGCCCTCGGCCACCAGCTCGTTCTGTCTGGCACGGTCGTACTGCCAAGCCTTCCTTCCGAAATGTGGATCGAACCCGTCGATTTCGATGGCAAGCATCGCCTCGGGATATGCAAAATCGATCCGTCGCGTGCCGGATTGGCTCGGATACTGGTGTTGCGGCCGGGGTAGACCAAACGTGCCGCAAAGACGGCGAAACCTGATCTCACCCCCGCTATCCATAGGACTGTAGGAGCGGCCACGGACATGAAGGAGGCGACGGAGGACGGAAGTTCCTCGGCGGCCGTTTCGTTCCCGAGGTCTCCAGTTGACGCTCCAGTCTGTGCATCGAGACAAGACCCTCTCGTAGCGCCGAGTCGATTGCGATATCGACGGCTCCTTCGTGGCAAACGGCTCCGAGGTCGAGCAACGTGCGGGATGGGGTGGTGACCGGGATCCCATCCCTTCTTGTGGTATCGAAGGAGGTCAGGCGTCGAACCCGGTGGATGACGAGCCACGGAGCCGAGACGCGCAGGCTCTTCGGTGTCATCACCTCGATGGTGCACTCTCGGAAACCTTCGAACCCCCACAGGTAGGCGGCAGCCTGATGGGAGAGGGCGGCCGCCTGGCCCGCCCACAGGCAGGCCGCGAGTGCCCTCTGACGCCACGACTCAGGTGTGGACGCGAGACGATAGACGCGAGGGAGCACGCGAACCCATGCTCCAGTTGCCACCCTTCGCGAGATCGAAGAGTGAGACAAGCCGCAGTCGAGGGCCTGGCGGTAGCCAACCAAGCCGAACTGCCTCGCGGCCCTGAGGCCGGCTTCGACGTCCGAGCCCTCCTTTCCGCGCGATGACCGCTGAGCGACACTCATGTGGAAGGGAAGGGGAGCACGGATGAGTGCGCCCGACTGTGGCGGGGGTCACTTTGCGGCAATTGAGGTCACGGCCGGTCGCGTTGGGGCTCAGAGCGTCGCTTGGGGGCCGAGAAAGTAGCCTCGAGTCGTGCTGGAGTCGAACCTCTACATCGCTTGTCTCAACCTAAAGGGGCGGCGCGCGCTCGTCGTCGGGGCGGGCTCGGTCGGGCTCGAGAAGATCAACGGGCTCCTGGTCTGCGGCGCATCGGTGAGCGTCGTCGCGCCGGATGTGCACAAGGAGGTCGACGAGCTCTCCGATCTGGGAGCGATCGAGCTGAACCGGCGCGCATACCGGACGTCCGATCTGGATGGGTGCTTCGTGGTTGTTGCGGCCACGTCCGACACGGATCTGAACACCCGCATCTACGCGGACGCAGAGGCGCGCTCGATGCTCGTCAACGTGGTCGATGTCCCCGACCTGTGTAACTTCATCCTGCCGGCGATCTCGCGCGAGGGTCCGCTGGCGGTGGCGATCTCGACCTCGGGGGCGAGTCCGGCTCTGGCAAAGCGCATGAAGAGGGAGGCGGGGGAGATGTTCGGGCCGGAGTACGCGGAGCTGGCATTCCTGCTCGACGAACAGCGCGAGTGGGCGAAGTCGGTCCTGCCGACGTACCAGGACCGTAAGGAGTTCTTCGAGGCCATCGTCAACGGCGAACCCGACCCCATCGAGATGCTGCGCGAGAAGCAGGTCCTCGCCGTGCGCGAGCTGATCGCTGCGGCGAAGCGCCGGGTTCAGGAGTAGCTCCGTTCTGTACCCCCGAGAACGGCCGTCGAGGGCGTGAGTTACGAAAAAAGGGGTCAGCTGAGGAGATCGGCTATGCGGGTCACGCCCTCGATCAGATCGTCGTCGCCTAGCGCATAGCTCAGACGCGCGTAGCCGGGCGCACCGAAACCCTCGCCCGGCACGATCGCGACCTTCGCCTCCTCGAGGATCAGATCGGCGAGCTCGTGGGCGCTGGCGGGCGTCTTACCCCGGATGCTTCGTCCCAGGACACGTTCGACCGACGGGAAGCAGTAGAACGCGCCCTCGGGCTCGTAGGACACGATGCCGTCGATCTCGTTCAGCATCTTGTGCATGGTCCGGCGTCGCCGGTCGAAGTGCTCGCGCATGTCGGCTGCGGCGGATAGGTCGCCGGAGACAGCGGCCAGAGCAGCGGCCTGCGCGACGTTCGAGACGTTGCTCGTGGCGTGGCTCTGCATCGCTGCGGCGGCAGCCGTGACATCTATGGGAGCAATCATCCACCCGACACGCCAGCCCGTCATCGCGTAAGTCTTCGCTACGCCGTTCACCACCATGCACCGGTCGGCTAGATCGGGGACGAGCACGGGCATCGACGAGAAGCGCGCGTCTCCGTAGACGAGATGCTCGTAGATCTCGTCCGTGAGGACCCACAGTCCCTTCGACAGCGCCCATTCGCCGATCGCCCGAACCTGGTCGGGCGGGTACACGGCCCCCGTCGGGTTGCTGGGCGATACGAACAGCAGCATCTTCGTCCGCTCGGTGATCGCGCCGTCGAGCTGGTCGAGCGTGACGCGGAAGCCGGTTTCCTCGGTCGTGGGGAGCTCGACCACCGTGCCCTCGGCGAGCTTGATCATCTCCGGGTAGCTGACCCAGTAGGGGGTGGGGACGAGAACCTCGTCGCCCGGCTCGAGGACGCTCATGAACGCGTTGTAGAGGGCGTGCTTGCCGCCGTTCGACACCAGTACCTGGGACGGCTCGACGGCGTAGCCGGAGTCCCGCTCCGTCTTGCGCGCGATCGCTGCTCTGAGCTCTGGAAGGCCCGCCGCGGGCGTGTAGTGGTGGTAGGTCGGATGGTGGGCGGCCTCCGCGGCGGCCAGGACGATGTGCTCGGGCGTCGGGAAGTCTGGTTCGCCCGTCCCGAAACTGATCACGTTCTCGCCGGCCGCCTTGAGCGCCTTGGCCTTGGTGTCGATGGCGAGCGTGGACGACTCCGTGATGTTCAGAACCCTCTGGGCCAGCCGTGATTGCGGCATGATGCCCGCAGTCAATCACATGGAGGCGGCGGCTTGGAGGCACACGACGTAGTCATCCCCCACGATCTCCGTCCGGCCGACGGTCGCTTCGGTTCCGGGCCGGCGAAGGTGCGGCCCGAGGCCGTCGCGGCCCTGTACGAGGGGGCCCGTGGGTATCTCGGCACCAGCCACCGCCACGCCGGGGTCAAGAGCATGGTCGGGCGTCTCCGAGAAGGGCTGGCCGAGCTGTTCTCCCTCCCCGACGGCTACGAGGTCGTCGCTGGGCTCGGCGGGGCGACGATCTTCTGGGACGCGATGGTCTTCTGCCTCATCGAACGCAGGAGCCAGCACCTCGTGTTCGGTGAGTTCTCGTCCAAGTGCGCAGCGGCCGCGGCCGCGGCCCCCCACCTGAGCGACCCCGACATCATCGAATCGGAGCCGGGAACTCACCCCGCCCCCGCGCCGCGGGGGGACGTGGATCTCTACGCCCTGACACACAACGAGACTTCGACGGGGGTTGCCATGCCGGTGCAAAGGCCGGCCCCCGAGGGGATCGCCGCGGTGGACGCGACCTCGGCGGCGGGGGGTCTGCGGGTGGACCCTGCAGAGTTCGACGTCTACTACTTCTCTCCTCAGAAGTGCTTCGCTTCCGACGGTGGTCTGTGGATAGCTCTGTGCTCGCCGGCGGCCGTAGAACGGATCCACAGGATGGCAGGTTCCGACCGCTACGTCCCACCCAGCCTGGACCTCCGCAGGGCTTTAGACAACGCGCGCAAGAACCAGACCTATAACACGCCCGGTCTGGCGTCGCTGTTCCTGATGGTCGAACAGATCGACTGGATGCTCGACAACGGCGGGTTGGAATGGGCCGCTGGTCGGTGCGACCATTCGTCAGACGTGCTTTACACGTGGGCCGACAAGAGCGACGTCGCGACGCCGTTCGTAAAGGATGAGTCACAACGCAGTCACGTCGTCGGAACGATCGATTTCGTCGAACAGATCGAAGCGGCCTCGATCGCGCAGGCATTACGGGCTAACGGGATCGTGGACACGGAGCCCTATCGCAAGCTGGGTCGCAACCAGCTTCGTATCGCTCTGTATCCGGCGATCGAGCCGGCCGACGTCGAACAGCTCACGCGCTGCATCGACTACGTGGTCGACGCTCTTACGTAGCCTGCCGAAAGGCCCTTGCGCGGCCGGCGACGCCGAGGTTGCATCTACTTGATGCCATCGTTGATTGAGAGCGCGGTCAACCGTGAGGTTCTCGCGGCCCCCGACGGAAAGTCTGGCAACGTCGTAGAGCGAGTGACGTTTGCCGACGGCCGCGCCCTGATCGTCAAGCGCTTGAGCCGAGGAGGCGATTGGCTCGCACGTGCGACGTTGGACGACGGGAGGATCGCACTCCTGTGGGACTCCGGCTATCTCGCGCGCATGCCTACCGTCGTTCATCATGCGGTCGTCTCGGTCGAGACCGAAGCCGACGGATGGCTCGTCGTCATGGAGGACGTGTCGCGGGCCTTGATCCCGGAGCAGTCGCTCGTGTCGCGGGATACAAACCGCAGGGTGATGGCCGCGATGAGCTCTATGGCCGAGGAGTTCTGGGGCGAGCACGTGGACGGGCTGTGCTCTCTGGAGACGCGCTACGCATTCCTGTCGCCGGCGACCGCAGCGCGGGAGGCCGACGGCGAGAATCCGGTTCCAAAGCTCATCGGCAGAGGGTGGGAGGTTTTCGCAGAGGTAGTTCCGGCCGACGTCGCGGATGCCGTTATTGCGATCCTCGAGCGCCCGGACCTCCTCGCCGCTCAACTGTCTGGCTTGGAAGGGTCGCTGATCCACGGGGATCTCAAGTTCGGGAACCTCGGCTTCGAAGGAGACCGGGTCGTGATGATCGACTGGGGTGATCGTGCCGGCTTCGCTCCTCCGGCCGTCGAGCTCGCCTGGTATCTGGCCATAAACGCGACGCGCGTGGAGGCCACTCACGCCGAGCTCGTGGCGGATTTCAGATCGGAGATGGGGGAACGGTGCGACGACGCAAGCCTCGAGCTCGGGCTCCTCGGAGGGCTCGTCCAGCTCGGGTGGGACAAGGCTCTTGCCGTCACCGAGCGCGATCATGAGGCGGTGGCGAAGGAGAGGGAGGATCTCGACTGGTGGGTGGCGCGGGCGCGCGACGCGCTCGAGGAGTGGTCCCCGGTCTGAGCAAACCGAAGAGCGTCATCGCCGCCGACTACGACCTCTCCGGAGCGAGGTTCTCGGAATTCGCGGACCGGCTCGTCTACTCACACCTGGCGGCGCCCCTCGCCGAGCGAGTACGCGCCTGCGGCACCCCGGCTCTCGACGTCGCCAGCGGGACGGGAGCCCTGGGGCGCCGCCTGGACGACGTCGTGGCAATGGACATCTCGCACGGACAGCTGGTCAACAATCCACTGGCGCTGCGAGTGCAGGCGGACGCCGAGTGCCTTCCGTTCGTGGACGGCGTGTTCGCGGCAGCCGCGAGTGCCTTCGGCATCAACCACTTCCCGGACCCGGTCACGGCCGTCCGCGAGATGGCGCGCGTCGCGCGCACCGTGGCCCTAATGACGTGGGTGCGTCCCGAGGAACATCCCTACCCGCCCAAGGTCGCCGTGCTCGAGGTGATCGAGAAACATGCGGGCAGAGCTAAAACGAAGGCGGGAGAGCTGGTGGAGCGGATGAGCGAGGAGACGGGGTCGGAGAGCGCGCTCGCTCGCGTGTTCGACAGCGCGGGCCTCACCGTCGAGACGGAGACGATCTCGGTGGAGGTGCCGTGGCCCGGAGCGGAAGCTTTCGTCGACTATCGCTTCTCGATGGCGAGCGTCCTGGCACACGTTGAGGATGTGGATCGAGTGAGAACCGAGGCCGTGGCCGCCGTAAGGGGACTGAGCGAGAGTGAGGTGAGCTGGAGGCCCCGGCTGGTGCTGGCCGTGGGGACGCGCCCTCAGCAAGCAGCCGGAGGGTAGTTAGTACGATCCCCGGGCGATGAAGGTACTCATCAGCGAAAACCTCTCGGGGGCGGGGATCGAGCGTCTTCGCGAGCACCTCGAGGTGGACGTGAGGACGGACCTGAGCCCCGAGGAGCTCGAGGAGGTCATCGGGGACTACGACGCCCTGGTCGTGCGCTCTGCGACGCGGGTGGATGCAGCCCTGCTGGAGCGCGCCGAGAACCTGAAGGTGATCGGTCGCGCCGGCGTCGGTCTCGACAACGTGGACGTCGATGCCGCCACGAAGCAGGGCGTGCTGGTCGTGAACGCGCCGCAATCGAACGTCCTCTCCGCGGCGGAGCACACGATGGCCCTGTTGCTTGCGCAGGCGCGCAACGTGCCACAGGCGCACAACGCCCTCGTGGGAGGCGCGTGGGAGAGGGAGCGCTGGCAGGGAGTCGAGCTGCACGGCAAGACGCTGGGGATCGTCGGCCTGGGTCGAGTGGGGGCGCTCGTGGCGCAGCGGGCCAGCGCCTTCGGGATGCGGATAGTTGCCTTCGACCCCTACATCGCTCCCGCGCGGGCGGCTCAGATGGGCGTCGAGCTGGTCGAGAGCATGGAGGAGATCTGCGAACGAGCCGACTTCATCACGATCCATCTGCCCAAGACACCCGAGACCGTCGGGATCATCGGAGAGCGAGAGCTCGCCCTGGTGCGGCCGGGAGCTCGGATCGTGAACACGGCCCGGGGAGGCCTCATCGCCGAGGACGCACTCTTGCAGGCACTCCAGGACGGCCGGGTTGCCGGCGCCTCGATCGACGTGTTCGAGGACGAGCCCGTGACGGAGCATCCCCTCTTCGGACTGCCCAACGTCGTCGTGACGCCTCACCTCGGTGCGTCCACAGCCGAGGCTCAGGACAAGGTCGGGCTGGCCATAGCCGAGCAGCTGCTCCTGGCGCTGCGCGGCGACTTCGTTCCCTACGCCGTCAACGTCGACGTCGGGAGCGACATACCGGAGGCCGTGCGTTCCTATCTTCACCTCGGAGAACGACTAGGACGGGTCGCGGTGGCGCTTACGGGAGCCGGAATCGAGGGGCTGAGGTTCGAGTACCACGGCGGCATCGCGGAGCACGACACACGTGCGCTCACCCTCGCAGGGCTCAAGGGGGCGTTCTCGGCCGTGGTGCACGAACCCGTCACGTTCGTGAACGCGCCTCTGATTGCAGAGGAACGCGGCATCACCGTCGAGGAGTCGAAGTCCTCTCAGTCGCTCGACTACGTGAACCTGGTCGAGGTTCGTGCGCAGGCGAAGGGCGAGACGGTATCCGTGGCGGGGGTGCTGGTGGGCAAGCGCGACACCGAGAAGCTCGTGCGCGTCTACGGCTACGACATAGACATGGCCTTCGCCGACAATATGGTGTTCTTCCGCTACGAGGACCGCCCTGGGGTGGTCGGGATCATCGGAACCCTTCTGGGTGAGGGTGGTGTGAACATCGCGAACATGCAGGTGGGCCGGAAGACCGAGGGCGGCGAGGCCCTCATGGCGCTGGCGGTCGACTCGCCCATCCCGGAAGCGACTCTCTCCCGCATAACCGAGCAGGCTCGACTGCGAGACGCTCGGCTCGTGACCCTCACCGAGTAGTCTCGCTCCGGTCGGTCACCAACGCTCAAAGGAGAGGGTGGATGGGGATAGAGCCGGTCGACAAGGTCTGGATGAACGGCGAGCTTGTCGATTGGGAGAACGCAACCGTCCACGTCCTGTCTCACGCTCTCCATTACGGCACGGGGGTCTTCGAGGGCATCCGCTGCTACGAGACCTCCAAGGGCCCAGCCGTCTTCCGTTTGCGCGATCACCTCGAGCGGATGGAACGGTCGGCAAAGATCTTCCTGATGGAGATCCCATATTCCGTCGACGAACTCGTCACCGCGGCCCACGAGCTCGTCGAAGTGAACCGGCTCAGTTCTTGCTACGTGCGACCGATCGCGTTCCGGGGCTTCGGCGGCGAGATGGGTGTGAACCCCGAGCGCAACCCGATCGAGGTGTCGATCGCCGTGTGGAAGTGGGGGTCGTATCTCGGTGAAGAGGCGCTGAGCAACGGGATCCGCATGACTATGTCGTCGTGGCGGCGCCACGATCCAAACATCATTCCCCCGGGGGCGAAAGTCACGGGTGCGTACATCAACTCGTCGATGGCGAAGCTCGAAGCTGTGCACGGCGGCTTCGACGAGGCAGTCATGCTGAACCCCTGGGGGCTCGTGTCGGAGGCGACAGGCGAGAACATATTCGTGGTCCGCGGCGGAGAGATCTTCACGCCTCCGCTCTCGGCCGGCCCACTTCCCGGGGTGACCAGGAACACGATCTTTAAGATCGCGGCTGATCTGGGCATGACGATCCACGAGGAGCAGCTCACGCGCTCCGATCTGTATCTAGCCGACGAGATGTTCCTCACGGGGACCGCGGCAGAGGTGACGCCGGTGCGCGAGATCGACGAACGAGTGATCGGCGAGCCGGGGCCCGTCACGAAGACGATCCAGGAGAAGTACTTCTCGATCGTAAAGGGCGAGGACGAGAAGTACTACGACTGGCTCGACTTCGTCGCCTAGGCGTCACGGGCCGGCGCTTCCAGGGCCTTAGTAGGGTCCATTCGATGGCGTCTCACGTACGTACACGCATTGCTCCGGCCCCCAGCGGCTCGATTCACGTCGGCAACGCGCGCACGGCGCTCTACAACTGGCTCTTCGCGCGCCACCACGAGGGCACGTTCGTGTTGCGTATCGAGGACACCGACCGCAAGCGCGCGACCCAGACGGCATACGAGGCAGTGATCGAGGACCTCCGGTGGCTCGGCCTCGACTGGGACGAGGGACCGGAGGTGGGAGGCGACCGCGGCCCCTATCGTCAGAGCGAACGGAGCGATCGCTACGTCGCCGCGGCGAAGGGCCTGGTCGACTCGGATCATGCATACCGCTGCTACTGCACACCGAGGGAGCTGGAGGAGCGCCGCAAGGCGGCTCAGTCCGAGCGTCGGACCCCCGGTTACGACGGACGGTGCCGGCACCTGACTGAGGAGGAGCGCGCTCGCTTCGAGGCGGAGGGCCGCTCGTTCGCCATCAGGTTCAAGGTGCCCGAAGGACGCAGGATCTCGTTCGACGATGTGGTGCGAGGAACTATCACGACCGACACCGCGCAGATCCCCGACTTCGTCATACAGAGATCCGACGGGTCACCGACTTACATGCTTGCCGCGGCGCTGGACGACGCGCTCATGGGCATCACCCACGTGATCCGTGGAGAGGACCTCATCTCGGCGACGCCGCGCCAGATCCTGCTGCGCGAGGCGATTGCGGTGACGGACATGCCGGTTTGGGCTCACCTCCCGCTGCTGGTCGACGAGAAGGGCCGGCCGCTGTCGAAACGGTGGGGAGACGTCGCGGTGCGCGCGTATCGCGACGGCGGAATACTGCCCGAGGCAATGGTCAACTACCTCGCGCTTCTAGGGTGGAGCTACGACGACAAGACGAACATCTTCTCAGTCGACGAGCTGGTCGACAGGTTCACGCTCGAGCGAGTCGGCCGCAACCCTGCCGCCTTCGACGTCGACAAGCTCGAGTGGATGAACGGCCATTACATCCGCGAGTCATCGGTGGCGGACCTTGCCGGCCGGCTTGTGCCCTTCCTCGAACGGGAGGGCCTCGACGCCGGGACCGACGAGGGCCGGGAGAAGCTGATCGCGGTGACGCCGTTGCTCACCGAACGGATGAAGCGACTGACCGACGCGGCCCCAATGGTTCGTTTCCTGTTCACCGACGCCGTGGAACCGGACGAGAAGGCCCGCAAGGTGCTTCAGGGTCAGTCCGACTACCTGACCGGGGTGGCAGCCGTCCTGGAGGCTCTCGGTGAGTGGACGAGCGCCGGAATCGAGCAGTCGTTGAGAGCCCTCGCCACCGAGCGCGGTCTCAAGCCCAAGCAGGCCTTTCAGCCGATCCGGGCCGCGGTCACGGGCACTCTTGTGTCGCCGCCGCTGTTCGAGTCCCTCGAGATCCTCGGCCGCTCCGCGACGTTGGAGAGGCTGAACAAAGCCGCCGAGGAAGGTGGGCGCCCGGAGGCCCAAGGAGGTATGGCCGCCGGAGGGCGGCTGTTATCCTCGGCGGGTTCTCCGGATGGGACCTTCGAGTTTGTCGTCGACGAAGAGAACCATCCGTTGGGGCGTGGGGTAACCTGGCAGCCCGGCGGATTCTGGTTCCGTTAGTCCTGGTTCGAATCCAGGCGCCCCAGCGCGGTCCGGTCTTCAGGGCCGGGCTCGAGCATGGCCCGGTAGTCTAGTCAGGCTTAGGACGCCGCCCTCTCAAGGCGGAGGTCACGGGTTCGAATCCCGTCCGGGCTACGAACTGCAACACCCGGCGCCCCGGAACGCCGGCGACCCACAAGGAGAGAAGATGAACCCGACGGACCTCGTCGAGCGCACCTACCTGCGAGACGAGCTGCCGGATTTCCGCGCCGGTGACACGGTGCGAGTGCACGTTCGGGTGGTCGAGGGAGAGCGTGAGCGCACCCAGGTGTTCGAAGGAGTGGTTATACGACGCCGCGGCAGCAAGCTCTCGGAAACCTTCACCGTGCGGAAGATCTCCTTCGGCGTCGGTGTGGAGCGCACGTTCCCGGTGCACTCGCCGATGGTCGCGAGGATCGAGGTGGTCGCTCGGGGCGACGTGAGAAGGGCGAAGCTCTATTACCTGCGGGAGCGCATCGGGAAGAAGGCCAAGGTCAAGGAGCGCCGCGAGGCTTGAGCCTCGGGCTCCAGATGAAGAATCCATCCGTCGCCGGTGAGTCGCGCCGAGGCCCGACCAGGAAGCCGCGCGATCCACGCCGGGCCCCGAGGTGACGGTCGAGGAGAGCCGGTCACCGAGCCCCGATCCGACGACCGACGAGCTCGACCCCACGGCCGCAAAGCCCTCGAAGGGCGGGCGCAAGCACTCATTCTGGCGCGAGCTCCCGGTTCTCATCGTCATCGCCTTCGCCGTGGCCCTGGTGATCAAGACGTTCCTTCTCCAGGCCTTCTACATCCCATCCGCCTCCATGGAGCCCACCCTCAGGGAGGGCGACCGCGTCCTCGTCGAGAAGCTCGCCTACCGGTTCGGCGAGCCGGAGCGCGGGGATGTCGTCGTCTTCGAGAGGGATCTTGGCTTCGTTCCCGCTCCGGAGGAGAGCGATTCGCTGTGGGAGGACATAACGAACGCCTTCAAGGGCTT
Source organism: Actinomycetota bacterium (assembly GCA_050694215.1). Classification (GTDB taxonomy): domain Bacteria; phylum Actinomycetota; class CADDZG01; order CADDZG01; family WHSQ01; genus JBOGXB01. The sequence goes on from JBOGXB010000002.1 coordinate 27,386, forward strand.
GTTCGGGTTCCCGACCGGGACCTCACAGGACTTCATCAAGCGGGTAATTGCGGTCGAGGGCGACGAGGTGAAGGCCGAGGACGGCGAGGTGTTGGTGAATGGTGAGCCAATCGAGGAGCCTTATCTCCCGGAGGGAGTCGAGACATCCCCGTTCGGTCCCGTCGACGTGCCCGCGAATCAGATCTTCGTGATGGGTGACAATCGCAACAACTCCGACGATTCTCGCAACTTCGGCCCCGTGAAGGTCGGCGAGGTCGTGGGCCATGGCTTCGTTCTGATCTGGCCCCCGGCCGATCTTTCGACCCTGTAGCGCGACTACCCTTTGCCCATGGGGAAGGTCGACGAGTCCGCGAACGAGCGCGTGTCCGAGAGGTCCGCGCCTGGGAGTACAACCGCACCGGAGACTCCGAGAACACCCAGCCGGATGCAGCGCTTCGTCGCGCACCTGACGGACCTGCCCATGCTCATCGTGATTGCGTTCTTCATCGCGGTGGTGATCAAGACCTTCGTTCTCCAGGCCTTCTACATCCCCTCGGAATCCATGATCCCCACTCTCGGAGTGGGCGACCGCGTGATGGTCGAGAAGCTCAGCTATCGATTCCACGACGCTCGACGCGGCGATGTCGTGGTGTTCGCCAGATCCGTCTTCGGCAGGCCGCCCGACGTCCCCTGGTACGAAGACCTGCGCAACTTCTTCAGGGAGTTGCTGGGCCTCCCCACCGGGGGGGAGGAGGACCTGATCAAGCGCATCGTTGCCGTCGGCGGCGACACGATCCGCTACCAGGGCAAGCCGCGACAAATGTACGTCAACGGCGATCCGATCGAGGAGCCCTACATCCGCGGCATCGACCGCTTCAGTGGCTCGATAACCCCTAGGGATTGCAGGGGCCTGCACATGGACAAGGCCGAGGGGGGGTGTCGCGTGCCGGCGGGGAGGATCTTCGTCATGGGGGACAACCGATCGCAGTCCGAGGACTCCCGTCTGATCGGCCCCGTCGACGAAGACCGCATCATCGGACGGGCCTTCGTAGTCATCTGGCCGCTGGGTCGCTTCACCGGGCTATGAGCCGCGCTTGCCATGCGGCTGGGGGGTACATTCAGCGCAATGGTGCTAGAGGCTGAGGGCCTCATGGAAGCTCGCCTCCACGAGGTGGGGTTCGAGCATGTTGCTGGCTGCGACGAGGTCGGACGAGGCGCCCTGGCAGGCCCCTTGGTGGCCGCCGCCGTGATCCTTCCTCCCGAGGCCGAGATCCCCGGGCTCAGGGACTCGAAGCTGTGCACGAAGCTCCAGTTGCGACGGCTCGAACACGAGATCCGTGAGGTGGCGCGCGCCGTCTCGGTGGTACGGGTCCATCCGTGGACGATCGACCGGGACGGACTCAACCCGGCCAACATAAAGGCTCTGCGTCACGCCCTCCGGGGCCTCGGGCGCGATCCGGACTACGTGCTGGTGGACGCCTTCAGGATCAGGCGGTTGAGGTGGCCGAACCTTGCGGTGAAGAAGGCGGACGCGGTCTCCAAGAACGTGGCGGCAGCTTCCATCGTGGCCAAGGTCTACCGGGACGCTGCGATGCGCCGATACCACAAGCGTTACAAGCAGTACGGATTCGCCTCGAATGTCGGATATGGCACGCGCTACCACTGGAATGCGTTGCAGCGACACGGACCCTGCCGGATCCATCGGAGATCGTTCTTTGGCGTGATTGGATTTCCCGACGAAAGTGGTGTCATCCGGCCCCACCCGGCGCGAGACTGGGACCGACAAGCGGATCCTGAAGAGGAGATGCGATGAGCGTCGAGGACCTCGAGAAGTACGAGGCCGAGATGGAGCTTCAGCTCTACAAGGAGTACCGGGACGTCCTCCCGATGTTCAAGTTCGTCGTCGAGACAGAGCGCCGCTTCTATCTGGCGAATGACGTGAAGGTGGAGACGCGGCATATGGGAGCCAAGGTGTGGTTCGAGATCGAGCTCGGCGACGCCTGGGTGTGGGACATGCACCGGCCGGCGCGCTTCGTCACCCAGGTCAAGGTGGTCACGTTCCGGGACCTCAACGTCGAGGAGCTGTCCCAGCTCGCGGAGCAGAACCTCGTGCCCGATCCACCGGGCATGGAGCGCTAGGCCTTCATCCTGTCGAAGCCGTTCCTCCTCTCCATAGGGGCCTTGCTCAGCGCGGGGATCATTGCCGTCACGGTCGTCGTGCGCGGACCAGACTCCTCTTCGCCCGCTCGGGTGGATCGGACCGGGCGAGAAACGGGCCCCGTATCCCCGAGGGCTTTCTCCCGGGATGCGTGCGCCCTCCCCAGAAACTGGATCGTGAGGATCGACCGGGGCTGGGACCGCTCGGCCAGCCGAGCCTTCGACCTCGTCATCATCCCGGCCCCCGGGAACTACATGGGCAGCTTCATCGTGACCAGTCACTCCGGCCCGTACGGCTATCTGCAGGACGTGCCCCTGGTCCTGTACGGACCGGGGTTCGTGAAGCCCCTGGGCCACACGAAGCTCGACAGGGAGGTGACGATTGCCGACCTCGCCCCCACCTACGCCCGGCTGATGGGGTTCGGTGGCTGGCCGAAGCGTCATTCCCGGCCGTTGACCGAGGTCCTCGAGGACACGACCGACACCCCCAGATTGATCGTCACCACGGTAGTCGATGGCGGGGGTTGGAACGCGCTCGAACGCTGGCCCGATTCATGGCCCAACATCGCGCGCCTTATGGAGGACGGCGCGAGCGTGGACGACGCGATCGTCGGATCCTCGCCCTCGATCACCCCGGCCACTCATACGAACATCTCGGTGGGCGATTTTCCCAAGCGGCACGGAGTGACGGCCATCGCCGTACGGGGCCCGACAACTCGCCTCGTTGGTTCGTTCAGTAAGAGACCCGGCGCCGTAGGTGGCCGCAACATGGACCCGAGGGTGTCGCTGAAGCTCACTACCGTCGCCGACCTATGGGACCGCAGCGTCAACAACGAGGCGGAGATCGGGTTCCTCGCGAGCGGGAACCTTGCCCTTGGATTGCTCGGGTTCGGAGCCGCGCTTCCGGGCGGGGATCGCGATATCGCGGCACTGCACAGGGACGAGAAGTGGAGCACCACTCCCGCCTTCTACTCCCTCCCTGACTACGTGGCGGAGATCGAGGGGCCTCGGGCTGAGATCGACGCGGTCGACCAGCTCGACGGCCGGTTGGACGGCCGCTGGCTGGGCCACGCGATCGAGCCCTTCGCCGGGACTCCGGCTCTCGCACCGTGGACCAACAGGGTGACCACCGAGATACTCGGCCGCGAGGGTTTCGGTAGGGACGAGATCACCGATCTCTGGTACATGAACCTAAAAGCTCCCGACACGGCCGGTCACAAATGGAACATGATCGCCGAGGAGCAACGTGACGTGCTTGCCTCCGTCGACCAGGCGGTGGCGGATCTGCTCGAGTGGCTCGACCGCAACGTGGGCGAGGGGAACTACGTCTTCGTCCTCACGGCCGACCACGGGCAGACCCCACTGGACCGGGGGGGCTGGCCCATCGACCGCTCGGAGATCCAGGCCGACATCGACCGGCGCTTCGACAAGGTCGACAACGACAAGGGCTTGGTACAGCGGACGTCCGCGAGCTCCTTCTTCATGCACCGTTCGGAGATCCAGGAGAGCGGGACCACGCCGGAGGAGATCGCATCGTTCCTGTCGCGATACACCATCGGCGACAACATCCCCGAAGGAGAGGAGGTTCCGGAGGGGTTCGAGGACCGGCTGGAAGAGCGCGTGATGAGCGGAGTCATCCCCGGTCGGAAGATCGCCGACGTTCTCGCGTGCACTCGCAGCGACTGAGGCCGGGCTTCTCCGGCTCCCATCATGGGCAGTTCGCACCCGCGCAACGCTGATCGCGCATCAGCATTTGATGGAGCCGTTGAGCTCGCTCGATCAGCTTGCGGGGGGTCGTCTCCATGAGGTTGTCGAGCTGAGCGGGATCCCGACGCAGGTCGTAGAGCTCGCTGAACGCTAACGAACCGTTCCTCTCGTAGTACTCGATGAACTGGAAAGAGGGAGCAAGCAGCCCCGACCACGCCGGTCGACCGAAGTCGTTGGAGATGTGCTCGAGCACCAGTCGCCGGTGCCCCTCGACACCGAGCAGGGAGATCCCGTCGATCGCGTGACGGTCTGCTTCATCGACGCCCGCGGCGTCGAGGATGGTGGGCGCCACATCGATCGTGGAGGCAAGCCTGTCATCGGTTGCTCCCTCCTCGACGTGCCCCGGCCACCTCACTACGAACGGAACATGGATCGACTCGACATAGGGGTGCTCCTTGCCTCGAAGAAGGTGCTCCCCCCATAGGTAGCCCTGATCGGAGACGAAGATCACGAGCGTGCGATCGTCCTCGTTCAGCCGATTCAGCTCACCCTTGATCGTCGTCATGAGGGTCTCCAGGGACCTGGCCGCGCGGATCTGCTGGGCGCGGGCCTGCTGCAGGTTTTTCAGTTTGGCTCGCGTCCGGTACAGACGTGGCCACTTGTCCGATACGTCGTCCTCTCCGACGGCCGCGCCCTTCTCCCAGGGCGGCACCGGCGTCGCTTCGAATCTGCGTTCCGGGACCGCCGGAGTGTGGACCGCGGCGGGCGCCAGGTACAGGAACCACGGGCGGTCGTCGTTCGACTCCGATCGCTCGAGGAAGCGGAGCGTTCGACGTTGGACGAAGTCCTTGTAGTACTCGTCGACAGTCCGAATCTTGCCGTCGACGTTCCAATTTCCGCCTGCGTAACTCCTGGAGCTCCTCAGGAAGAAGGCCCACTCATCGAAGAACCTGGGAGTTCGAGACAGGGTCCACCCATTGAGGAACTTGCCGAACAACGCGCTGAGGTAACCGCGATCGTCAAGGTAACGCTGGATCGTCTCACGCTCCGGCAGCCTGTCTCCATAGTTACCGACGTTGCTGAGCACGCCGTGGTTGTGCATGAGTTGCCCGGTCATCATCGAGGCGCGTGACGGGCAGCACTCGGGGGTCGTTGCGTAGGCCTCCCTGAAGAGGGTCCCGCCGTCGACGAGCCAGCCGGTGAGCTCGGGCAGGTCCTCCAGCATGTCCGCTCGCATGTCGTCCGCCACGACAAGGAGGACGTTCGGGGTCTCCTCCTGCTCGGCCGGCCCGGCCGCCCCTCCGTTCAAGCATGCAGTTAGCACCAGGAACAGGAGCGAAAGGGAGGCGCGGGGCAGGTGCTTCAACGCAACCGACCTCCCCGGCGGGTTGCCGCGTTGCATGGAGTCATTGGGGGCAGGGTATCGGAGCAACCGCGGCATCATCGTTTCCGTCGTACCCCCTCATTAGGTTTGGGGTATGGACGCGCGCCCAGAGCTTGGTCGCAGAGGTGAGGACCTGGCCGTCTCCGTCTTCCGGCGCCTCGGGTTCGAGATCGTGCAGCGCAACTATCGCTGCAGGCACGGAGAGGTCGACCTGATCGCGCGCCGGGGCCGGATCCTCGTCTTCTGTGAGGTGAAGACGAGGAGAACGGACCTGTGGGGCATACCCGCCGAGGCCGTGGATCATCGGAAGCAGTCCCGATTGCGGCTGCTTGCGGCGCTGTGGCTGGCCGAGCACGCTGTGGGCCGGGTCCAGGTCCGTTTCGACGTGGTCTCCGTTATCGTTCGACCCAACCGTAACGAGATCACTCACATCCCTGACGCGTTCTAGGAGGATTCGTGCCCGAGTTCGAGACGCTGCGGTGGGAGCAGGAGGGACACGTCGCGACCATCACTCTCGACCGGCCCGACAAGAAGAACGCGATGTCGTGGACGATGTTCGAAGAGATCGGCGACGCGTTCGCGCACGCCTCGGTCGAGGATTCGGTTCGTTGCGTGGTCGTCACGGGGGCCGGGGGAGCGTTCTGCTCCGGCGCGGACCTCGGCGATCCGGCCAACATGGCCGCAGATGGATTCGAGCTGAAGGAACGGATGCGCCGCATCGACCAGACGGTTCGCTCATTCGTGTTGTGCACGAAGCCGACGATCGCGAGGGTGACCGGCATCGCCGCGGGGGCGGGCTGCAATCTCGCGTTGGGCTGCGACCTGATCGTGGCGTCGCGCGAGGCGGCTTTCGCCGAGCTGTTCGTCAAGCGCGGGCTGGTCGTCGACTTCGGAGGGTCGTGGGCCCTGAGCCGCATCCTCCCGCTGCACAGAGCGAAGGAGCTGGCGCTGCTCGGCGAGACCTTGTCCGCCGAGGAAGCGGATCGTTGGGGACTCGTGAACCGGCTCTGCGATCCGAGCGAGGTCGACGCGGTGGTCAAGGACATCGCCGAGCGGCTGGCGGGGCTTCCCCCACGGACCGTCTCGCTGATCAAGGAGAACCTCAACCGGGCCTCCGATCGCTCGTTGGAGCAGAACCTGGAGGCGGAGTCCGCTACCCAGGCGCTGTGCTTCTCGAGCGAGGACACACGTGAGGCGGTCATGGCGTGGCTCGAGAAGCGGGAGCCGCGCTTCACGGGCCGCTGAGGCTCGGCAGCTTTCCTGTCGTACGTCCTCGTTACGCTCTGAATCGCAGCCGCACTCCCGAGCCGGGGATAGGAGAGCTCCCTTGCTCGCCAAGACACATACGGTGGCCATTGTCGGCACCGAAGCTCACCTAGTCCAAGTGGAGGTCCACGTCGGAGGGGGCTTGCCCAACTTCCGAATCGTCGGGCTACCCGCAGCGTCCGTTCGCGAAGCGGAGCAGAGGACGCGGTCGGCTCTCGACAGCTCGGGGGAACCCTGGCCCTCCGGGAAGATCGTCGCCAACCTCGCCCCCGGCGCGCTGCGAAAAGAGGGAACCCACTTCGATCTTCCGATCGGTCTGGGCATCATGGTGGCGGGCGGGCGGCTCAATTCCGATCTCGTCCAGGACTGGGTGGCGCTGGGGGAGCTGGCGCTGGACGGGCGCGTTCGCCCTGTACGGGGAGCGCTGGCCGCGGCCCTCCGTTGTCGTCGGGAAGGGCGGCGTGGCCTGCTGTGCCCTGCAGCGAACGCGGCCGAGGCGGCCGCCGTCAAGGGAGTCGAAGTCGTCCCCGTCGCCTCGCTCGAGGAATGCATCGATTTCCTGAAGGGAGGATGGGTCCCTCCGCCCATCGAGGAAGCTCCTCAGCCTGCCCCCACGGCGATCGAAGACATGTCGGAGGTTCGTGGCCAACCCCTGGCGAAGAAGGCCTTGGAGATCGCGGCTGCCGGCGGGCACAACGTTCTGCTGATCGGACCTCCGGGATCCGGGAAGACGATGTTGGCCCGGCGGCTCCCGGGGATCCTCCCGTCCATGTCGACGGATGAGTCGCTCGAGGTTACCGGGGTGCACTCCGTAGCAGGACTCTTGCCCGAACGGGTGTCGCTCATCCGGACCAGACCCTTCCGCATGCCTCATCACCACATCTCTCCTGCGGGACTGATCGGGGGCGGGGCGGGGCTGGCGCGCCCGGGAGAGGTGAGCTTGGCTCACTATGGAGTCCTTTTTTTGGACGAGATCACGCTGTTCAGGCCCGAAGCACTCGAGAGTCTGCGCGGTCCTCTCGAGGACGGGACCGTCCGGATCGCGCGGAGTGGGGGAGCGATCAGCTACCCGTGCAGGTTCTCTCTTATCGCTGCCATGAATCCTTGCCCCTGTGGCTACAGGGATGACGAGAAGCGAGCCTGTCGCTGCTCTGAGTACATGCTGGAGCCGTACAGACGGAAGATCTCGGGCCCGCTGCTGGATCGATTCGACCTTCAGATCCTGATCAACCGTGTGAAGCAGGACGTGCTGCTGGGGGAACATTCCGGGGAATCCTCGTCCACCATGCAAGCGCGCGTCGAGCGTGCCCGCGAGGTGCAAGCCGAACGCTACGGATCTCGGCTCGTCACGAACGCAAGTGTCAGGCAATCGAAACTCGAGTACGTAACACAGCTCTCGCCGGTTGTGAGAAAGGAGCTCGCCCAGGCAGTCGAGACCTTGCAACTGACGGGCCGAGGAGTCAACCGGGTACGCCGCATAGCGCGGACGATCGCCGATCTCGAGGCCGCGACCGACATCAACGAGGAGCACTTGCTTCAGGCGCTGTTGTTCCGCTACTTCGACGCAAGCGAGGAGGTGGCCGCATGAAGGCTCGAGTCATCTCTTCCACCAACGAGGAATGGCCCCGGCAACTCGACGAGCTGGGCCCTTATCGACCGCCGCAGGAGATGAACGCGACCGGCCTTCCGCTGCGGTGTGGGCAGAGAACCGTTGCGATCGTAGGAACGCGAACGCCCTCCGCTGCAGGGCTGGATGCCGCCACCTTGCTTGCCGGGGGACTAGCGGAAGCCGGCTTCACGATCGTTTCGGGCCTCGCCGTAGGGATAGATGCGGCCGCCCACAAGGGGGCGCTGGATGCGGGTGGTTACACGGTCGCAGTGGTCGGATGCGGCCTCGATGTCGATTATCCGAAACGCAACTCGTTTCTCAAGCGACAGATCATCTCGCGGGGCACGGTCGTCAGCGAGTACCCGGAGGGGACCCCACCCACCACCTTCACCTTCCCGGAAAGAAACAGGATCATCGCCGGGCTGAGCGCAGGCATCGTCGTCGTCGAGGGCGGAGACAGGAGCGGGGCCCTCATCACCGCGCGCATCGGCCTGGACGCCAATCGATCGATCTTCGCCGTTCCCGGAAGCATCCGAAACCCGATGGCCGCAGGCCCCAACGAGCTGATCCGTACCTCTCAGGCGGCTGTGGTGACCAACGTGAAACACATCTGCGAGGAGCTGGCCCCCGACCAGGTGTGGAACGAGTCGACCGGGCAGGGTCCGATGCATCTGGAGCTCGAAGAGTGCGAGAAGGACGTGCTTGCCTTGATGGACGACAGGCCGCTGTCGGGCGACGAGGTGTGCCGTCGCCTCGGGCATGCGCCGGGCCGCGTTGCCCTGGCCCTGTCTCGTCTGGAGGTGAGAAACCTGATCCACAGACGAAGGACCGGCTACGAGGTCTCTACCGCCGGGGCCAGGGCAAAGGCGGCCCTCTTCGTCTAGGCGACGCGACGAGAGCCCTTCCAGGGGCCACGGCTCCTTGCGACGGGCGCAGATGGGGTGGTGCGCGCCCACGGACTCTTTACAGTTGTTGACAGAAGGAACAGACGTCTCCATCCTTGGGTGGATGGTGGTCGAAGGAGCAAGGGAGGTGAGCCGTGCCGGGCCGATCCGTATCCTTCGTGACCGAAGCCTTCCTCCGCTCGCTGAAGGCGGAGCGGGATCTCTCGGCTCACACGATCGAGGCCTACCGATCGGATCTCGCCCAGTTCGCCACATGGGCCGGCCGGGGCGGGATCGAGCGCGCCGACCAGCTGGACAGGCGGCTGCTCCGCCGCTACGTCGCCTTCCTCGGCCAGCGGGGGAGCGCAGGCGGGCGGAGGTACGCACGACGGTCCGTCGCCCGGAAGCTCAGCGCCCTCCGGTCGATGCTGGAATGGGCGGCGCGGCACGATCTGATCGCGAGCAACCCGGCGGAGGGGTTGACGCCGCCGAAGCTGGACCGGCCCCTCCCGAAGGTCCTGGGCGAGCAGGATGTTTCACGACTCATGGAGCTGCCGCCGGCCGACGATCCCGAGGGGGCCAGGGATCGGGCGATCCTCGAGCTCCTCTACGGATCGGGCCTCCGGGTCGCCGAGCTGTGCGGGCTGGATCTCGAGGACGTCGATCTCGGCCGTCGAACCGTCCGGGTGATGGGAAAGGGGCGCAAGGAGCGCCAGGTGCCCGTCGGCGGAATGGCGGCCCGTTCGCTCGAGACCTACTTCTCTTCGGCTCGCCCCGAGCTACTCTCACGGGGCTCGGCGGCCGGAAGGGGCACCAGCCCCGACCGTGTCGCCGTCTTCCTCAACCACCGCGGGAAGCGATTGGGCCCTCGCAGCGTTCGGCGCGTAATGACCAAGTACCTGCGTGCAGAGGGCATGCAGGAGCACGGACCGCACACCCTGAGACACTCGTTCGCCACTCACCTGCTCGACAACGGCGCCGATCTCAGGGCTGTACAAGAGCTGTTGGGCCATGAGAACCTTGCGACGACTCAGATCTATACGCATGTGTCCACTGAGCGGCTGAGGGCCGTCTATGAGCAAAGCCATCCACGAGCCTGAGCCCGAGCATTCGTTCGACGAAGCAGAAGACAGCGTTGCGGCGGCCTGGGACGATTACAAGGAGCACGGCTCCTCCGAGGGCCGCGACCGGCTGATCCTTCATTACTCACCGCTCGTCAAATACGTGGCGGGGCGGGTGGCAGTGGGGCTGCCGGCCAACATCGAGCAGGCGGACCTCATCTCCTACGGGATCTTCGGACTGATCGACGCCATCGACAAGTACGACCGCAGCCGGAACATCAAGTTCGAGACCTATGCGATCAGTCGCATCCGTGGAGCCATCATCGACGAGCTTCGAGCGATCGACTGGGTGCCTCGGTCGGTGCGCTTCAAGGCAAGGGAGGTCGAGAAGGCATACGCAAGCCTCGAGAACAAGCTCAAGCGGCCTCCTTCGGATGCTGAGATCGCCGACGAGATGGAAGTCTCCATCGACGAGCTGAACCACATCTACACACAGCTGTCCACGGTCTCGTTGATCGCGCTGGACGAGCTCATGTCGGTCGAGGGGGATAAGGGCGACAAGATGTCTCTGCTCGACACACTCGAGGACACGAAGACGGCCGGTCCGATGGAGACCTTCGAATCCGTCGAGATGAAGGAGATCCTGTCGAGCGCCGTGAACCGGCTGCCCGAGCGAGAGAAGAAGGTCATCACGTTCTATTACTTCGTAGGACTGACGCTGGCGGAGATCGGCCAAGTCCTCGGGGTCACGGAGTCGCGCGTGTGCCAGATCCACACGAAAGCCGTCCTCGCCTTGAGAACGAAGATAAGAGAGGTCACGGAAACAGACTGAGCAGGGGCCCATCCCCGGCCTCGTGTTAGCCTCTCTGCCGCTCGAAAATTCACACGCCCGCCTCCGGGTGCGCCGCGCGCTGCCCGGCTTCGGTCTCGCCGAGAAGAAAGCCTCGTCGGGTCGGTGGGCGGAGGAAGCCGGTCCCGGGCCGGCGTAACCGAAGGAGGAAGGCGATCATGCCGGTCGTCACGATGCGGCAGCTTCTCGAGGCCGGAGTTCACTTCGGCCATCAGACGCGCCGTTGGAACCCGAAGATGAAGCGCTACATCTTCACGGAGCGCAACGGCATCTACATCCTGGATCTCCAGCAAACGATGTCTGGGATCGAGCGCGCCTACAGGTTCACTCGCGACCTGGTGGCAGGGGGCGGCACGATCTTGTTCGTGGCGACGAAGAGGCAAGTGCAGGAGAAGGTCGAAGAACAAGCCATCCGCTGCGGGATGCCATACGTGAACTTCCGATGGCTGGGCGGCATGCTCACGAACTTCCGGACGATCCACGAGCGGATCAAACGCATGCGCGAGCTGGAGGAGATGGTGAGCACCGGCTCGATCGACCATTTCCCCAAGAAGGAAGCTCTGGCACTGCGTCGTGAGTACGAGAAGCTGTCACGCAACCTGGGCGGTCTGAAGGACCTCGACAAGGCCCCCGAGGCCGTGTTCGTCCTGGACACGAAGAAGGAAGAGATAGCCGTGCGGGAGGCGCGGAAGCTCGGGATCCCGATCGTTGCGGTGCTCGACACGAACTGTGACCCGGACGACGTCGACTACGAGATCCCGGGGAACGACGATGCGATCCGCTCGGGAGAGCTCCTCACGCGCATCATCGCCGACGCCGTTATCGAAGGGAAGTCCATGCGTCCCGCGCACCTCGAGGGAGACGCGGGGGAGGCCCCCGTGCCGGAGCCGGCCGAGGTCCTGCCCGGTGCCGCCGCGGAGCCCAAGGCCGAATGGGAGCTGCAGCTCGAAGCCGAGGAAGAAGCCGAGCGCGCCAAGGCGGGCGGGGAGTCGGACGGCCCGAAGCCGGACGGCCCGAAGCCGGCCGAGAAGACCACAAAAGACAAGACTGCACGGGTTGGCGACGAGAAGTCAGGAGCAGAGTAGATGGCTGAGATAAGCGCGAAGGACGTCAAGGCGCTCCGCGACGCGACCGGCGCCGGGATGATGGACTGCAAGAAGGCCCTCGCCGAGGCGAACGGCGACGTGGAAGCGGCCAAGAGGCTCCTGCGTGAGAAGGGGTTGGCAGACGCCGCCAAACGCAGGGGACGCGCCGCGTCCGAGGGGATCGTCTACACGTACATGCACCAGCCCCAGCCGGACTATCCGGCGAAGCTCGGCGTGCTACTCGAGTTGAGCTGTGAGACCGACTTCGTGGCTAAGACCGAGCAGTTCGAGCGCCTCGCCAAGGACATCGCGATGCACATCTCGTTCGCCGACCCCTCGTGGACGACGCGGGAGGAGGTGCCGCAAAGCGTGATCGACGAGGAGTCCGCGATCTACGCGAAGCAAGCGAAGGACTCAGGCAAGCCCGAGCAGGTCGTAGAGAAGATCGTGGGTGGGAAGCTCGAGTCCTTCTACAAAGAGAACGTCTTGATGGACCAGGAGTGGATCCAGGACAAGTCGAAGACGATCGCCACCTTGATCGAGGATGCCAAGGCCAACATGGGCGAGAACGTAACGATCGGCCGTTTCTGCCGCATCCGGGTCGGCGAGAACAAGAGCGCCTGAGTGCCGAGTCCCGAGAGAGGCGAGGGCGCACTAGAGTTCTCGTCGTGAGCGACGATCTCGCGCCGGCCCCCAAGTACAACAGAGTTCTGCTCAAGCTCTCGGGAGAGGCCTTCGCAGAGCCCCAGCACGGGTTCGGCATCGATCCGCGTGTGGTCTCCTCGATCGCCCGGCAGATTGCGGAGGCGAAGGACCTCGGCACACAGCTCGCCGTCGTCATCGGTGGAGGGAACATCATCCGGGGTCTGTCTGCGTCCGCTCAGGGCACGGATCGGACGACCGCCGACTACATGGGGATGCTGGCAACGGTCATCAACGCCCTGTCGATGCAGGATGCGTTGGAGCAGGAAGGAGTCCAGACGCGAGTGCAGACGGCGATCTGGATGCAGGAGCTCGCCGAGCCCTACATTCGCCGGCGTGCGATGCGGCATCTCGAGAAGGGTCGCGTGGTCCTCTTCGCGGGAGGGACGGGCAACCCTTACTTCTCCACCGACACAACGGCTGCCCTCCGGGCCCTGGAGATCGGGGCCGACGCGATCCTCAAGGGGACGCGCGTCGACGGCATCTACGATTCGGATCCCGAGGTCGATCCGGAGGCCAAGCTGTTTTCATCGCTTCCTTACATTGAGGTCCTCAACCGCGGGCTGAAGGTGATGGATTCGACCGCCGTCTCTCTGTGCATGGACAACCGCTTGCCGATAATCGTGTTCAACCTGAAGGCCGGGAACCTCATGCGCATCCTGTCCGGAGAGGAAGTGGGGACGCTCGTTCACTCAGGTTCCGCCGACTGAGCCACGAATAGAGGAGCACATGGCCGAGAACAAGGACGAGGTCCTGCGCGAAGCAGAGGACAAGATGAGCAAGGCCGTCTCGGTCAACAACGAAGAGCTCGCGTCGATCCGGTCCGGACGCGCGACCCCGTCGCTCCTGAACCGCATCACGGTCGATTACTACGGCACACAGGTGCCCCTGAATCAGATATCGAACCTGTCGGTCCCAGAGCCGCGTCTCCTCGTCATCTCCCCCTACGACAAGAACTCGATCTCCGCGATCGAGAAGGCGATCCAGACCTCCGATCTCGGCATAACTCCCAGCAACGACGGGACCGTGATCAGGCTCGCGTTTCCTCAACTGACCGAGGAGAGACGCAAGGAGATGATCAAGGTCGCGCACGTTCGAGCGGAGGAGGGTCGCGTTTCGATCCGAGGCGTCAGACGTCACGCCAAGCAGGAGCTCGAGAGGATGAAGAAGCAAGGGGATCTGTCCGAGGACGAGGAGCGCGTGGCCGAGAACGAGCTGCAGAAGCTCACCGACCGCTACGTCGCCCACGTCGACGAGAACCTGAAGCGCAAGGAAGAAGAGCTCTCCGAGGTCTAGCCTCCCATCCAACTACGAGCGACAGGGGGAGCGCGGCGTGGCCGAAGCGATGAGGGGCGCGGACGAGCCGGCCGCCGATGGGCCCGGTTCGGAAGAGCTGCCGTGGGGTGGACGCTCGCTGAGACAAGCCGTGTTAACGGCAGTGGTGCTGCTGGCGCTGGTAGCGGTGTGTGCCTACCTCGGGACCACCGCGTTCTTCGTCCTCGTCTGCGCAGTCGTCTTGACCGCCCTGTTCGAGTACTACGACGCGATCGTGCAGGCGGGAGGCAGGCCCAGCGTGCTGTTGGGGATGCTTGCAGGGTTCGGGATGCTCCTGGCGGCGTACTTCGAACGTCCCGCGATCCTCGCGGTCGTGGTGGCCGTGACGATGTATGGAGCGTTCGTGCTGGCCCTGAGGCCCGAGCGAGGGTCGAGCGCGCCGACGGATGTGGCGTGGACCTTGCTCGGGGTGGCGTGGATCGGCGGTGGCGGAGCGGGGGCCACCTCGATCCTGATGATCGACGACTCCGGCCTGTTCCTGCTGATCGGCTACGTCCTGGTCACCGCCATCGACGACATAGGCGCTTACTTCGTGGGCGTGTCCTTCGGCAAGCACAAGATGGCTCCCTCGATCTCTCCCGGGAAGTCGTGGGAAGGATTCCTCGGAGGCATGGCGGCCGCGCTTGCAGCGGGGCTCGCGTTCGGGGCGCTCACGGACGATCTCACCCTGGTCGACGGGCTCGCCCTGGGGGCCATCTCCTCCCTGCTCGCCCCGGTCGGCGACCTCGTGGAGTCGATGTTCAAGCGAGAGATGGGGATCAAGGACTCGGGACGCCTGCTCCCCGGCCACGGCGGCCTACTCGACCGTCTCGACGCGATCGTCTTTTGCGCCCCCGCCGCCTACCTCTACATCCGCTTCATCGCCCTGTGACCGTTTTGTCCGACTCCCACGGCAGGCTTCGGGTCAAATCGCGGTGCGTGTGACAATCATTCGGTGAGCGAGCGCACGCGCGTGGCGATCCTCGGCTCGACCGGGTCGATCGGGCGCCAGGCCGTTCAGGTCGTAAAGGACCACCCGGAGCGCTTTCAGGTGGTGGGGCTGTGCGCGCACACCGACGGCGAGAGGGTGGAAGAGCAGGCCCGCGCCCTCCAGGTGAGTCGCACCGGTCTGGGGGCCGAGGCGGCGGTCGAGCTCGCCGCGCTTGACGAGGCGGACGTGGTCTTGAACGCCATCGTCGGAGCCGCCGGCCTGCGGGCCTCGGTGGCCGCCCTCGACGCGGGCAAGACACTCGCTCTCGCTAACAAGGAGAGCCTCGTGGCGGGGGGCGAGGCGTGCCTCGCGGCGGCACGGCGGGGCGGGGGGCGCATCGTTCCCGTGGACTCCGAGCACGCCGCGATCTCTCAGTGCCTGGGGAAGGGCGATCCGTCGACCATCAGGCGCATCGTCCTCACGGCATCCGGCGGCCCCTTCAGGCGCAGGGCCGAGCTCGGTGAGGTCACTGCCGACGAGGCCCTGAGGCACCCGACGTGGTCGATGGGGCCGAAGATCACGATCGATTCCGCGACCCTCATGAACAAGGGGCTCGAGGTCATCGAGGCGCACCATCTCTTCGGTGTGGGCTACGACGCTATCGACGTCGTCGTGCACCCGCAGAGCATCATCCACGGCATCGTCGAGTTCGTCGACGGCACGATGTTGATGCAGGCGGCGCCGACCGACATGCGCATCCCGATCCAGTCCGCACTTTCGTTTCCGTCGCGGCTGACCTCGGATGCCGGCAGGCTCGATCTCGTGTCGACCGGCAACCTCGAGTTCGAGCAGGTCGATCACGATCGTTTCCCCGCGGTCGCGCTGGCTTACGAGGCGGGCCGGCGCGCTCGTTCGTATCCAGCCGTGCTGAACGCGGCGAACGAAGTCGCCGTGCACGCGTTCCTCGGAGGCGAGATCCGCTTCCCGGAGATCGCGGCCACAGTCGAGGGAGTCATGTCCGCGCACGAGCCGGTGGACGTGGGCGACGTGGGCGCGGTCCTCGAGGTCGACGCGTGGGCGCGGAGCGAAGCGCGGCGAACGGTAAGTGACTTCCGGGGCGCCGAGGCGGTGCGGCCATGAGCTTCGGCGTCATCTTGTTCGTCCTCGCCATCCTGGTCGTCGTGATGGTTCACGAG
Source organism: Actinomycetota bacterium (assembly GCA_050694215.1). Classification (GTDB taxonomy): domain Bacteria; phylum Actinomycetota; class CADDZG01; order CADDZG01; family WHSQ01; genus JBOGXB01. Next base: position 43,511 of record JBOGXB010000002.1, read on the forward strand.
GGCGGCCACTTCCTCGTCGCCAAGGTGTTCGGCTTCAAGGCCACCAAGTTCTTCGTGGGCTTCGGCCCGACGCTGTGGTCGTTCCAGAAGGGCGAGACCGAGTACGGGATCAAGGCCATCCCGGCCGGCGGTTTCGTGAAGATCATCGGGATGAACCCCTACGAAGAGGTTGCGCCGGAGGACCGTCCGCGCTCCTATCCAAACAAGCCTCGCTGGCAGCGCGCCCTGCTCCTCGTGGCCGGCTCGGCGACGCACTGGGTAGTTGCGTTCGTGATTCTCGTCGTGACTGCGATGACGATCGGGTTCCCCACGGGCGAAGCCACGAACGAGGTCGGCGCAGTCGAGGCGAGGGTGCAGGGCGTCGAGGCACCGGCGGCTCAGGCGGGATTCCAACCGGGCGACGAGATCGTCGAGGTAAGCGGGACGGCGACGGACTCGTGGGACGAGACGCGTCGTCTCATCCGCTCCAGCTCGGGCCCCACCGAGTTCGTGGTCTCGAGAGACGGCCGCAGGGTCACGATCGACGCGATAGTCACCGAGTCGATCTTCACGGACGAGGGCAGGCTCGTCGACATCGCCCGGCCGGGCGAGGAGCTTCGTGAGCCGGGCCCGGGGGAGGAGAAGGTCGGCTTCCTCGGCGTCAGCCCCGAGCCCGAGTTCGACCGTGACGGGCTCGGCCCCGCGATCGTGGATGCGGGTGGCCGAACGTGGGATGTCACGCGTCTGTCCTTCCGCGGCATCGGCGAGGTCTTCGGCATGATCTTCGGGGGTGAGCTGTGGGACGCGCTCACGGGAGAAGGTGATCGTCAGGTCGACGAGGGACCGCTCGGACTCGTCGGAGCGGGCCGCATCGCCGGTGAGAGCGTGGCGAGTGGAAGGTTCCTCGACCTCATCGGCCTGATCGTTGGGTTCACGATCTTCGTCGGCGTGATGAACCTGCTGCCGCTGCCTCCGCTGGACGGCGGCCACCTGGCGGTGCTCGCCTACGAGAAGGTGACCGGACGCACCGTGGACGTTCGAAAGCTCATCCCGATCGCGGCCGCGGTCATCTCTTTCTTCGTCGTGCTGTTCGTAGCGGTCCTCTACCTCGACCTCGCGCGCCCGGTGAAGATCCCCTTCTAGACTGGACCCGATGCACGAGAGAAGAAAGACGAGGCAGATCAAGGTCGGGTCCGTGGCAATCGGCGGCGACGCGCCGATCTCGGTCCAGTCGATGACCATCACCAAGACCGAGGACGTCCAGGCAACCCTGATCCAGGTCCACGAGCTCGCGACCCAGGGCGCCGACATCGTCCGCGTTGCCGTCCCGCACGAGCAGGACGCGAAGGCGCTCCCGGAGATCGCCAAGGAGGGAGGAGTGCCGATCATCGCCGACATTCATTTCTCGGTGAGGCTGGCGATGATGGCCATCGAGTCCGGCGTCCAGGGTCTGCGCTTGAACCCGGGCAACATGCGCAACCCGAAGCACGTGAAGCAGGTCGCGGAGGCCGCCGCGGCCAGGGGCATCCCCATCCGCATCGGCGTCAACGCCGGGTCGCTCGACCGCAAACTGGTGGTCAAGCACGGGCGACCCACCGCCGAGGCGCTTGTCGAGAGCGCTCTGCACGAGATCGATCTCTTGGAGGAGCACGGTTTTACCGACATCAAGGTGTCGGTGAAGCACCAGAACGTCCCCGAGATGATCGCGGCCTACCGGCTTCTGGCAGACAAGACCGACGTGCCGTTGCATCTCGGCGTCACCGAGGCCGGGACGCCGAAGCAAGGGGTCGTCAAGTCCTCGATCGGGATAGGCACGCTCCTCGCGGAGGGGATTGGCGACACGATCCGCGTTTCGCTGACGGCGGATCCGGTCGAGGAGGTGAAGCTCGGGAAGCAGATCCTGACGTCGCTGGGCCTGCGCGAGGAAGGTTTCGATCTCGTGGCATGTCCGTCGTGCGGGCGAGCCGAGCTCGACGTGTTCAAGCTCGCCGAAGAGGTCGAGGCCGCGATCGAGAAGATGGACCTCCCCCCGATGCAGATCGCGGTTATGGGATGCGAGGTCAACGGGCCGGGCGAGGCACGCGATGCCGACATCGGAATCGCGGCGGGACCGGGCCGGGGGCTTCTCTTCTCCAAGGGCAAGCAGATCGGATGGGTGCCTCACGACCGCCTCGTGGATGCGCTGCTGGAGGAGGCCGAGCGGGTTGCCGCCGAGATCCGGGCCGCCGGTGGCGACGTCGAGGGAGACGTGGAGGTCCTCAAGGGGGCGGCCCGCCGCAACCGGTCGCTCGGGGTGGGAATGGGGGCTCCCGGGAGCTAGAGCCACCCTCCCGCGCCGGCGAGGTCGGGCACGGACCCAGGACTATCTGCTACTTACGCCCGGCATTGGGCCTCTTGCCGTGGTTGGCCTTGTTCTTTCGCCGGTTCCGGCGCTTGCGTCCCTTCTTGGCCATCTCGCCTCCAGCTCTGGTCGGGGATCGCGCGCACAACTCTACGACGGTCGCCCACGCGCTCAGGGGATAGCGCTTGATGATGCACGACTTGTGGACCAAATCCCGGCCGAGCTGTCTAAGGGCCGCCGTCCCGGCTCAACTAGCCGGTAGATGCCAGCGACCGACCAGCTTCCGGACTCGATTGACTGCTACGTCGCGGACCAGCCGCAGGTACTCCGACGGTCGGGGTAAGGCACGATCGGACTCGGTCGGGTACGCGCCCATCTCGAGAGGCGTCCTCTTGGCTGCGATGAACGCCTTGCGCCGGCCCTGGAGATACTTCCTTGCACCCGTCCAATCTGAGAAATGTGGCTCGAGGGTGACGATTTCATAACCGAATGCGCGGGCCATATCGATCACCGCACGCTTGGTGGGGGAGGCCACGAGCTCACGTTCGATGGTGTTCAAAGGCCCATCCGAGTCTTCGGTACGAAGCCGGAGGTACGACCCCGGAGATATCGACAGCATGGTGTCGATTACACAGATATCGTCGTTGACGCGCGAGACGAGGTCCATGAGTGCTACGGGCTCGCTTACGTGGTTCATGAGACCGAGACACAGCACGATCTCGAAGTTGCCGTACGGCTCGTAGTCGAACTCGAACAGGTTCGAGGTTGCGAACTCGTAACGCTTTCGGTCGATCCCCTTGGCTTCGAACACGAAGTTGGCCTGATCGACGTTCATGCGGCGACCATCGATACCGAGTACGAAGTCGGCACCTCGCTCGATCGCTTCGAGGGACCAGAACCCGGCGTTGCAACCAAGATCCAAGACTCTCTTCCCCCGAAGGTCTCCGCCGCAGACCTCGATTAGCGGTTCGAAGAAATAGCGCTTCCGCTGCTCGTGACCGTTGATGCGGAACTCGCGGTTTATCAGAGTCAGCTGGCCACCGAGATCGAACTGGTAGTGCCATGTGGGGAAGCTCTCGATGTGTTCCTTGATGACAGCGCGATCCAAAGTGTCTCCCACGGCAGCCTTTTGGGGTAAGTCTAGGCCCGTCCGCCGGAAGCGAGTCGAGGAGGGGCCCGCCCCAGGGTCCGACCTCGAGGACGTCGTCCGACTCGATCGCGACCAGGGAATCCGCACCGCCGTCATGCACACGAGGCCGAGATCCAGGCGCCGGTGTGGTAAGTTTGAAAGGCGCTCTGAGCAGGACTTTTGTGCTTTGTGCTGCTTGGATCATCCGGCACCAAGCGGAGCCCCTCGGCGAGGGGCTTCACTCTTGAAGGAGGGGGCGATGAGCGCTCTGGAGGAGGTCAGAGACCTCGCCCAGGCCGTCGCCCGGCGGCGTCACCTTCGGCTGTGGGACGTGGAGGTTGGGGGCCGGCCCGGCCGGATGATCGTGCGGGTGTTCGTCGACGCTGATGACGGGGTGGACCTCGACACGGTCGCGAAGGTGTCCGAGGAGATCTCTCGGGGGCTCGATCTGCGTGATCCGATCGCGGGACGCTACACGCTCGAGGTCTCGTCCCCGGGGCTCGAGCGGAAGCTGAGGTCGCCGGAGCACTTCGCGTTGTCCGTGGGCAGCAAGGTCGTGGTGAAGACCAAGGCCCCGATGGTCGGCGACAGCCACCGGGTCGATGGGGTCATCTCGGGCGCCACCGAATCGGCGGTCCGGCTGCGTACGGGGGACGAAGAGCTGGATGTGCCTATCGACCAGATCCGGTCGGCGAGGACGATCTTCGAATGGAATTGAGAAGGGAAGCAACTTGAACATCCCGATGGAGTCACTTCGAGAGCTCGAGCGAGAGCGAGGCATCTCCTTCGAGACCGTGGTCGAGGCGATTGAGAAGGCCCTCGCGTCGGCGTACCTGCGCATCACCAACGCGGACGAGACCCGCCAGGCGCGAGCAGAGATCGACCGCGAGTCGGGTGCGGTCACGATCTACGCCCAGGACGTCGAGATCGATCCCGAGACGGAGGAGGTCACCGTCCTCAAGGAGTGGGAGGACACCCCCGCCGACTTCGGACGCATCGCCGCCCAGACCGCGAAGCAGGTCATCCTCCAGCGTCTCCGGGATGCGGAGCGCGACCTCACCTTCGGCGAGTACTCGGGTCGTGAGGGTGACATCGTGACCGGGATCGTGCAACAGCACGACCATCGCTACACGATCCTCGATCTTGGGAAGACGGAGGCCCTGATGCCTCCGCCCGAGCAGATCCCCCACGAGCGCTACGAGCACGGAGCGCGGGTGAAGGCGTACATAGTCGAGGTGCGAAAGTCGTCACGCGGCCCCCAGATCATCGTGTCCCGTACCCACCCGCGTCTGATCGAGAGGCTCTTCGAGCTCGAGGTACCGGAGATCCTCGACGGCATCGTCGAGATCAAAGGTGTTGCACGGGAGCCGGGTCACCGCTCCAAGATCGCCGTGGCGAGCAACGACCGCAACGTGGATCCGGTGGGAGCGTGCGTGGGCTCGAAAGGCTCGCGTGTCCGCATGGTGATGAACGAGCTGCGCGGCGAGAAGATCGACATCATCAAATGGACCGAGAACAAGGAGGAGTTCGTCGCCAACGCGCTCTCTCCGGCCAAGGTGAAGGAGGTCCGCGTCCAGGACGATGGAGAGACAGCGTTGGTGATCGTGCCCGACTACCAGCTGTCCTTGGCCATCGGCAAGGAGGGGCAGAACGCGCGCCTGGCGGCGCGCCTCACAGGCCTGCGAGTCGACATCAAGTCCGAGTCCCAGGTGCGCCAGGAGTCCCAGCCTCCCAAGCCCGAGCCGGCGGAGGAGCCCGAGGCACCGGCAGAGGCCCAGGGGCCGGAGCCCGTGCCGGCGACGGGGAGCGAGGAAGGCGGGTCGCAGCGGGGCGGCGACTAAGATGGGAGCGGTTCCGATCCGCACCTGCACCGGCTGTCGTGCCAGGCGCACGCAGTCCGATCTGATCCGGGTCGCGGTCCAGACCGACGGGGGCATCGAGTGCCGGCGCGAAGGCGCCGGTCGAAGGCTCCCCGGGAGGGGCGCCTACGTCTGTCCGGACGCGTCCTGCGTCGAGGCGGCGTGGGGGACCGGCAGGTTGAGAAGAGCATTGAGATACGAGGGCGCGCTGCCCCCGACCGTTCACCAAGAGCTGGCTCGGGTGGCCGCCGAGAAGGGATGAGATGGCGAGACCGCGGGTTCACGAGGTAGCCAAGGAGCTGGGATTGACCTCGAAGGAGGTCCTGGCGCACCTGGAGAAGATCGGCGAGCCGGTCAAGAGCCACTCCTCGGCGATAGACGAGGAGCTGGCCCAGCGCGTCCGGTCCGACCTGAAGGATGGGGCGGCAGGTCCGCGGGGCCAGGCTGCATCGCCATCCGAGAAGGCCGGCTCCGCCGAGAAGCCGGCCGCGGAGCCCGTCAGACCGACCGCCAAGGCGACGTCCAAGAAGCCGGTCGAGACCCGCGCCCCAGAAAAGCCCCCGACCAAGCCACCGGCCAAGCCCAAGGCCGACAAGCCCGAGGCTACAAAGCCGGACAACAGGCAGGCGCCGCCCCCCGAGACCGCGGCCGAGCCCGCTCCGGGGGTCTCCGCCGTCGAGGCTCCGCCCGAGCACGGGGCGACCGAGCAGGCTGCCGTCGCCGGCCCGGTGAAGGTCCACCGCGGGATAACGGTTCAGGAGTTCGCGCAGAGGTTCGAGAGGTCCCCGGCCGACATCGTCAAGATCCTGTTGGGCATGGGCGAGATGGTGACCGTCACTCAGTCGATGAGCGATGACGCGGTCGAGCTCCTCGCCGAGGAGATCGGAGTCGCAATCAAGGTCGTCGATCCCGAAGAGGAAGAGGCGGAGGAGGCGGCGCTCGCCGAAGAAGCCGAGGAGGACGAGGGCGAGAGGGTCGCGCGTCCACCGGTCGTGACCGTGATGGGTCACGTCGATCACGGTAAGACGGCGATCCTGGACGCGATCCGGCGCACCGACGTAGCCGGCGGTGAGGCGGGAGGCATCACGCAGCACATCGGTGCTTACCAGGTGCACGTGGACGGTCGCGAGGTGACGTTCATCGACACTCCCGGTCACGAAGCCTTCACGGCCATGCGTGCCCGCGGCGCCCAGGTGACGGACATAGCTGTGCTCGTGGTTGCCGCCGACGACGGGGTCATGCCACAGACCCTCGAGGCGATCGACCATGCAAGGGCCGCCGAGGTGCCCATCGTGGTCGCCGTCAACAAGGTCGACAAGCCCGAGTCCGACCCCACCCGGGTGCGCCAGCAGCTCTCCGACCACGGGTTGATGCCCGAGGAGTGGGGCGGCGAGACAGTCTTCGTGGACGTGTCGGCGAAGCAACGAACGAACCTCGATCAGCTGCTCGAGATGATTCTTCTCACGAGCGACATCCAGCTCGACCTCAAGGCGAATCCGACCGCACTGGCTCGAGGGGTGGTCATCGAGGCGCATCTCGACAAGGGACGCGGCCCGGTTGCGACCGTGCTCGTGAAGCGCGGGACCCTGGTGCAGGGAGACGCGCTCGTCGCCGGCGCGGCATGGGGCCGGGTGCGCGCGATGCTCGACGAGAATGGGACACAGGTCGACGAGGCCAAGCCCGGTCAGCCCGTGCAGGTGCTCGGATGGCAGTCCGTGCCCGAAGCGGGCGACGACTTCAGGGCCCTGGAGGACGAGCGAGAGGCGCGCTCGATCGCCGGCGAGCGAGAGCAGCATCGCCGGGCCGCGGATCTCGTCACGACCACCGGAGCGTCCTTGATGGAGCTGCTCGCCGCGACGAGCGAGGGCGAGATCCCCGAGCTCAACCTCCTGGTCAAGGCGGACACGCAGGGATCGGTCGAGGCGCTCGACGGCCAGCTCGCCAAGCTCGACCAATCGCTGGTCAAGGTCAACGTGCTCCGAAAGGGAGTGGGGGCGATCTCCGAGAACGACGTCACGCTCGCCCAGGCATCGAACGCCATAGTGATCGGCTTCAGCGTGGTCCCCAACGCGCACGCTCGCAGCCTCGCGGAGGAGGCGGGGGTCGACATCCGCACCTACCGGGTCATCTATCAGGCGGTGCAGGACATCGAGAACGCGGCGAAGGGCCTTCTCGGACCGGAGCTCAGGGAGGTGTCTCTGGGGCAGGCGGAGGTGCGCGCGACGTTCCGCGTGCCGCGTTTGGGGATGGTCGCGGGATGCATGGTTCTGGACGGCACCATCCGGCGCAATGCGAAGGCCCGGTTGGTACGAGACGGCACCGTCGTCTACGAGACCACCATCGCGTCCCTGAGACGCTTCAAGGACGACGTGCGCGAGGTGCAAACCGGCTTCGAGTGCGGCATCGGGCTCGAGGGCTTCCAGGACATCAAGGAGGGCGACTTGATCCAGGCCTTCGAGACACAAGAGGTATCCCGCTAGGTCGCGAAGAGCCTCTAGCAGTGTTTATCGGCGTCGGCCGCTACGAGCTCTTCATCCCCGAGAGCGCGTCCTTGAAGGACAAGCGTCGGGTCGTGCGTTCGGCGACGGCTACGGTTCGAGCGAAGTTCAACGTCGCCATCGCGGAGGTCGATCATCACGACCTGTGGCAACGGGCTGCCCTCGGAGTGAGCTGTGTGGCCGAGTCGATGGGTCGCTGTCACCAGGTATTGCAGGAGGTCGAGAAGCTGATCGGAAGAACGATCATCGGGGGAGCCGAGATCGTGGATCGGTCGATCGACGTGGTGGGGCTCGACGATCTTTGATTCCAACAGGAGAGCGATGACTCAAAGGACCGAGAAGGTTCAGAAGCTCGCGCAGGAGGTGCTCGGCGAGAGCATCCAAGCGCTCAAGGATCCGCGCATCGGTTTCGTCACCGTCACCGGAGTCAGGATCAGTCCCGACCTCCGCCACGCGCGCGTCTTCGTGAGCGTGCTGGGCTCGGAGGACGAGCAGCGCGCGACGATGGCCGGGCTGAACAGCGCGAAGTCCCACCTTCGATCCGATCTCGGCCGTCAGATGAGGATGAAGTACCTTCCGGAGCTCATCTTCGAGCTCGATCACTCACCCGAGGAGGCTCAGCGGATGGAGGAGCTGTTCAGGAGGATCCACCGGGAGACGGAGACCCCGTGAGATACGACCTGGCCGATTGGGATGACGCGGTGGTCGCGCTGAGAGACGCCCGTGAGGTTGCCCTTGCCTGCCACGTCAACCCGGATGGGGATGCTCTCGGGTCTCTGCTCGCCGCCTCCGAAGGGCTGCGAAAGATGGGGAAGCCGACCTATCCATCGTGGGGGACGAGTCCGGTCAAGGCGCCGTTCGCGTACTCGTTCCTGCCCGGGGTTGACACGCTGATGGAGGCGGAGGACGTACCAGAGACCGACGTCTTCCTCGCGCTCGATTGCGGATCGTCCGACCGGCTGGAGTCGCTAGAGAGCCTTGCCCACAAGGCGACCTGCCTCGTCAACGTCGATCACCACCCCGGCAACGAGGAGTTCGGCACGTTGAACCTGGTTGTGCCCACCGCGTCGTCGACCGCGGAGATCGTGACGTACCTCCTCGACGACCTGGGCGTCGATATCGATCTCCGCATCGCAACGAATCTCTACACCGGGATCGTTACCGATACGGGGAGGTTCCAGTACTCGAACTCGTCGCCCGACACACTCCGGCTGGCGGCGGGCCTCCTCGAGAAGGGCGTCTCCGCTCCGGCGATTGCGAGCGAGGTATTCGATTCGTCTCCATTCGGCTACCTGAAGCTGCTGGGTCGCGTGCTCGAGCGCGCGACGCTGCACGAGGGCGATCGATTCGTCTACTCCTGGATCACCCAGAAGGACCTCGTGGAGACGGGCGTCGCACTGGACGAGACGGAGAAGCTGATCGACTTGGTGCGGGCGACGCGCGCCGCCGACGTGACCGCGATGTTCAAGGAGCAGGACGACGGTTCGTGGCGCGTGAGCCTCCGATCGAAGGGTCCGAACGTCGGAGCGCTGGCTCGGTCGCGGGGGGGCGGAGGGCATGATCTGGCCGCGGGGTTCTCCAGCGAGGACATCGATCGGACGGTCGCGGATCTGATCGCCGAGCTCAAGTAGACGGTGCAGTTGGACGGCGTCCTGGTCATCGACAAGCCCGCGGGGAAGACGTCGCACGACGTTGTCGACCGCGTTCGGGACGTGTTCAAGACGCGCAAGGTGGGCCACGGGGGGACGCTCGACCCGGACGCGACCGGCGTGCTCTTGGTAGGGATCGGGCGAGCGACTCGGCTGCTCGCCTACGCGCAGGCAGGCCCAAAGCGCTACCGGGCGACGGCGCGTTTCGGAGTGACGACGTCTACCCAGGATTCGTCCGGCGACGTGCTGAAGGAGCGACCGGTTCGGCTGTCGCGCGAGGTCATCGAGCACGCTCTCGCATCTTTCCGGGGAGAGATCGATCAGATCCCGCCGATGGTGTCGGCGGTGCGGATGGGAGGCGAACGCTTGTACGAGAAGGCCCGACGGGGCGAGGAGGTAGAACGCCGGCCCCGTCGCGTGACGATCCACTCGCTGGACCTCGTCGACTTCGACGGGGTCGACCGGGCTACGTTCGACGTGGCGTGCTCGAGCGGCACTTACGTGCGCACCCTGATCGCAGATCTCGGCGAGACGCTTGGCTGTGGCGCCCATCTCGAAGATCTCCGGCGAACGCAGGCGGGAGGCTTCACCGACGAGGATGCGATTCCGCTCGACGAGCTGAGGGTCGAAGCCTTGCGGCCGCTGGTGGATGCCGTGGGAGACCTGCCGCGCGTGGAGGTCGACGCGAAGGACGCCGAGCGCGTCGCGCACGGACAGTCTCTCGATGTGGCGAACGGTCCGAAGGAGGGACGCTTCGTCGCCGTCGTGAGGGATGGCAACCTCCTCGCCGTGTACGTGCGAGAAGGTCGACGGTGGGTGGCCGACCGGGTACTGGCATGAGGACCGTCGTCGGCCTCGAGCGCCTGAGCCCGGCCGAGGATGGTCTCGCGGTCGCGATCGGCACGTTCGACGGCGTCCACGTCGGCCATCGCGCGTTGATCTCGAAGGCACGCGAGGGGGCCGCCGAGCTCGGGTGCGCATCGGGGGTCATCACTTGGGACCGACACCCCGCGGTGACGCTCCGGCCCGATCGCATCCCGCCGCTGCTGTCGAGCGAGGAGCGCAAGACCGAGTTGCTCGAGCAACAAGAGATCGATGAGCTCGTCGTCCTGCCGTTCGACGAGTCCTTCACCCACATATCGGCCGAGGACTTCGTAACCCGGGTTCTGTACAAGGGTCTCGGCGTGAAGCTCGTGGTGGTGGGCGACGGCTGGCGCTTCGGGCACAAGGCGGCGGGCACCGTTGCGCTCCTGAGAGAGATGGGCACCGACCTGAACTTCTCCGTCGAGGAGGTCCCGCTACGAGAGGTCCTGGGCGAACCCGTCTCGAGCAGGCGGACCCGGGCCGCGGTCCAGGCCGGGGACATTGCGCTGGCGCGGACGCTGCTCGGCAGGGCCTTCGACCTCGATGCCGTCGTGCGTCGGGGCGACGACCGGGGACGGTCTCTCGGTTTCCCCACGGCGAACATGGACGCCGACCCGCGCCTGGCGCGGCCCCCGCGCGGCATCTACGCGGGCAGGGCACGCGCGCTCGATCTCTGGTACACGGCCGCGATCAGCGTGGGCGTGAACCCCACGTTCGGGGGTGATCCCGAGACCAGCCCGATCCACGTCGAGGCCTATCTCCTCGACTTCGACTCCGACCTCTACGGCGTGACCCTACGGGTCGAGTTCTGGCAGCGGCTGCGCGACGAGCTCGCGTTCGATCGGGTGGACGACCTCGTCGCGCAGATGGAACGCGACGTCGAGCAGACCCGTTCGCTCGTGGAGGAGACCTGAGAGTGGCCGTCAACCGTGGCCGCGTCGGATAGCGTCGGTGTATGGGGCCACCCCGAACCGACCCGGTCGACCTCCTGCAGATCGAGGCGTTGCTAACCGACGACGAGCGGATGATGCGCGACACGGTCCGGCGCTTCGTGGGCGACAGGGTGCTCCCCGACATCGCCAAGTGGTTCGAGGCGGGCGAGTTCCCGCGCGAGATCGTGACCGAGCTGGGGGCGCTCGGGCTCCTGGGGATGCAGCTGACCGGGTACGGCTGCGCGGGAGCGAACCCGGTGAGCTACGGGCTGGCGTGCATGGAGCTCGAGGCCGGCGACAGCGGCATGCGGAGCGCCGCGTCCGTGCAGGGGTCCCTGGCGATGTACCCGATCTATCGGTTCGGGTCCGAGGAGCAGAAGCAGCAGTGGCTGCCGCCGATGGCCGCCGGCGAGCTGATCGGTTGCTTCGCTCTGACCGAGCCCGACTACGGGAGCGATCCCTCGGGGATGCGCACGGCCGCCAAGCGCGACGGGGACGACTGGGTGCTCAACGGCACGAAGATGTGGATCACGAACGGGGGCATCGCGGACGTCGCGGTGGTCTGGGCCCGTACCGACGAAGGCATCCGCGGCTTCCTCGTCCCCAAGGAGACGCGCGGGTTCTCGAGCCGCGACATCCACGCCAAGCTGTCTCTGCGAGCGTCCGTGACCTCCGAGCTGGTTTTCGACGACTGCCGGTTGCCCGACGACGCCGTGCTACCCGAGGTGGTGGGCATGAAGGGCCCGCTCTCGGTCCTGACCGAGGCGCGTTTCGGGATCATCTGGGGCGTGATGGGTGCGGCCCGGTCCTGCTACGAGGCCGCGCTTGAGTATTCGAAGACGCGTTCGCAGTTCGGCCGCCCGATCGGCGGCTTTCAGCTTACGCAGCAAAAGCTCGTGAACATGCTGCTCGAGCTCAACAAGGGCGTGCTGCTGGCACTGCACCTGGGCCGCATGAAAGAGCGAGGAGAGCTCACTCCCCAGCAGGTGAGCTTCGGGAAGCTGAACAACGTCCGGGAGGCCATAAAGATCACGCGTGAGGCACGGACGATCCTCGGAGCCAACGGCATCACCCTCGAGTACCCGGTTGTGCGTCACATGAACAACCTCGAGTCCGTTCTCACCTACGAAGGGACCAGCGAGATCCATACCTTGATCCTGGGTGAGGCGGTCACGGGACTGTCTGCCTTCACCTGATGGAAGAGGCCGACTTCCGCGCCTGCCTCGGGAAGTTCGCCACCGGTGTCACGATCGTGGGCTACGGGGCAGACGGAGGCGCCCGCGGGATCACGGTGAACGCGTTCAACTCCGTGTCCCTCAACCCTCCCCTCGTGCTGATCTCGATCGCTAAAGCGGCGCGCAGCCACGGTCTGCTCGAGGGCTCTCCCTTCTCGGTCAACGTCCTGACCGTCGACCAGGAGGACCTTGCGCTCCATTTCGCCGGAGATCCGCGCGAGGTCGAGGTCCCGTGGGTGGACGGAACGGTGGCACCCCGGCTCGACGGCGTTCTCGCGTGGATGGAGTGCGAACCGTATGCGGGCTACGACGCGGGCGACCACACGCTCTACCTCGGACGGGTAGTCGACGTGGGTGACTCCGAGGGCGATGCGCTCGGCTTCTTCTCGAGCCGCTTCGTCAACATCTCCCGCCCGATACCGTCGCAACCGCCACTCCCGTACGATCCATTCGAGCTTCCCTACGATGCCTGAGAGAGACGGTCGACGATGACTGAGCGCAGGGACCCGGCCACGATCAGGGGCTCGATCGTCCCAGTCGTGACCCCGTTCACGTCCGCCGGAGCGCTCGACGATCCGACGTTCGTTGAGCTCCTCGAGTGGCAGATCGAATCGGGCAGTCACGGCATCTCGGTCACGGGCACGACGGGGGAGCCGAGCTCACTCTCGCTTGAGGAGCGCGAGCACGTCATGGAGGTGGCGGCGCGCACGGTCGGGGGCCGGGTCCCATTCGTGCCGGGGACGGGGACGAACAATCTCGCCGAGACCATCCGCCTAACGCGCGCGGCCGAGGCCCTCGGCGCGGATGCTGCACTCGTAATCGTCCCCTACTACAGCCGGCCCTCCCAGGAGGGGCTCTACCGCTACTTCCGGGCGCTCGAGGGCGAGGTCGGACTGCCGATCGTCATCTACAACATCCCCGGCCGCACCGCGGTGAACATGGCCCCTTCCACGATGGCCCGGTTGCGCCGGGATGCCCGCAACATCGTCGGCGTGAAGGAAGCGAACAAGGACTTCGAGCACGTGAGCAGGGTGCTGCACGAGTGCGGGCGCGATTTCCTCGTCTACTCCGGCATCGAGTTGCTGTGCTACCCGATGCTCGCGATCGGTGGTGCCGGCCACGTGAGCGCGACGGCGAACGTCTTCCCCACCGAGGTGGCGGATCTCTACAACCACGTCGCCGCCGGGAGGTGGAAGCAGGCCATGGACATGCATTTCCACCTGCTTGAAATCAACGATGCGCTCTTTGTCGAGACCAACCCCGGCCCCCTCAAGTGGGTGATGGGCAAGCTCGGCCGGATCAACCCCTACCTGCGCCCCCCGCTATGCGAACCGTCGGCCGACAACCAGAAGGGTCTCCAGGAGGTCATGGACGACTACGGCCTGACGACCGCAGAGGTGCGCGCGTGAGGACGGCGCGTTTCGTTGCGGAGGGTCGCATCCACGAAGGCACGGCGCCGGAGGAAGGGACCGTCCTGGATGCGGCGGGGCGCGCGTATTCGGAGCACGAGGTCGCGTTCCTACCTCCCGTGCAGCCGCGCACCGTCATCGCGATCGCGCTCAACTACTCGGAGCACGCGGCGGAGTTCGAGATGGAGGCCCCGGAGGAGCCCGCGCTGTTCTTCAAACCACCCAACACGTGGATCGGCCACGGAGCACCGGTCGTATATCCGTCGGGGGCCGAGTACATGCATTACGAGGTGGAGCTGGCCGCCGTCATCGGCCGCAGCTGCCGGCGCGTGAAGGCGTCGGAGGCCGGCGACCTGATCAAGGGCTACACCATCGCGAACGACCTCGTGGTGCGCGACTTCGTCGGCAACTTCTACCGGCCGCCGGTGAAGGCCAAGGGGTGGGACACGTTCTGCCCTCTCGGCCCATATCTCGTTACGGCCGACGAGATCCGAGACCCCTACGACCTCGAGCTGCGTGCTTTCGTCAACGGCGAGCTCCGCCAGAAGGGCACCACTTCGGGGATGCTCCGAAGGGTGCCCGAGTTGATCGAGCACATAAGCGAGTTCATGACGCTGGACTCCAACGACATCATCCTCACCGGCACGCCCAAGGGCATATCGCACGTCTATCCGGGCGACGTCATGAGACTTGAGGTCGACGGCCTCGGCGCGCTCGAGAACGAGGTCGTGGCCGAGTCCGGTACGACGAAGGGGGCGGGGAGGGGATGACGAGCGTGAAGCCGGTGCACCACTACATCGACGGCGAGTTCCGTTCCGGCAAGGAGGGGCGATCCTTCAACACCCTGAACCCCGCAACCAACGAGCCGATCACCGACGTGGCCGAGGGCCTGGCCGAGGACATCGACGCCGCGGTCACCGCCGCGCGCCGGGCCTTCGATCAAGGCGAGTGGCCGCACCTCCCGGCCCGGGAGCGGGCGCGCTATCTGGAGCACATCGCGGACGGGATCGAGGCGCACGGCGACGAGATCTCAGCCCTGGAGGGTCTCGACGTAGGCCTTCCGGTCACGCAGGCCCGGGGGCAGGCCCAGCGCGCGGCGGAGAACTTCCGATTCTTCGCGCGCGAGATACAGCAGGACCGCACGGAGTCGTACAGGGTGGGCGACGCGTTCCTCAACTACGTGATTCGCAAGCCCGTGGGTGTGGCGGGACTGATCACCCCGTGGAACACCCCGTTCATGCTGGAGACGTGGAAGGTGGCCCCGTGCCTCGCAACGGGCAACACGTGCGTCCTGAAGCCTGCCGAGTGGTCGCCGCTGTCCGCCGGGAAGCTCGCCGAGGTTATCGACGAGGCGGGGCTTCCTCCGGGCGTCTTCAACGTCGTCAACGGGTTCGGCGAGGTCGCGGGCGCCTCCCTCGTCGCGCACGAGGGGGTGCAGCTCATCTCCTTCACGGGCGAGACCGCCACCGGGCAGGAGATCATGCGTAACGGGGCGGCCACGCTGAAGCGGTACTCGTTCGAGCTGGGAGGCAAGTCTCCCGTGGTCGTGTTCGCGGATTGCGACTTCGATCGCGCCGTCGATGCCTCGGTTTTCGGCGTCTTCTCGCTGAACGGCGAGCGCTGCACGGCCGGGTCGCGTCTGCTGGTGGAGCGGTCGATCTACGACTCCTTCGTGGAGGTCGTCGCCGAACGTGCCCGCAACGTGAAGGTCGGCGATCCGTCCGATCCTGAGACCGAGCTCGGCCCCCTGATCCATCCCGAGCACCACGAGCGTGTGACGGGCTACATCGAGGCCGGCCGCAGGGAGGGGGCGCGCCTCGTCGCCGGAGGGGCACCTCCGCAGGGGCTCGCCGAGGGCAACTACCTGGCCGCGACCGTCTTCGCCGACGTGACTCCGCAGATGCGCGTCTTCCAAGAGGAGATCTTCGGCCCGGTCGTCGTCGTGACCCCGTTCGAAGACGAGGCCGATGCCGTCAGTCTCGCCAACGCGGTCGACTACGGACTCGCGGGATATGTGTGGTGCACGGACCTACAGCGGGCACACCGCGTCGCGCAGGAGATCGATGCCGGGATGGTATGGATCAACTCGCAGAACGTGCGCGACCTGAGGACCCCTTTCGGCGGTGCGAAGCGCAGCGGCATCGGCCGCGAGGGAGGTCATTACAGCTTCGAGTTCTACTGCGAGCAGGAAACGATCCACGTCGCGCTCGGGGACCATCACATTCCTCGGTTCGGCGTAGGAGGCTAGCCCGACAAGGAGGTGGGACGTGCCGACGAGAACAGGCGCTCAGTACATTCAGGCTCTCAACAGCCAGAAGCGCGACGTCCAGATCCACGGCGAGCGCATCCACGAGAACGTGGCCCAGCACCCCGCCTTCCGGGGGGTGATACGGAGCTACGCAGCCCTGTTCGACCTGCAGCACGACGACAGGTTCAGCGACCTCCTGACGTACGAGTCACCTTCGAGCCGCGAGCGCGTCGGGATGTCGTTCCTCCAACCGAAGGGACCGGAGGACCTCGCGAGGCGAGCTCGCATGATGAAGGCGTGGTCCGATCGGAGCTTCGGCATGCTGGGCCGAACCGGCGACTACCTGAACAGCGCCGTCATGGCGATGGCTGCTGCTGCGGATTGGTTCGGGCAGGTCGACGAGCAGTTCGCACGCAACGTCCGCGACTACTACCTACACGTGCGCGAGAAGGACCTCCTTCTCACGCACACGCTGATCAACCCGCAGTCCAACCGCTCCGAGGGACCGGCCAGTCAGTCCGACCCCTACCAGGCCGCCGCGATCGTGAAGGAGAACGACAACGGCATTGTGATCCGGGGGGCGCGGATGCTGGCGACGATCGCCCCGATCTCGGATGAGATCATCGTGTTCCCGTCGACCGTGCTGCAGGCGCGCCCCGAGGACGAGCCCTATGCATTCGCGTTCGCGATCCCTTGCGACGCCCCCGGACTGCGGTTCCTGTGCCGGGAGAGCCTCGACTTCGGCCGCAGCCATTTCGACCATCCGCTCGGGTCGCGCTTCGACGAGATGGACGCGATCGCGATATTCGACGACGTGCTCGTTCCCTACGAGCGCTGTTTCATGATCCGTCACCCAGACCTGTTGACGCGCGGCCGTATGTACACGGAAACTGGAGCCCTCACGCACATGACGCACCAGGTCGTGTGCAAGGACCTCGCCAAGACCGAGTTCATCCTCGGACTTATGTCCTTGATCACCGACTCCATCAAGATCGAGCAGTTCCAGCACGTCCAGGAGAAGCTCGCCGAGGCCATCATCACGCGCGAGATGATCGCTGCCACCTTGCGTGCGGCCGACGCCGACGCCGCACCCAACCCGTGGGGGCTGTTCTCTCCGGCATGGCCTCCCCTCAACGTGTGCCGCAACTGGTACCCACGCGTGTACCCGCGCCTCAAGGAGATCCTGTGGCAGCTCGCGTCCAGCGGTCTGTTCGGGCTGCCCACCGAGGCGGACACGATGGGTGACGCCGCGGCCGACGTCGACAGGTACCTGCAGTCCGCTACGATGGACGGAATCGACCGTGTGCGGCTCTTCCGCCTTGCCTGGGACGCGGCCGCGTCGGCCTTCGCGGGTCGACAGGAGGTCTACGAGTTCTTCTTCTTCGGCGACCCCGTTCGCATGGCGGGGGCGCTCGTAAACAGCTACGACCGCTCTTTGTACATGGACCGTGTGCGCGAGTTCGTCGTCGGCGACGCGCAGCTGGCGCCCGAGGGCGTCGGCGAGTAGCGGTGGAGCTCACCTGGGTCCATCCCGAGTTCGACATCCTTCGGACCGCCTACGGCGAGCTCGTGGTGACCGACCTCGGAAGGGCCCGGGCCTTCTACGTCGACGCGCTGGGCTTCGTTGTCACCGAGGAGACCACGGACGCGCTCTACCTGCGCGGCTACGAGGAGAGCCATCACCACAGCTTCGTGCTGCGCCGGGGCGGGCAGGCACACGTCGCATGCATCGGCTACCGGCTGGCCTCACCGGATGACCTCGAGGTGATCGCGAAGTATCTGGAGTCCGAGGGCTGCCAGTCGCGCTGGTCGGACGACCACCGACCCGGTCAGGGGAGGACGCTGCGAGTCCAGGACCCCCTCGGCTTCCCCGTCGAGTTCTTCTACGAGATGGACCGCGCCGAGCGACTGCTGCAGCGCTTCGACCTCCATCGCGGCGCCCACGTGATGCGTCTCGACCACTTCAACCTCCACGTGCCGGACGTCCGGGCGGCCTTCGATCACTACCGCTCGCTCGGGTTCCGGATGTCCGAGTACACGTCGACCGACCCGCCCGACGAGCAACTGTGGGCGGCGTGGATGTACCGCAAGCCCGACGTGCACGACGTCGCGCTGATGAACGGAGACGGCCCCCGGCTCCACCATCTCGGCTTGTGGGTGGCCGACACGGCGAGCATCCTTCGAACCTGCGACCTGCTGGCAGCACTGGGACGCGCCGACGCAATCGAGCGGGGGCCGGGGCGGCACGGGCTCTCCAACGCCTTCTTCCTCTACCTGCGCGATCCCGATGGGCACCGAATCGAGCTCTACACGTCCGATTACTACACGGGCGACCCCGATCTCGAGCCGATCCGGTGGAGCGTGAACGACCCGAGGAGGGGGACTTTCTGGGGCCACGCCGCGCCCGCGAGCTGGTTCGAGGAGTCGTCGCTGGTGGCCGGCTTCGAGGGCGGCCTGGCCGAGGTGCGTCCGGCTCTCCTCGCCGACCGCCCCCAGACCGCCACCTGACCCCTACGCCTCTTGTGATTCACACCGCCTCGCGGTTTCCAGAGCGGAGATGTCTTCATCGGAAAGGGAGTGAAGGCCGATGTCCCTGTACTCGGTGTTGAAGTTCTTTCACGTCCTGCTGGCGATCGTGGCCGTTGGGTTCAACGCGTCCTACGGGATCTGGCTCGCGCGTGTCGCCAAGGAGCCCGAGCACACGACGCACGTGCTTCGAGGGATCAAGGTGCTTGACGATCGCTTCGCCAATCCCGCTTATGCACTGCTGCTTGTGTTGGGCATTGCCATGGTGCTCGAGGCGGGCATCCCGTGGAGCACGTTCTGGATCGCCGCCTCTCTGGTCATCTACGTCGTCCTCGTCTTGCTGGCGGTTCTCGGCTACACCCCCACGCTCCGGCGTCAAGTCGAGCTGGCCGAAGCCGGAAGGGTCGATTCGGCCGAATACCGAGAGCTTGCCAAGCGCGGAGGGATCCTCGGCGGAGTCCTCGGTGTCCTCGTTGTCGTGATCGTCTTCTTCATGGTCACCAAGCCCACTCTCTGAGCCGGGCGACGTTTCAGGCTGGAGGAGAAGCCGCCCGTCGCGCTGGCTTACCGGCTCTGACCTGCTAAGATGCAGCCCGGCAGCCGCCGTTGGATCCGGGCGGAGTGCCACATCACTGAAGGGAAGACATACTTACGCGCATGACGTTGCTCAAGGACGAGAAGCAGAAGATCATCTCCGAGCACGCCCGTTCCGAGAGCGACACGGGTTCGCCCGAGGTGCAGGTGGCGGTGCTCTCTCGCCGCATCGCGGAGCTGACCGAGCATCTCAAGACCCATCCGAAGGACCACCATTCGAGGCGCGGCCTGCTGCGCATGGTCGGACGGCGCCGGCGGCTGCTCGAATACCTGAGGCGCGAGGACGTCGACCGCTACAGGGAGCTCATCGCCAAGCTGGGGTTGCGCCGTTAGGGACGGCGGCAAGGAAAGGAGGCCCGACCCGATTCGTTAGCCAGTAGTGGAGGAGAGGGCCGCCCTGCGACTCGTTCGCGAGATGGAGCCGCATCGACTACCGGCCCGGTTATCAGTTGCAAGCTCGGACTCACCCGTGCGGGCTTACTACTGAGAATCGGTCCGGCCGGCACTCTCCTCTTTCAAGAGCCGGCGCCCGCGCGGCGCCGTGACCTTCAAGGAGGAGTAGCCACATGGCACTACCAGAGATTCATTCCGTCGAGCGAAAGATCGGCGACGAGGTATTCAGATTAGAGGCCGGGCGTGTAGCCGGGCAGGCCAACGGGGCCGTGCTCGCGTGGGTCGGCGAGACCATGCTGCTCGCGGCGGCCACCTCGTCGGCGCCTCGTGGTGAGGGCGATTTCTTCCCGCTCACCGTAGATGTCGAGGAGCGAATGTACGCCGCCGGCAAGATCCCCGGCGGCTTCTTCAGGCGTGAGGGCCGCGCCAGCGAGAAGGCGATCCTGAACGCCCGCCTCATCGACCGGCCCCTGCGGCCCTCTTTCCCCGACGGCTTTCGCAACGAGATCCACTGCGTGATCACCGCTCTGTCGGTGGACAACCAGAACCCGATGGACGTTCTGTCCGTGAACGCGGCGTCGGCGGCACTCGCCATCTCCGACATCCCATTCGAGGGGCCCGTGGGCTGCGTGCGCGTCTCGCATATCGGCGGCCGGTGGGTCGCCAACCCGACCCACCAGGAGTCCGAGGAGGAGACGATCGAGCTCGTCGTCGCCGGACGTATGAACGACTCGGGGGAAGTAGACATCATGATGATCGAGGCCGGCGCGTCGGAGCAGTGCTTGGAGCTGATCTCGTCCGGGGCCAAGGCGCCCGACGAAGAGATGCTGGCCGACGGCATCGAGCTCTCCAAGAGCTTCATCGCCGAGGCGATCTCGATGCAGGACGAGCTGGCCGCGGCGGCGGGCAAGACGAAGGGCGAGATGGGGCCGGAGGGCTCGCATTTCCCACGCTTCGTCGACTACCCCGATGACCTCTACGAGAGGGTCGTGGCGGAGGCCGACGGAGCGGTGCGCGAGGCCATCGCGACCACGGCGAAGGCGGACCGCCGCGCGCGCCTCGCGGAGATCGAGACGGACCTGGAGGAGAAGCTGGGCGAGGGCCTCGCCGAGCGAGAAGGGGAGATCAAAGCCGCTCTTCGCTCACTCACCAAGAAGCTCGTCCGCAAGCGCATCATCGAGGAGAACGTGCGACTAGACGGCCGCAGCAGCGACCAGGTGCGTCCCATCTGGACCGAGGTCGGTGTCGTCCCGCGCGTGCACGGCTCGGCGATCTTCACCCGGGGCGAGACCCAGGCTCTGTCGATCGCCACTCTCGGGATGCAGCGCATGGAGCAGATGATCGACGATCTCTCCCCCGACGAGTCCAAGCGCTACATGCACCATTACAACTTCCCCCCGTACTCGACCGGAGAGGCGGGGTTCATGCGGGGGCCGAAGCGGCGCGAGATCGGACACGGAGCGCTGTCCGAGAAGTCGCTGCTGCCGCTGATCCCCTCGAAGCACGACTTCCCCTACGCGCTGCGAGTGGTATCCGAGATCGTGTCCTCGAACGGCTCGACCTCGATGGCCAGCGTCTGCGGATCGTCGCTGGCGTTGATGGACGCCGGCGTCCCCTTGCTCGGCGGTAAGCACTGCGGCGGCGTAGCGATGGGGCTGGTCGCCGAGGACGGTCGCTTCGTACCGTTGACGGACATCCTCGGTGACGAGGACGCGTTCGGGGACATGGACTTCAAGGTGGCGGGGACCGAGGACGTCGTGACGGCGCTTCAGCTCGACACGAAGATCTCTGGGGTCCCGGCCGAGGTCCTGCGCGACGCTCTGATGGCCGCCAGGGAGGCGCGCCTCCACATCATCGAAGAGATGAACAAGACGATCTCCGCCCCGCGTAGCGACCTTGCCGAGCAGGCGCCTAGAGTCATCTCATTGAGCGTGCCTGTCGACAAGATCGGCGAGGTCATCGGCCCCAAAGGCAAGAACATCAACATGATCACCGCGACCACGGGCGTCGAGATCGACATCGACGACGACGGCACCATCCGCATCGGTTCGGCGGATCAGGAATCGGCCGAGCAGGCGCAGGAGCTGATCGAGCAGATCGTGAACCCCAAGATGCCCGAGGTCGGCGAGCGCTTCGCCGGGACCGTCGTCAAGACGACGACGTTCGGCGCATTCGTCAACATCTCGCCGAACCGCGACGGTCTGGTCCACATCTCCAAGCTCGGTGAGGGTCGCATCGAGCGAGTCGAGGACGCCGTGAACGTCGGTGACCACCTCGAGGTGGAGGTGACCGACATCGATCGCCAGGGCCGGATCTCGCTTACTCCCATCGCCTGGCTCGAGCGTCAGGTAGCTCAGGGCAAGTCGATCGAGGAGGCGCGTGAGGCGGCCAAGGGCGGCGGCGGCGGCGACCGCCGGCCCCGCGACGGCGGTAGAGGCCGAGATCGCGACCGCGATCGCGACCGCGAGCGAGGCAGGGGGCCGCGCCGCGAGCGAGCTCCTCGTCGAGACGACCGCTAGCCTCGGGTCGCGCATGAGGTTCTCTCGCACCAAGCTCGACTCGGGGGCCGTGGTCGTGACCGAGCACATGTCGGAGGTTCGATCCGTTTCGGTCGGCTTCTGGTTCGATGTCGGAGCGCGCGACGAGCCCAACGAGCTTGCCGGGACGTCGCACTTCCTCGAGCATTTGCTGTTCAAGGGGACACCCACTCGAACGGCCAAGGACATCGCCGAGACGTTCGACGCCGTCGGTGGGGACGTCAATGCATTCACCGGCAAGGAATACACGTGCTACTACTCCCGAGTGCTGGACGACGACCTCCCGATGGCGCTCGGCATCCTGGCCGACATGCTGGGGAGTTCGCTTCTCGAGCCCACGGAGCTGGAGTCCGAACGCAGGGTCATCCTCGAGGAGATTGCGATGCACGAGGATGCGCCCGACGAGCTGGTTCACGATCTCTTCTATCGCTCGATGTGGGACGGCCATCCGCTGGGGCGCCCTGTGCTGGGATTCAACGAGACGATCGGTGCCGTGACGCGCGATCAGATCGCCGGCTACTGGCGCGAGCGTTACACGCCCACGAACCTCGTGGTCGCGGCGGCGGGCAATGTCGACCACGATGCGCTCGTGACGCAGGTTGACGCCCTGTTCGAGACCCCTCCCGGCCGCAAGACTCTTCGGGATGGGGCAGGACCGGTCACGGCCGCAGGCGTGAACGTCCGCAAGCGGCCGACCGAGCAGGCGCACATCATCATCGGCACCGAAGGGATCTCTCGTTCGAACGATGACCGTCACGCGCTCGCGGTGCTCGACACGGTGCTCGGCGGAGGGATGTCGTCGCGACTGTTCCAGGAGGTCCGAGAGAAGAGAGGGCTCGCGTACTCGGTGTACTCGTACCGGTCGCTGTTCGCGGAGACTGGAGCGTTCGCCGTATACGCCGGCACCGCCCCTCAAAACACGGAGACGGTGATCGACATCATCCGCGACGAGATCGCCACCGTCGTGCACACGGGGATCACGGAGGGCGAGCTCGAGCGGGCGAAGGGACACGTGAAGGGGGCCCTCGTGCTCTCGTCCGAGGATCCGGCGAGCAGGATGAACCGGCTCGGGCGCCAGCAGGTCATGACCGGCGAGATCCTGTCCATCGACGAGCTGATCGAGCGGTTCGATCGACTGGAGATGGACGACGTGAGACGCGTGGCGCAGGAGGTCTTGGGCTCCGGGAGCTATCGCACGACAGTCGTGGGGCCCTTCGACGAGGACGCGTTCAGCCGCTACGCGGCGTGAAGATATGACGATCAAGGTCGGCGTCATCGGTGCCGCGGGGCGGATGGGGTTGGAGGCGAGCCGGGCGGTCGAAGTCGACCGGGAGCTGGAGCTCGTCGCGCGAGTCGAGCACGGAGACTCACTCGATGCACTCACCGACGCGGGGGCCGAGGTGGCCGTCGACTTCACCACACCTGATGCCGTCGGGGACAACGTTCGCATCTGTGTGGGGAAGGGGATCCACGTTGTCGTGGGAACCACCGGGTTGAGCGACGAGGATCTGGCCGAGATCCAGGGCTGGACGGCCGATTCGTCCGCGAACGTCTTCGTGGCTCCCAACTTCGCGATCGGAGCGGTGCTGATGATGTCGTTCGCGGCTCAGGCCTCCGCGTGGTTCAAGACCGCCGAGATCGTCGAGCGTCACCACGAGCGCAAGCTCGACGCGCCCTCGGGTACCGCCCTTCGCACCGCGAAGCTGATGAACGAGCGCAGGGGCGATGGGTGGTCCGCGCCCTCGGGCGGAAAGGAATCGCTTCCGGGTAGCCGCGGCGGGGACGTGGGCGGCATCCGCGTCCACTCGCTTCGTGTCCCCGGCTCGGTTGCCCACCAGGAGGTCGTCCTCGGCTCACCCGGCGAGACGCTCACGATCCGCCACGACTCGCTCGAACGAGCGTCGTTCATGCCGGGGGTGGTCCTTGCGGTGAAGAAGGTGCCCTCGCTGCGGGGCCTGACCGTCGGCCTGGAGCACCTGCTCGACCTGTGATGCCGGAGTGCTCCGCGACGGCTACCCGGAGGGGTGGTCGTCGTCGAAAGGTCGCCGCGACGGCCGCAGCCGCACTGCTGCTGTCGTCGTGCCTCGGGCCCGACCCCAACCTCACCGAGTCCGGGGAGGGGAAGCCCGAGATCACCGTGGAGTTTCCCGACGAAGCCCCGGCCGGATCGACGCAGGAGGCGATCTTCACCGTCACCAACCCCGGCCCCGGTGCGATCGATGTCCTGGCCATCGCGTTCGCTCGCTTGGGCGACCCCAAGCTGCCCCAGCCCATCGTCGACGTGGCCCCGCGGGGCCGCAGGGCGGTGCTCGAGATCGATCCCGAGCCCAGGGCCGTGTCGGGCGACGGCGTGGTCTACGCGTTCGGGACATCAGAGGGCGAGGTCGCCGAACCGATACTCCGGGAGGGGGAGTCCCTCGAGATCACCTTCAGGCTGACCATGCCGGTGACCCCGGGCCCCGCGGGTAACTCCGTCCAGGCCTACGACGGCGAGGACGTCGATCGGGCCCGAGGGGTTCGGCTCGAGACGGAGATCCTCGGGTAGCGTGGTGGCAAGGGAACGATGAGGAGGCAGCCATGAGCGCCAGGTTCGGAGAGGTCATAACCGCGATCGTCACGCCGTTCAGGTCCGACGGCTCGCTCGACGTCGACGGCGCCCGCTCCCTTGC
>JBOGXB010000003.1:0-61870 GCA_050694215.1 Actinomycetota bacterium
GATCTCCTCGACGAGGATGCAGAGCTCGACTGCTCCGCCCCCGGCACCCCCGTACTCCTCGGGGAAAGAGACTCCGGCGAAGCCGTTGCGGACAAGCACCTCGTCGATGTCCCACGGATACTCGTCGGCCTCGTCGATCTCGGCGGCCCGCGGAGAGATCTTGTCCTGGACCAGCTCTCGCACGGATTGACGGAACGCGTTCTGCTCGTCGGTGAAGGTGAAGCTCAACCCCTCGGGCATGAACCGATGCTATCCGTCCCTGCCAATGAGCTCAGTGCGCACGGCTGCGGCATCGTCATACCGAGGCCATGCCGGGGAGAGCGGCACGTAGAGTAGGCCGTTCATGTCTGACGGACGCAGGCCTCTCCGGATCGCGCTGTTGAGCTACCGAGGCAATCCCTATTCGGGTGGCCAGGGTGTCTACGTCCACTATCTGAGCAAGGCGCTCGCCGACCTCGGCCACAGGATCGAGGTGTTCGCGGGACAGCCCTATCCCGAGCTCTCCGCGAGCGTCCAACTGACATCATTGCCGAGCCTCGACCTCTACAGGGCCGACGATCCGTTCAGGCGTCCACGCCGCAACGAGTTCAGGGAAGCCATCGACGTGCTCGAGTACGGCCTCATGTGCACCGCCGCCTTCCCCGAGCCACTCACCTTTTCGCTGCGCGCCGCCCGGGCACTTCGAGCGAGAAGAGGCGAGTTCGACATCGTCCACGACAACCAGAGTCTCGGGTACGGGCTCCTGCGTATCCCTCTGCCTACGATCGCGACCGTCCACCACCCCTGTTCGATCGATCGAGACGTGGCGATCGCCCACGCAGCCGGTGCGAAACGGAAGCTGGCCCTGAGACGCTGGTACTCGTTCACGAAGATGCAAGGCCGCGTCACCCGGCGTCTTTCTCACATCATCTCGGTGTCGGGGGCCGCGCGAGCGGATGTGATCGAGGAGTTCAGAGTTGCACCCGAGCGCGTGTCGGTGGTGGGCAACGGCGTCGACGCCGAGCTCTTCCGTCCATTGGCTGGGGTGGAGCGACGCCCTGGACGAATCATCGCCACAGCGAGCGCGGACATACCTCTGAAAGGGCTCGTCTATCTCGTCGAAGCCGTCGCCAAGCTGCAAACCGAGCGACGGTGCGACCTGGTCGTCGTGGGCAAGGCTGCTCCAAACGGAGCCGTGCGAGAGGCGATCGATCGCTACGGGGTGGGCGACTCGGTCCATTTCGAGACCGGGATCGACCGCCTGCGGCTGGTGGAGCTCTACGCCGAGGCAGAGGTAGCTGTTGTCCCATCGCTGTACGAAGGCTTCTCCCTTCCTGCCCTCGAGGCGATGTCTTGCGGGCTACCCGTCGCCGCCACGAAGGCAGGAGCGTTGCCGGAGGTAGTGGGTCACGACGGTGACGCGGCGCTACTGGTCCCGCCGCGCGACGCTGGTGCCCTGGCCGTGGCGGTGGGCCGGCTCTTGGACGACGAGTCACTGCGCGGCCGGATGGGCGCGGCAGGGCGCCGGCGGGTTCTCGATCGGTACACATGGGTAGTGTCCGCCCGGGCGACCGTCGAACACTACAACGAGGTCCTGGAGCGGTGCTGACGATCGATCTCGAACGCTTCCCTATCCGCTCAGGTGATGTCGTGCTCGACATAGGTTGTGGCAACGGCCGCCACGGCTTCGCGAGCCTCCGCCGCGGCGCGACCGTCGTCTCGGTCGACCTCGATCCCGATTCGCTGAAAGAGGTGCGCTCGATGTCGGCGGCAATGGCTCACGAACGACAAGCGCCGGCTCATTCGTCCAATCATTGCGTGCGAGGAGACGCAACGCGGCTCCCGTTCGCGAACGGGAGCTTCGACATCGTGATCGCGTCGGAGGTGATGGAGCACATCCCCGCCGACGAGACGGCGCTGGTGGAGTTCCGTAGAGTCCTCAAGCCCGGCGGGCGGCTCGCCGTCAGCGTGCCCAGAACATGGCCGGAGCGCGTCTGCTGGCTTCTGTCGAGCGACTATCACAGCGAGGCGGGCGGTCACGTGCGGATATATAGGGACCAGGAGCTCCGCGGGAAGCTCCGCGAAGCCGGGTTTGCGGTCTGGGGCCGGCATCATGCACATGCCTTGCACTCCCCGTACTGGTGGCTGAAGTGCGTGGTGGGCGTACGCAGGCAGGATGCGTCGCTTCCTCGCCTCTATCACCGATTGCTCGTTTGGCAGATCAGATCCGCACCGACTCTCCTCGACGCCGCAGAGCACGCGCTCGATCCGTTCATGGGAAAGAGCCTTGTCGTGTACGCGACCAATGCGGAGCCGGCGGCCGCGATGCGGACGAGGGAAGCGCGCGCTCTTGCCTGAGCGCCCGGTGGTCGTCGATGCCGCCGCACTCGCTCAGACGGTGGAAGCGATCCGCGCCATACAGACCTCTTCGGGATGCATTCCCCACACACCCGGCGCCAAGGCCGATCCCTGGAACCACGTCGAGGCGGCGATGGCTCTGGATGCGGGTGGACGCCACGCGGATGCGGAACGCGCCTACCGGTGGCTGGCGTCGATCCAGAGACGAGACGGTGCATGGGAGGCCGGTCGCCAGGACGATGAAGTCGTGGACCCGACGCTAGATGCGAACTTCTCCGCGTATGTCGCTACCGGCGTCTGGCATCACTACCTGGCCGCGAGGGACGAGACGTTCGTTGCGGGGATGTGGCCGGTCGTCGAGCGCGCCGTCGACTTCATGCTTGACCTGCAGACTCCCACCGGGGTTGTGATGTGGGCTCGCGATGCGCGCTACGAGCCCTGGCCCGGAGCGCTGCTCACGTCCTCCTCGTGCATCTTCCTCAGCTTGCGCTGCGCCATCGCTATCGCAGAGATGCTGGAACGGGATCGCCCCGACTGGGAGCTGTCGCTGGAGCTCCTCGGCCGTGCGGTAGCGACGGAAGATGGACTATTCGAGCCCAAGAGACGTTTCTCGATGGACTGGTACTACCCGGTCCTTTCCGGCGTCGTCCAGGGTGATGCTGCCGCAAGGCGTCTGGAGGAGCGGTGGGACGAGTTCGTCGTCGGGGGGCTGGGCGTGAGGTGTGTCTCGAACCGGCCGTGGATAACGTCCGGCGAGAGCGCCGAGCTGGTGATCACGCTCGCGGCAACGGGCCTGCGGGAGGAAGCGAAGATCCTGTACGGATGGATACAACATCTGCGCTCCGACGACGGCGGCTACTGGATGGGGGCAACGTTCCCGGATGGGAAGGTCTGGCCCCGGGAGAAGCCGGCGTGGGGCTCCGGCGCCGTCGTTCTCGCCGCCGACGCGTTGCTTCCCTCGTCTCCGACGAGCGCCTTGTTCGACGGTCGAAGCCTCCCGGAGATCCCCGACTTCTCAATACAGCGGGCCGTCTCCGATCCGACGTAGAACTCGAAGGCTCTGAACGCTGCTCTTCTCCACGAAGGCTCCCGACCGGAGAGCGCGCAGATAGATGTCGAGGGGCGCGTGCCCGCCTCTTGCCGGATCCTCGAAGACGTCGTGTATCACGAGCAGTCCGCCGGTCACCAGGTGGACGGCCCATCCCTCGTAGTCACGGCGCGCGCTTGTCTCCGAGTGGCTCCCATCGATGAGGACGAGGCCCAGAGGCGTGCCCCATCGTGAAGCGACCGTCTCCGAGCGCGCCACGATCCCGATGACGACGTCGTCGAGGCCTGCCTCGGCGATCGTGCGCCGGAACGTCGGAAGGGTATCGACCTCTCCTGTTGCCGGATCAACCAGCCGCGGGTCGTGGAACTCCTCACCTTCCTGGTGCTCCTCCGAGCCGCGGTGATGATCGATTGAATACAGAACCGTTTCCTTCTCGCGCGCCGCCGCTCCCAGATAGATCGCCGACTTACCGCAGTAGCTTCCGATCTCGAGCAAGGGCCTTCGCTCCGCCCCGCTCAGCCCCGCCTCGTACAAGGCCTCGCCTTCAACCTCGGGCATGAACCCGATGGCTTCCTGCGCAGCTCTCCTCAGTCGTGAGTCCACGTTCCAATTGTTTCTCGACCCTGACGTGGTGAACCACCACTCTGGGATAGTGGGCGGATGCAGAACGCCGATAACGTCCTCGAAGCTCTGGGCCTGGTCAAGCGCTTCCGGGACACAATCGCTGTGGACGGCGTCGACCTTCTCGTCCGATCGGGCGAGCGCGTCGCGCTGCTCGGCCCGAACGGCGCCGGCAAGACGACGACACTGTTCATGATGCTCGGTGTGATACAGCCCGACGCGGGCTCAGTTCGAATCGCAGGGTGCGATCTTCCCCGGCAGAGAAGCGAGGCGATGATGCAGGTTGGGTTCTCTGCCGGATACATGCCCCTTGCGGAGAGGCTGCGCGTGCGCGAGTTCTTGACGATGTACGGACGCCTCTACGGGATGGCAGACCCGACCGAAGCGATTGAGAAGGGCCTGGCGAAGTTCCGCATCAACCATCTCATCGACTCGATGAGCGTCGAGCTGTCTTCCGGCCAGCGGACACTCGTCGGGATCGTCAAGGCGACTCTCCATAACCCTCGACTTCTCGTACTCGACGAACCAACTGCATCGCTCGACCCCGACGTCGCGCGGCGCGTCCGCAATGCGCTCGAGGACTTCTGCACCGAGCAGCACATCTCGTTGCTCATCACGAGTCACAACATGCTCGAGATCGAGAGGCTGTGTGAGCGTGTCGTGTTCCTGTCGCAGGGCAAGGTCGTCGCCGACGACACACCTGCCGCCGTCGCTCAGCAGTACGGAAGGGTGGACCTCGAGGGCGTGTTTCTGCACCTCGCCGAAGAACGAGATGCCCTACTCGGTGTCCAGGAGACGGACAGGCCATGAGCGGAACCGGCTCCAGCTGGGTGCGCATCAATACCATCGCCAAACGCCATGCGTTCGCGTTGAAGCGGAGCCCTCACCGGTTCTTCGACATCACGATATGGCCGCTCGTCGACGTCGTGCTGTTCGGCTCGATAGGGGTCTTTGTCGGAGAGGCCACGGATGTCGGGCGCGCTGCGTTCGGCTATCTGTTGTCGGGGATCATCTTGTGGCACGTCGTGTATCAGTCCCAGATCGCGCTCTCGACGGGCTTCCTCGAGGAAACGTGGACTCGCAACCTCCTGAACCTCATGGTGACGCCGATACGAGAAGTCGAGTACGTCGCCGGTGTGATGCTATTCGGGATGTTCAAGCTCGTCCTCGGGGTGGGGCTCGTGGCAATCACGGCCCTCGGCTTCTTCTCGTTCGACATTACCGACCTCGGGTGGACCCTCCTGCCGATCATCGCCATCCTTCTCGTCGACGGATGGGTGATCGCGCTGTTCGTGATAGGTCTCGTGCTCCGATTCGGCAGCGGAGCGGAGGCACTCGCGTGGGGGATCCTGTTTGCGATCATGCCGTTGTCGGGCGTCTTCTATCCGATTGACGCACTCCCCGCGGTGCTGCGGCCGCTGGCGCTTGCGCTCCCGACGACTCACGCGTTCGCAGCGGGTCGAGCGGTCCTCGACGGTGAAGGAATCCCTTGGACCGAGCTGGGGCTTGCCACCGTCACGACCATCCTCGTCGGAGCCCTTGCGTTCGTCTTCCTCGTGAAGATGCTGCAGCTCTTCCGCAGTCGCGGCTACGTGACCCGCTACTCTTAGCCACCCGAGGGCTCGTTTAGGCTCCGCTCGAATCTTTGACAGTCGAGAACCAGGTGATCGAGGAGAACGAGTGGCCGGCACGAGCGACGAGTTAAGGAAGGCCATCCTCAGCGAAGCGATCGGTGATGACATCGCTGCGCTGGAGCTGCCCGAATTCATGCGCGCCGCCTTCGTGCGAAGAGACGAGCAGGACATGTTCGAAGGGATGCAGCGGGACGAGAAGGATCCCCGCAAGTCGCTGCACGTCGGCGAGGTCCCGATCCCTCCGCTCGGCCCCAACGAGTGCTTGATCGCGGTGATGGCGTCCGCCATCAATTTCAACACCGTGTGGACCTCGATCTTCGAGCCGCTGCCAACGTTCACTTTCCTCGAGCGCTTGGCACGAGAGGGTGAGCTCGGGGCTCGCCACGATCTCGACCATCACATCGTCGGGTCGGATGCGTCGGGTGTGGTGCTCCGCGCCGGGCCGGGCGTCACGCGCTGGAAGCCCGGGGACCGGATAACGGTGCACTGCAACTACGTCGACCTCGAGGCCCCGGAGGGCCATGACGACTCGATGCTCGATCCGGGGCAGCGCATCTGGGGCTTCGAGTCGAACTTCGGCGGCCTCGCGGAGATCGCGATGGTCAAGTCCAACCAGCTGATGCCCAAGCCGAGGCATCTCACCTGGGAGGAAGCCGCATCGCCCGGTCTCACGAACTCGACGGCGTACAGGATGCTCGTGTCACCCAACGGCGCGCAGATGAAGCAGGGTGACGTCGTCCTGATCTGGGGAGGGACCGGAGGTCTCGGCGGGTTCGCCTGTCAGTACGTCCTCAACGGAGGCGGGATCCCGGTGGCCGTTGTCTCCTCTCAGGAAAAGGTCGATCTCCTTCACGAGGCCGGCGTCGAGCACGTGATCGATCGCAAGGCGGAGGGCTACGAGTTCTGGGACGGCGACTCTCAGGACCAGAAGGAGTTCCGTCGCTTCGGCAAGAGGATCCGCGAGCTGGCCGGAGAGGATCCCGACGTCGTCTTCGAGCACCCGGGACGGTCCACGTTCGGTGCCTCGGTGTTCGTCGCGAAGAGAGGCGGCAAGATCGTGACCTGCGCCTCGACCTCCGGTTACGAGCACACCTACGACAACCGCTACCTGTGGATGTTGCTCAAGTCGATCATCGGGTCACACTTCGCCAACTACCGGGAGGCTTGGGGGGCGAACCGGCTCATCGCCCTCGGGATGATCCATCCGATCCTCTCGAAGACCTATCCCCTGGTTGAGACCGCCGAGGCTGCCAATCAGGTGCACCAGAACCTGCACAAGGGCAAGCTCGGCATCCTCGTCCTGAGCCCGAAAGAGGGGCTGGGGGTCGAGGACGAAACCATGCGCTCGCAGCACATCGACCGCATCGAGCTCTTCCAGCGCTTCAGCGACTGACGCCCCAAGCCGTTTTGTCGTAACTGGCGCCCCCTAGAGGGCCGATTTCGGGGGTAGAGAACGACGGAGGAGGTTAGCCGGCGACCTTGTAGACGATCGCGTCGCCCTGGCCGCCACCGCCACAGAGGGCCGCGACCCCGATACCTCCGCTGCGCCGCTTGAGCTCGTACAGCAGTGACACCGTCAGCCGCGCTCCCGTGCATCCAATCGGATGTCCCAGAGCGACCGCACCGCCGTTCACGTTCACCTTGTCCTCGGCTTCTCCGTTGCCGTCGAACAGCAGCCGCGTCGAGTGCACAGCCACCGCGGCGAATGCCTCGTTGATCTCGAGCAGGTCGATGTCGTTCGGGGAAAGACCCGATTTCTTCAGGGCAGCCTGGATCGCGAGTGCAGGGACCGTGTGCAGATACGGAGGCTTGTCGGCCGACATGCCGTGAGCCAGGATCTCGGCCAACGGGGTCACCCCCAGCTCCTGGGCGCGCTCTTCGCTCATTACGACGACGGCCGCGCCGCCGTTCGATATCTGCGACGCGTTGCCGGCGGTGATCGTGCCGTCGCTCTGGAACGCCGGCTTGAGCTTCGCGAGCGATTCCCCGGTCGTGCCGGGCCGCACGCCCTCGTCCGTGTCGAAGACGATCGCATCGCCCTTCCGCTGCGGGATCTCGATGGGGACGATCTCGTCGGCGAACCTGCCCTCTTCTATCGCAGCCTGAGCGCGGCTGTGGGAACGAGCAGCCCACGCGTCTTGGTCCTCTCGCGAGATCGAGAACTCCTTGTTGACGTCGTCCGACTGATCGCCCATGTGCTTGTGGTTGAAGGCGTCCCACAGCCCGTCGTAGATCATCGAATCGATCAGCTTCCCGTCACCCATTCGATAGCCGGTGCGGGCCTTGGGGAGCAGGTAGGGAGCCTGATCCATCGACTCCATCCCTCCCGCAACGACCACCGAGACCTCGCCGGCCCGGATGAGCTGATCCGCGAGGGCGATAGCGTTGAGTCCAGACAAACACACCTTGTTGATAGTGATGGCAGGGACGTTTTCCGGGATGCCCGCATTCATAGCGGCTTGCCGAGCCGTGATCTGTCCGGTTCCCGCCTGGAGGACCTGGCCCATGATCACGTAATCGACCTGGTCACCGGCGATGCCGGCTCGCTCGAGGGCGGCCCTAATCGCGGGCCCACCGAGCTCCACAGCGGGCAGGCCGGCCACCGCTCCTCCAAACTTCCCGATGGCGGTACGGGCCGCGGACACCACGACTGAACGGGACATTGACGAGCTCCTCTCGGACGATGCAGGAAGTGAAAACCCATCTTACGTCCGCTTCGTAGAGGGCCCGATGCTCGGCGAGCCGACCACTAGAGTGGCTCGCATGTCCGGAGTTCGTGTCGAGCGAAGGGGTTCGATCCTCATCGTGACGATCGACCGGCCCGGCGCGCGTAACGCCGTCGACCGGCCCGCCGCCGAAGCCCTCGTCCGCGCCTTCACTGAGTTCGGCGCCGACGACTCCCAGCTCGTCGCCGTTCTGACGGGAGCGGGTGGGAACTTCTGCGCGGGGGCCGACCTGAAGGCGATCGCCTCCGACCCCGAGCGCGCTAATCGAGTCGATCCCCGCGGCGATGGCCCTATGGGCCCCACTCGCATGATGCTCGAGAAGCCCGTGATCGCCGCGGTCGAGGGGTTCGCGGTCGCGGGGGGCCTGGAGCTCGCGCTGTGGTGCGACCTGCGCATCGCGGGCGAGAGCGCGGTGTTCGGCGTGTTCAACCGGCGCTGGGGCGTCCCGTTGATCGACGGTGGCACGGTGAGGCTGCCGCGCATCGTGGGAATGGGCCGCGCGCTCGACATGATCCTCACCGGGCGACCGGTTCCCGGGCGGGAGGCATTCGAGATGGGGCTCGCGAACCGAGTCGTCGAAACGGGGCACGCGCTAGAGGAGGCTGTGAGCGTGGCCGAGCAGATCGCGACCTTTCCCCGGCTATGCATGCGCTCGGATCGGGCGAGTTCGCACGAGCAGTGGGAGCTTTCTCTCGAAGCCGCCCTCTCCAATGAGTTCCGCCGCGGCCTCGAGGTGATGTCCTCGGGCGAAGCGGTCGAAGGAGCAGCTCGCTTCAGCGAGGGCGAAGGCCGTCACGGACGCTTCGAGGATCCGTAGCCTCCCTGATGACCCGCGGGTAAGTGGAAAGGCTGCGGATCCTTCGGCCGCTGTCGGTCAGAGACTTCCGGCTCCTGTGGATCGGGCAGACGGTATCGCTGCTGGGCAACGGCTTCTTCACTGTGGCTCTCGCGTGGCAGACCGTCCGCCTGTCCGATTCGGCCACCGCCCTGTCCGCCGTGCTGTTCGCGCGCTGGCTTCCGCAGGTGCTCCTGTTTGCCGTTGGAGGAGCTGTTACCGACCGCGCCTCCCGACGCCGCGTGATGCTCGTGGCCGATCTGGTCCAGGGCGTCGCCGCGGCGATCGTGGCCGTCCTGGCCGCCGCAGGTGACCTGCAGATCTGGCACCTCGTCGCGCTGGCGGCCATTTATGGGGGCGCGACCGCCTTCTTCTTGCCCGCGGCGACCGCCATCGTTCCCGACATCGTCACCAAGGAGCTGCTCGTCGCGGCCAACTCCTTGCACTCGGTAAGCCGGTACCTGATCGGACAGTTGCTCGGTCCCGCGGTCGCTGGGGTGGTCATAGCCGTTCAGGGAACCACCTGGGCTTTCGGAGCGGATGCGGCCAGCTTTGCGGTGAGCGTCACCACCCTGCTCCTCATCCGTACGCTGCCGAGGGCGTCCCCGGGCGAAGGAGATCTCGTCACACGCATCAAGGAAGGCATCCGTTACACGCGCGCCCACCGCTGGCTGTGGATAGCGCTCGTCGTAGCGGCGATCGGAAACCTGTTCGCCTTCGGGCCTCTCATGGCGCTCCTGCCGTTCGTTGCCGACCAGCGCCTGGACGTGAGCGCGTCCGGCTACGGCTTCCTACTCGCGTGCTTCGGGCTCGGTGCCGCGGTGGCGATGCTGGTCTCGGGTCAGATGGGGGCGCCGAAGAAACGCGTCACCGCGATCTACGCGGGGTGGGCCGTGGCAGACCTTTGCCTCGCAGGGATCGGCCTCACGCCGAGCCTCGTCGTCGCGATGATCCTGTACGGCACCATGGGCTTCTGCCTCGAGTATGGAAACGTGCTGTGGGTCGCGATGTTGCAGGACCTCGTGCCGGGGGAGGTGCTGGGGCGTGTGAGCTCACTCGACTGGATGCTCTCGGTGAGCATGATCCCGGCCGCGGTCGCGATCGCGGGGCCGGCGGCGGAGACCGTGGGCCTCTCCACGGTGATCGTGGTGGGGGGACTGGGCGCGGCGGCAGTCACGATAATCGGATGGCTCCGTCCCGGCGCGCGCGACCCGGAGCTGGTTGCAGAGGCTCGAGACCAGGCCTCTCGCATCTGACCTTCGCGCCCTGGAACCGGATCGAGTAGAGCGGGCACATAGGATTCGGCCTCATGCTCGGCAAGATCGAACACGTGGCACTTGCCGTGTCCGACATGGACGCGGCGGTCGCGCACTACCGCGACATCTGGGGACTCGAGGTCGAGCATCGTGAGCGCGTGGAGGACCAAGGTGTCGAGGAAGCGATGCTCCGTGTGGGCGAGTCTCACCTTCAACTACTGGCCCCTACGGGCCCCGAGACGACCGTTGGAAAGTTCCTGGAGCGGCGAGGCGAGGGTCTGCACCACATCGCATACGAGGTCGAAGATCTCGAGGCGGTGTTGGAAGAGCTCAAAGCGAAGGGCATCCCATTGATCGACGAGGCCCCCCGCAAGGGGGGCCGGGGACACATGATCGCCTTCGTCCATCCCGGAGGCAATCACGGATTGCTGGTCGAGCTGATCCAGCGACCGCAGCACTAGAAGGATGCGGACGTGACCGCGAGCAGCGACTTCGATCGAGGCGAGGCTGTGCCCCGCGCCGACGAGCCGCTCCCTCCACTCAAACGTCCCGAGTTCCGCAGGCTGCTGGCAATCTCCATCACGGTCGCGCTCGGCTTCGGGATGATCGTGCCCGTTCTGCCTCTGTTCGCGAAGTCGTTCGGCGTGGGTCTCGCGGCGATCGGCTTCGTGCAACTCGTCTTCGGGCTTACACGCTTCTCGTTCGGACTCGTGGGCGGACTCGTCGTCGACCGGTTCGGGGAACGCGCCTGCACGATGGCGGGCTTGCTTATCGTCGCCGCGTCTTCATACGCGATCGGGTTCTCGACAAATTTCCCACAGCTCGTCCTCGCGCGAGGGTTCGGCGGCGCCGGCAGCGCGCTGTTCATCAACGGACTGATGAACAGGATCCTTCGCATCATCGAGCCCGCGGCCATGGGCCGCGCCACCGGCGCGTTCCGTTCCTCGTTCCTCATCGGGATCGGCGCGGGCCCGGTGCTCGGAGGAGTGGTCGCCAAGAACTTCGGCCTCACCGCACCCTTCATCTTCTATGCGACGGGGTTGCTTGTTGCGACCGCGATCGCGTGGATCGTCATGGGAGGCTCCATCCCCGGCGCCGACAGCGGACACGAGAGCGAGGAGGCGACGCCGACCGGGCAACCACGTAATCCGATCGAGGCCCTGCGCGCCGCGCGCCCGCTCCTGGGGGACCTCCGCTATCTGGTCGCCCTTTCCGCCACCTTCGTCGGGTGGTGGACAATCTCCGGTCCCACGCAGGTCGTGGGGGTTGTCTTCGGACGTGAACAGCTCGGCCTCTCCGAGGACCAGATCGGCCTCGCCATCACGCTGCTCGCCGTCGGCGAGGTGCTGGTTCTTCTCCTCGCCGGCAGGGCTGCGGATCGCTACGGACGCCGGGCGGTGCTGGCTCCCTCCCTGCTCGTGGTGGCCGTCGCCACGGTCTTGATGGGCCAGAGCGAGGGCTTCTCGTGGGCGTTCTTCCCGCTCATGATCCTGATCGGAGGAGGAATTGCCGCCGGCGGCGCGGCCTCCGGTGGCCTGCTCGCCGACTCGATCCCCCGCGGGGGATCCGGCACGGCGGTGGGGGTGAACCAGATGGCCGGCGACCTCGGTTACCTCAGCGCTCCCCTGATCATCGGCACCATCGCGGAGCGGACGGGGTTCGGTCTCGCCTATCTGGCGGGGGCGATCCCGGCCGCGATCTGTTTCCTCGCCGCGCTGCGTCTGCCGCGTCAACTACCCACTCGAGTGAAAACGCCCATCCCGGAACCACAGGAGCCCGTGGGCTAGCAGGCCGCGGGTCCCTCGGCGGTCAGAGGGGGGGAGAAGCGGCTCTCTCCGTTCTCGAGTGTGCCGGTCAGATCCACGGGCGCGATCTCGACTCGGCCCGCGCCGGAAACGACCTCACCGATGCGTCGGGCTTCGTAACCGGAAGCTTGGATGCGCTGCTCGGCTGCATCGGCTTGAGCTTGGGGAACGATGACGGCGAACCCGACCCCCATGTTGAACACGCGATACATCTCCTCGTCGGGGATGTTGCCGACCTCGCGGATGAGCTTGAAGATCGGCGGAGTCTCGGGGAGCTCTTCGATCCTGAAGCCGACCCGGGCGTCGAGGCGACAGAGGTTCGCGAAGCCGTCGCTCGTGATGTGAACGAGCCCGCGCGTCTCGATCTCCTCCGCCCAGAGGTCGACGACCGCCCGGACGTAGATCTCGGTGGGCTCGAGGAGCTCCTCGCCGAGGGTGCGCCCGAGCACCTCGAACTCCTCCGTCAGCCGGTAGCCTCCCTGATCGAGCAGCACCCGCCGCGCGAGCGTGAGCCCGTTGGAATGGATCCCCGACGACGCTATGCCGATGATCGCGTCTCCGACTTCCACGTCCTGCCCGAGCACGATGGCATCAGGTCGCACGGTCCCGATGCAGGTCCCGACGAGATCGAACGCGGTCTCGTCCCCGCCCCCCTTCCCATCGGAGCCGATTACCTCGGGAAGCTGGGCCAGCTCACCTCCTGGGATTGCAACCCCCGCCTCCTTCGCGGCCGCTCCAAGGCCGGCGAGGATCTGCTCCACCCTCCTCTCGTCGAGGGTGTGCACGCCCAGGTAATCGACCAGCGCGATGGGGCGGGCTCCCACGCAGATCACGTCGTTCACGTTCATCGCCACGCAGTCGTAGCCGATCGTGTCGAAGCGCTCGAGCGCGGAGGCGACGATCGTCTTGCTTCCCACACCATCGGTCGAGATCGCGATGGCGAGATCGTCGCTTAGCGCGAGCACGCTCGCGTACTGCCCGAAACGCGTGAGCACTTCGGCCTCGGCCGGAAGGCCGAGAGTGGGCCCCAGGTGCCTGACCACCGCCGACAGCGCGTCGCCTTGCCCTCGCACCCCCGCGTTCTCGTAGTTGGTTGGGCTCACGTGTCGGAACGTATCGTGTTCGAACTCCCGACGACGGCCAGGGTGGCACCGTTCATGTCAGACCGAACGGCGAAAAATCAGGGGAGGCTATATGTCGCTCTCCGGAAGCGGGAGATCCCCGGAGTCGTTCTGACGCCCACCGTCTCCGCCACCGCCATCCGACGAGCCTGAGTCGGGGGACTCGGACGGCTCGGGCGCCGGTTCCTGGGGCTGATCCTTTTTCCCAGCGGTGGTCTCGTTGGTCGACTTGGCCGCCTTCCTGGCCTTCCTCTGGGCCTGCTGTACGAGATCGGTTTCCTCGACCGTCGCAACGGTCTTGTCGACCGTCCTCGACGCGGCCGCGATCGCGTCCTGCACCTTCTGAGCCAGGTGCCCGGGCAGAAGAGAGATCAACTTTTGAAGGTTGCTCGCGTCGACGTCTGGCCCCGCAAACCTCACCAGTTGCTCGGCCTCTGCGTCCGTCAGCACCAGTCTCAGGCCGCCGATGTCCAGCCTCCTCATCTTCATCTTCGGCTTGGCCGATTCGATCCTCGAACCACCCTGCGCAACGGGATAAATCTCCGGCGCGACGGCGGCTCGGGCGACGCCAGCAGCCTCTACTCGGTCCTCCAGGAAGCCGGCCACCGCTATGCCTGCGGCCGACACGGTGAGGAGGCCGGCGCCGAGGGTCGCCGCCGCAAGGGTGCGGGCGAGACGGAGCCGGGTGATGCGCTCACGCCTGGCCGTCTGAGCCACCTTCACTTCGTTGACGGTCTCTATGAGGGCGGCCTCCTCGGTCCGCACCTCCCGCTCGACCTCCTCTAACAGGCGGTTGGCGGCATCCACCTCTCCGGCGCGCATGAGGGTCGCGGAGAAGCTGAGCTTGTCGTCGACGACGCGCCTCGAGCGCCGCGAGAAGCGGCTCGCGGAGGTCACGATCACGTTGCTGGCCGCCGCCTCCGCCTCGGTCTCGGTCTCCATCAGCTCCCGAACGCTGCGGCTGAGGTCGCGGAAGTCCTCGAGGAAGGTTCTCATGCTCATACCCCGCGGATTCGCCCCCCCAGTCCCCATTACCTGCCCAGAAGCGGGGTTTTCCACCCCTTTTGTGAGCTTTCCGGAGCCGGGGGATCGGGGCCTCGGCCTTTAGACTCCGGGCCATGGCGACGCACGAGGAGATACCCGAGGAGGCGATCCACCCCATCGAGGAGCGCCTCCAGGAACTGAGGGACAAGGAGGCTCAGGCCGAGCAGGCCGGCGAGGAGACCGCCGTCGCCAGGCAATACGCCCGGGGCAAGCTGACCGCCCGTGAGCGCATCGACAAGCTGCTCGACCCGGGGACGTTCGTAGAGATCGACAAGCTCGTCCGCCACAGGAGTCATGGCTTCGGCATCGAGGACCGGCGCCCCTACAGCGACGCGGTGATAACGGGCTGGGGCACTATCGACGGACGCAAGGTCTTCACGTTCGCACAGGACTTCACGGTCTTCGGTGGCTCGCTCGGCGAGGTCATGGGGGAGAAGATCTGCAAGATCATGGACCTCGCCCTCCAGACCGGGGCGCCTGTCATCGGGCTGAACGACTCGGGTGGAGCGCGCATCCAGGAGGGCGCGGCCTCGCTCGCGGGATACGGCTACATCTTCGACCGTAACGTGAGGTCGTCGGGAGTCATCCCTCAGATCTCGGCCATCATGGGCCCGTGCGCCGGCGGCGCGGTCTACTCCCCCGCCATGACCGACCTCACCTTCATGGTGTCCGAGACGTCGCACATGTTCATCACGGGTCCCGACGTCATCAAGGCCGTCACGGGCGAGACCGTCACACAGGAAGAGCTCGGCGGCGCGATGAGCCACGCGTCGAAGTCCGGCGTCGCCCACTTCGTGGCCGCTAGCGACGAAGACTGCTTGGATCAGATCCGCTATCTGATGTCGTTCCTCCCTTCCAACAATTTCGAGTCGCCGCCCTACTTCCCGCCGACCGACGATCCTGCCCGGAAGTGTGACGAGCTGACCGCCCTGATCCCCGACTCGCCGAACAAGCCTTACGACATGCATCAGGTGATCGCGGGCGTGTTCGACGATGGTGAGTTCTTCGAGGTCCACGCACACTGGGCTCAGAACATCATCTGCGGCTTCGCCCGATTGAACGGCCACCCGGTCGGCGTCGTCGCCAACCAGCCACAGGTGCTCGCAGGGACCCTTGACATCACGTCGTCCACGAAGGGAGCTCGATTCGTGCGTTTCTGCGACGCGTTCAACATCCCGCTCGTGACGTTCGTGGACGTGCCGGGATTCCTTCCGGGAACCGAGCAAGAGTATGGAGGGATCATCCGTCACGGCGCCAAGCTGCTCTATGCGTTTAGCGAGTCGACGGTCCCGCGCATGACCGTGATCACGCGCAAAGCGTACGGCGGTGCCTACGTGGTCATGAACTCGAAGCACATTCGAGCCGACATCTCGTTCGCATGGCCTTCCGCAGAGATCGCAGTAATGGGGGCCGAGGGGGCCGTCAACATCATTCACCGCAAAGAGATTGCGGCTGCCGGCGACAATGACGCGAAGAGGACGGAGTTGATCGCGGACTACGTCGAGAGGTTCTCTAACCCTTACATCGCGGCCGAGCGCGGGTACATAGACGCCGTGATCCAACCGGCCGATACGCGCCGCAAACTAGTGCAATCGCTGGAGATGCTGCGCTCCAAGCGCGAGACGATCCCCCAGCGCAAGCACGGGAACATCCCGCTGTGAGACCTTCGGAGCGGCGTCGCCTGACTCTCGTCGAGGTGACGGGAAACGCCTCCGCCGAGGAGATCGCGGCCATCGAAAAGAGCTTGGAGCACGTCGTCGGAGAGGAACGCAATGCCAGAGGTGCGTCTCTCTGGCTCCGCGCCGGGCGGGCTCAGGGACGCAGACTCGGGAACCTCGATTACCGCGACCGGTTTAGCCCCGAGGACGCATGGAGGCTGTCGACGCGCTTCTCGTTCGGGGGCCGGGAGTATCAAGGCCTCCACGGACGCGGCGACGCCAAGTAACTCGAGTGTCATCAGAGTTGCGAAGAGCGCGGCCCCCGGCGCGCCACACGTAAGGTTTCCGTGCTTTGGGACCCTCCTGGGGCCGGTTCTGCGGAAACCTCGCCGCCGATAGCGGTCTCATGGCTCTCAGGCGGGGGGTCAGTCGGCCATCGTGAGGCCGCCACTGACGCTCAGCGCCTGGCCCGTGATGAATCGAGCTTCGTCTCCGGCGAAGTAGGCGACCGCGGCCGCCACCTCGGCTGGATCCCCGAGGCGTCTGAGCGGCGTGGCTCCAACCATGCGCTGCATCATCTTCTGGCCGAGCTCTGTTGAGCGGATTGCGTCGGTCATGGGGGTGTCGGCAGGGCCCGGGCAAACCGCGTTCACCGTCACCCCGTCGCGCGCCAGCTCGCGTGCCATCGACTTCGTGAAAGCGATCACGCCCCCTTTGGCCGCGGAGTAGACGGCCTCACCGAGCGATCCCACCCGACCGGCGTCCGAGGCGATGCTCACGATGCGCCCGTAACCGGAATCGCGGCACCGCTCGGCGATGATGGGAGCCATCGCGTGGATGCAGTTGAGCACGCCGATCAAGTTCACTCGGATCAAGGGCTCCCACGACGCAGGGTCGGTCTGAAGGAAGAAATCAGGAGTGTCGAAGCCTGCATTGTTCACGAGACAGTCGATGCCTCCGAGAGACTCGATGACGTCATCGCGGGCCGCGCGGACCGAGTCGACGGCACCGACGTCGCACTCGAGGAAGAAGGCTCGGCCCCCGTCACCCTCGATCTCTGTGACTACGGCAGCTCCTCGTTCGCCATCGATGTCGGTGACGGCAACCGCGAACCCTTCGGCGCTCAGACGGAGCGCGATCGCCCTTCCGAGACCCGATCCAGCTCCGGTGACGAAAGCTACCCTTTGGTTCATGCCATCTACGTCTCCGGCCGACTCGAGTAGTCGTAGAAGCCGCGACCGGTCTTGCGGCCCAGGTATCCCGCCCGGACCATGTGCTCCAGAAGAGGGGCCGGCGCGTAACGACGCTCGCGGAACTCCTCATGCAGAGAATTGAGGATCGCGTAGGTGACGTCGAGCCCGACGATGTCCATCAGCTCGAACGGTCCCATCGGGTGGGCACAACCCAGCTTCATGGCGGTATCGATGTCCTGCGGTGTGCTGTAGCCCTCCTCGTGCATGTGCACCGCGTCGTTCAAGTACGGGAACAACAGGAAGTTGACGATGAAGCCTGCCCGGTCGCGACATCTAACGGGATGCTTACCCAGGGAGCGCACCCAAGCGGTGGCCTTCCTCTCGATCTCCTGTGACGTCGCGATCGTGTGGACGATCTCGACGAGCTTCATGACGGGCGCCGGATTGAAGAAGTGCAGGCCGACAACCCGATCGGGGCGCTCGATCGCAGCTGCGAGATCTATCAGTCCCAGGGACGATGTCGTCGAGGCGACGATGGCCTCCGGCTTCACCGATCGCTCGATCTCCCGAAATATCTCGCTCTTAATCCCGAGGTCCTCCGCCACCGCCTCCACGACGAGATCCGCTTCCCCCAGGTCCGAGAACTCGAGCGTCGTCGTTATCCGATCGAGGATCTCTTCTGTCGACGATCCCTCGAGCTTTCCCTTGGACACCGCCTTCTCCAAGCTCTTCCGAACCGCAGCCTTCGCCCTCTTGATCGCCGCCTCGCTGCGGCCGCGCAGGATGACCTCGTCGCCCGCCTTTGCAGCGACCTCCGCGATCCCAGAGGCCATCAATCCCGTGCCGACGACGGCGACCGTACGGACGTCCGAGGACTGATCCCCGGCTTCGTCCGGTATCGCATCCGTGACCTTCGGGGACTCGGGAGCTTCGTAACGGTAGAAGCCACGTCCCGTCTTGCGCCCCAGGTATCCCGCCGTCACGTACTGCTTAAGCAGGGGGTTGGGCGCGTCCTGATCGTCCCGGAACTGACGCCACAGGGCCTCGCAGATCTCGTAAGCGGAGTCGAGACCGATCAGGTCCAGCAGAGCCAGCGGCCCCATGGGGTGACCGCACCCGAGGGACATCGCCGCGTCGATGTCCTCGCGCGATGCATAGCCCTCGTCGCACATCCGCGTCGCCGCGTTCAGATACGGGAACAGCAGGAGATTGGCGATGAATCCGGCGCGGTCACGCGCCACCACCGGCGCCTTGCCCAGGGCTTCGGCGAACTGCCGGGCGGAATCGACCACCGACTCCTCGGTGGCTACCGTACGGACCAGCTCGACGAACTTCATCACCTGGGCAGGGTTGAAGAAGTGGAACCCGATGACGCGATCGGGCCGCTGGGTCGAGACCGCCATGTCGATGACCGGCAAGGAGGAGGTGTTCGTGGCGAGGATGGCCTCCGGCTTCAAGCTGCCGTCGAGCTCGGCGAACACATTCTTCTTCAGGTCGAGGTGTTCGGGCACGGCCTCGAACACGAGATCGCAGTCCGCCAGATCGACGTTGGATGTGGAGCCGGAGATGCGGCCCAACAGCGCATCCGCTTGGCTTCGCTCCATCTTTCCGCGATCCACGGCACGCTCGACGCTACGGGAGATCCGCTCCATGCCGGCCGCAACCGCCTCTTTGGTGATCTCGGTAAAGACCACCTCGAACCCGCCCCTCGAGCACACCTCGCAGATCCCGGAGCCCATCGTTCCACAACCGACTACTCCGACCTTCCTGATCTCCACGGGCGCTCCTTGACCGTCTACTTGTGAGGAATCCGGAGAGCCTACGATTGTTAACCATGCCTGCCGAACGGGATGAGCCGTGGATCTTCCGAACCTACGCGGGGTACGCGACGCCGGCCGCTACGAACGCGCGCTTCAAGGCGAACCTCGCCAAGGGGCAGACGGGCCTGTCCATAGCCTTCGATCTTCCGACGCAAACGGGCTACGACTCGGACCACGTCATGTCGAGGG
The DNA here is from genome assembly GCA_050694215.1 of Actinomycetota bacterium. Classification (GTDB taxonomy): domain Bacteria; phylum Actinomycetota; class CADDZG01; order CADDZG01; family WHSQ01; genus JBOGXB01. The sequence goes on from JBOGXB010000003.1 coordinate 19,288, forward strand.
GCGAGGTGGGGAAGGTTGGGGTACCCATCTGCCATCTCGGGGATATGCGCACCGTCTTCGACGGCATCCCCGTGCAAGAGATGAACACCTCGATGACGATCAACGCCACGGCGGTGTGGCTCCTCGCTCTCTACATTGCGGTCGCAGACGAACACGGCGCCGAGCGGAGCGACCTGGTCGGCACGACGCAGAACGACATCCTCAAGGAGTACCTATCGCGAGGAACGCACATCTTCCCGCCCGAGCCTTCTATCAGGCTGACGACGGACCTCATCACCTGGACGCTGCACGAGGCGCCGAAATGGAACCCCATCAACGTCTGCTCGTACCACCTGCAGGAGGCTGGAGCAGATCCCCTTCTCGAGGTCGCGTACGCGCTGGCCAACGCCGTCGAGGTCCTCGATGCAGTCAAGGCGACGGGACGCGTCTCCGGGGGCGATTTCCCCCGCCTCGTAGGACGTATCTCCTTCTTCTGCAACGCGGGCATCCGGTACGTGGAGGAGACATGCAAGATGCGCGCGTTCGGGCAGCTGTGGGAGCGAGTGGTCAAGGAGCGTTACGGGATCGAGGATCCGAAGCTCCGTCGTTTTCGCTGCGGCGTGCAGGTTAATTCGCTCGGTCTGACCTCCCTGCAGCCCGAGAACAACATCCATCGGATCATCCTCGAGATGCTCGCCGTGACTCAATCGAAGAACGCGCGCGCTCGAGCGGTTCAGCTCCCTGCCTGGAACGAAGCACTTGGATTACCTCGTGCATGGGACCAGCAGTGGTCCTTGCGAGCGCAGCAGATCCTCGCGTACGAGACCGACATTCTCGAATACGACGACATCTTCGAGGGGTCGAAGGTCATCGAGACCAAGACGGACGAGATAGCTACCAGTGCGTGGGAGGAGCTGCAACGAGTTCTGGATGCCGGCGGCTCGGTGGAAGCACTCGGCTACATGAAGGAGAAGCTCGTCGCGGCATATGCGACCCGCCGGCGCGCCATCGAGACCGGCGAGCAAATCGTCGTGGGCCTCAACAAGTACGAGCACGGTGAGCCGTCTCCGCTGCTTGCCGGACTGGACGACATGGAGTCATTCGAGAGGATCGATCCCGCTGCCGAAGCGGAGCAGCTAGAAAGGCTCGACCGTTGGAGGAAAGAGCGGGACGCGGACGCGGCGCGGCGCGCACTCGACGAATTGAGACGAGTCGCGGCGACCGGCGAGAACCTTCTCCCAGCCTCAGTTGCAGCGGCCAGGGCGGCGGTGACGACGGGAGAGTGGGCCGATGCGCTGCGCGACGCGTTCGGCGAGTACCGGCCTCCCACCGGGATCTCGGCCACGATCGGGGGCGCTCAACCCGGATCCATGTCGATAGCGCGTGACAAGGTGGCGGCCGCGGCCGAGCGTCTCGGAGTCCGCAAGCTCCGGTTGCTCGTCGCCAAGCCGGGGTTGGACGGACACTCGAACGCAGCGGAGCAGGTCGCGCTGCGCGCTCGGGATGCCGGCTTCGAAGTCGTCTATCAGGGGATTCGATTGACGGCGGCGCAGATCGCCCGCGCCGCTGCGGAAGAGGATGTGCACGCGATCGGTCTCTCGATTCTGTCGGGGGCTCACCGCCTGCTCGTTCCCGACGTGCTGGACCGGTTGCGGATCGAGGGAATCGAGCCTGCCCGGGTCCCTGTTGTCCTCGGTGGGGTCATCCCCGAACAGGACGAGGACAAGCTCATCGAGCTCGGCGTCGCCAAGGTCTACACGCCCAAGGACTTCGACCTCACCGCAATGGTCGGCGAGATCGCCGATCTCATCGGTAAGCGGTAGCCCCCAGTCATCCCATAAGTCCGAAATCCTCTCCTTCGCCACCTCTTGTCCCTCCTCGACGCGAAAGAAAGCGCGTCGAAAGATCCCCAGCTTGCTGAGGAAATGAGGAATGCGCGCCGAATAGTCGGTTGGGACTAGTTCGAACGGGTAAGGCTTAGCCCAGGCGCACTAGGGACCCGGTCCACCGAAGAGACCATCCGATCGAAGGGCGAGTTGACGGCGATGCAACGTAAGCTCCTGAGGGTGCTCGCGGGATTCGGCGCCGTCGCCGCCTTCTTCATCATCGGCAACCTCGTAATCATGTCCGCCGTCTTATGGGCGCGTTCGACCGACAATCCGCGCATGACGAGCCTCCCGGGGGTAAAGAACTTCCGCGTCGTCGACGCCAAGCTGATGCGTGGCGCAGCACCCACGGAGCAGGGTTACCGTGCCCTCGCCCACCACGGCGTCAAGACCGTGGTGGACCTGCGCGCCGAGCCCGATATCGACGGCCACGAAGCTCTCCTCGATGAGCTCGGGATCGAGCGCGTCGAGATCCCTATGCGCGATGGGCAATCCCCGACGAAGGCTCAGGTGGCGAGCTTCATGGAGGTTGTGGAGGGTGCCGTGGGCAAGGTGTTCGTTCACTGCGGAGCCGGCGTCGGCAGGACCGGGACGATGGTCGGGTCCTACTTGGTCGCCACGGGTATCGCCTCACCGCCCGAGGCGCTTCGCTTCAATCTCTCTGTGGGCCCGCCGTCGCTCGAGCAGATCAGCTTCGTCTCCTCGCTCGAGGGAGGCGACGTCGACCGTCCCCATCCGGTCGTAACTGCGTTGAGCCGCATTCTCGACGGCCCTCGCCGCATCTCTAAGAGTCTGGGCCTCTAGTCCCAGCTTCTTTACCGAGCGCGCGGCAGATCCCTAAACGAACGACGTGCGCACTCGATGCGCCCGCTAACGGACGCTGCGCGTGGAGAGGATGTCCGCGCTCACGTGGTCGATGGTCGCATCCTGAAGGCAGCCGATCAGGCGCTTCTGGGCGTTCTCGCCGATTGCGGGCTGGACCACGAGAGTCACGAGCCCGGCTTCCGCGACCAGGCGGCCCGGAACACGGCTCGACTGGTTGACCGTGCCTCTGCAGTGGTTCCATAGACCTCGAGCTGCAACCACGGGTGAGTAGAAGTCCGAGTCCGAGGTGTTAACCGTCATCACCAAGCGCGTGCTCCGGTCGAGCGAAGGCGCGTCGGGGCGATTCTGCGTCAGATCTGCGAGAACGTCGATACTCAAGTAAACGCTCAAGACCAGCGCGAACGCGGTCAGCCCCTTCTTCAACAACTGATTGTTCGACGTTCCCCTCACGACCACGCCCGGACTGGGCCGGCCCATGAGCCCTCCTGCCGGCATCGCAAGCGGAGCCATCTTCATGGCGAGACGACGCTCGAGAACCGGCTGGGCCGTGGTACGAGCGACCTTCTCTACCAGCCATGCGAGCGCGGAGATGACAAGCCCGGCCCCCATGAGCACCGGCACGAACACGTTGAGGTCACCGCGATTCTCCGTGAGCCAGGCGAAGTGGTTGTGCGGGTCGGGGGCGGCCTCCTGGATCCTCTCTAGGGCCTGCTGTGGGCTGTTCTGCGACGCCATTCGCCTCTCGATCGAACGCAGCTTCTCGTAGAGGGCGGCTCCGATCAGCGCTATCTCCGCACTCATGAAGAAGATGCCGGCGATGAGAGCGCGGTTCCACTCCCAGCGAACGAGATAGACGAAGACGTAAACCCCTGAGGCCGCGAGGGCGACGATCAGGCTGGCGTAGGCGAGGCGACGCGGCGTCATGCGGCGCTCCCGTCCTCTATCAGGCCAACCTCGCCGGATGATCCATCGAGGTAGATATGAGCCCCCTCGCCGAACCGTTCGAGCGCTCCGGCGACACCGACGACGGTCGGTACACCGAACTCACGCGCCAGGATCGCGAGGTGCGACAGCACGCTTCCGGTCTCTGCAACGAGCCCTCCAAGATCGGGCAGGACCGAAGCCAGCCCTGGATCCAGGGTTCTCACAACCAGCACGTCGCCGGGGTTCACGGCTGAGGGATCCGTGCGAATTGCTCCTGCGGCTCGTCCGCCGCCGGCACCCACCCCCTCTCCAGGGGCCACCGACTCGGGGACGACCACGTCGTCCTCGCCGATGCGAAACGCTGCCGGCAGCGGCGGGGAGGCGGGCCGGACCCGGCCGGCGAGGTCCTCGGGGACCCTCGACTCGGTCAGCAACGGCTTGAGCTCATCGAAGCGCAGTAGGGCGACGAGGTCGGGATCGGCGAGCAGGTCGCGGCCGGCGGCGCGCAGCCCGGCCTCCCATACCGCTCGAGCCCCGAGCTCCTGCACCCAGCGCGCACGCATGCGAAGCGACTCGCGCGTGACGGCAAGCTCATCCGACCCCTGCGGCGCCGCGAGCTTCTTGGGGGTAGGGGGAAGATTCGGCACCCTCCCGATCGCGGGTGGAGCCAGTACCAGCAGGGAGGGGAACGTGGCGACGGCTTGAGCATCGGTCATTCCGGCGCCGCGCGCTCGCCGCAGGTCCTGGAGCGCGACCCATGCCGCGGTTGGCGCCGCGGCCTTGCCCTCGATGAAGAGCCCGATGAGGATCTCGTGCCCATACAGAGACACCAGGACGCGGCGGGTGCCGGCGATGAGCTGCAACAGGTCGGGGTCGAGCAGCTCGTCAAGAGGAGGCAAGTCCGCCAGCTCCGAGTCGACCTCGGAGATCAAGTCGGCTGCGAGCGTGGGGAGTGCCGCCTTGAGCCGGCCCACCCGCCACGCGGCGACCAGCCTCCGCGCGGGTGGACGAGGATCGAGGCGGGCGAGGAAAGATCTCTTCGAGGGTGCGATCCCGAACAGCTCGAGGTCGGCGGCAACTCGGCCCCCGACCGTCGCGACCACCCGAGATGTCGACAGGCGGCGACGCGAGACCGTTCCCGTCAATCGGATTGCCTCGGTCACCGCTGTGCGCAGCGGCTCCACCCAGAGCTCTTCCTCGAGTTGGGCAACCGGATCTGGGAACGTCTCCGCGACCGGGCCGGGACCGAGGATCGGGCCCCTCGCCACCACCGAGCTGGACGTCGCCGTAACCGGCCGGCTCTGGAACATCCACAGCTCACCTTTGGAGTCGATGCCCCATTCGACATCTTGCGCGCTCTTGAACTCGCGCTCGGCCCGCGACGCGAGACGCGCGAGAGCAAGACGCTGCCGGGACGTGAGCCCGTTTCCGCCGCCGGTCGTACCGGAATGGAGATCGAGCACGCGCCCGCGCCGCGATAGCACGTAACGCGAGCCCTCCACGGTTCCACTCACGAGCTTGTCCGGCCCGCCGTCGACCGCGGCCACGACCAGCCGGTCTCGCTTGCCGGTGACGGGATCGACTCCGAAGAGCACGCCGCCCATCGCCGCATCGAGCTCAGGCTGCACGAGCACCGCCATGGTAGCAGGCTCATCGGCCTCCGTCCTCAAATCGATGACGCGCGCAGAGGCCCACACCTCGTCCAGAGCCGCTCGGAACGCCTTCCATCCCTTCACGCCCACGACGGACGTGAACATCCCCGCCATCGACGATTCGCTCCCGTCCTCGGCCATGGAGGACGACCTCACGACGAGAGGAACGGCTCCGAGCTCGGAGATCGAGTCCCATGCGAGGCGGAGTTCCGTTTCGAACCCCTGGGTGCCTCGGCTCTTGAAACCTACCGTGGTCACGACGAACCCCGGCAGAACGGGCAGACCGGCCGCGCCGGCGCGGGCGAGCGCTGCCGCCTTCGCTCCCGCAAGGCTTGGCTCGAGGGCGGGCGCGTCCCGCAGACCGACGATGGCCGGTCGGGAATCGGTGACGGTATCGACGCCAAGCAGCAAAGCAACCCCTCCGCGGCAGCCGGAAATCCTGTGTGTTTGGACTGTGTTAACGATGCCCTCATATGTCCTCTTCCTGAATACGTAATTCAGGTAGAAGAAAGCCGAGGAGGACGTCGTTTCGACCGTAATCGGCCGTTCGCGTGCTTTCGCACGTTCGTTCTGAACCGAGGAGCGGGTTGATACCGTCGGAGCCCCCGGTTTGATGCCCATTTAGCGAGGAGGAACGATGGCGTTCAAGATCGGCGTGGGCCTGTTCACCGGGCAGATCCCCGCGACAAGCGATCGCACGTTCCACCAGGACTACAGCGACGCGGTAGAGCTCGCGAGATTGACCGAGGAGCAGGGGCTCGACTCCGCGTGGGTGTCGGAGCACCACTTCTCGAGTGATGGGTACCTGCCGTCGCTGTTACCGATGCTCGCCGCATTCGCCGCCGTCACCGATCGCATCGAGCTAGGGACCGGCGTGGTCCTCGCCCCCTTCCACGATCCGATCCGCCTGGCCGAGGACTTTGCGGTGGTGGACCAGATCGCCGGCGGCCGAATCATCGCGGGCTTTGGGATCGCGTGGCGCGAGGAGGAGTTCCGCGCGTTCGGCATCGACATGTCGAGCCGGGTCGGCAGGACCAAGGAGCTCGTCGAGATCCTTCGCCTCGCATGGAACGAGGAGCGCTTCGACCACGCGGGCAGATATCACTCGTACTCGAGTATGTCGGTGACGCCGAAACCGGCCCGCGTGCCCCCGATCCTCGTTGGGGGGTTCGCGGATGCAGCCGTCAGGCGCGCCGGTCGGATCGGCGATGGCTACCTCTCGTCACGCGCGCAATCGGAGAGGGTGGCTCAGGCCTTCGAGATGGCCGCCGAGGAGCGGCAGAAGGCCGGCAAGCAAGGTCCCCCGATCGTCGGCCTGCTACAGAACGCGTTCGTCACCGACGATCCCAACCGGGACTGGCCCCTCGTACGCGACGGCATCGGGCATCAGCTTGGCGTCTATGCAGGATGGGCCTCCGGCACCGACGTTCCCGGACGGCCCCTCGAGGTCATCCCGCCCGACGAAAGCGACATCAGGCGCACCACCGCTTTCGGCACGCCGGACGACGTCACCGGATTCCTCACCACCATTGCCGAGATCCTCGGGCGCTACCCTGAGAGCCACCTCGTCCTGCGCTTCCACTACCCGGGAATGCCCGCAGAACCCGCGGCGCGCTCGATCGAGCTGTTTGCGCGCGAGGTGGCACCCAGGCTTAGGAAGGCGGCTGGGCGAAGATAGGCGCCATGTCCGAGCAAGAGAGCCACTCCGGATTCATAGGAGCGGCGGCCACCGTGGGAGCGATCGCTGGGATCCTGCTCTGGATCATCATGCTGTCCGGGCCGTGGAAGCTCGTAAGCGGGCTCCTCGACGCCCGCTTTCACCTCGAGCACGCGGAGAAGAAGATATCCGCCGGTGCCTTGAGGAAAGCGCGATACGACACGTTCTCCGCGGTCGCGGCAACGCGGCGTGCCCGGCAAGGCCTGGACGCCGGCGGCCCCCTTCTCGATCTCGCTTCTTCGATCCCGTCGCTCGACGACGCTCTGGAAGAGGCAGAGCACATCGTCAGAGCCGCCGAGCTATCGGCGGAGGCGGCCGAAGGGACGCTCACCGTGGCGCAGAACGCGTTCCGAGGGCCGGATGCCATCATCGTGAACGATCCAGGAGATCCTGAAGGTGGCTCGCGCATCCGGATCGAGCGCATCCGTGAGGTCGGGGTCACGATCAGCGACATCCGGAATGCAGTCGGAGGCGTTGCGGAAGAGCTCCGCTCTATCGATCTCTCGAACCTGCCCCGTCGGCTGAGACCCGAGATCGAGGATGGCCTCGTCCGGGCGCGAAAGACAAAGAGGCTGCTCGCCGACGCGGAGGCCGGCTTATCCGTGCTGCCGGGGTTCCTGGGGGCCGAGGAGCCGCGAACCTATTTCCTCGCGATGCAGAACTCCGCCGAGCAAAGAGGCACGGGCGGGGCGATCCTGCAGTTCAGGCTGCTCTCGATCTCCGATGGCGACCCCGAGCTGCTGGCGCAAACGGGGGGAACGATCTACGAGATCGACACGAATCGCCGGCCGATCGACATCCCCCTTCCTAAGGACGCGTGGTACGTGAGGGCCGTCCGCGACGCGCAGCGTTTCGGGAACGCGAACTGGTCGCCGGACTGGCCGCTGTCGGCGAAGCTCACGATCGACTATGCCGGCGCCACCCCCGGAACGAGATTCCCGGACGTCGACGGGGTCATCCTGGTCGACCCGCTCGTGATGGAGGAGCTGCTGCCGGGCGCGGGCCCGTTTAACACGCCCAAGACCATCCACATCTCGCAAAGGCGCGTCGTTCACTTCCTTCTCTACAAGGCCTACGCGGCCTTCCCCGTCCCCAAGTTCCGGCGGGCGCGACTGCAGGAGGTCGTCAACGAGTTCTACGAGCGCATGTTCAGACCTCGTCGTCCTGCACAGCTAGTCAGGGGCATCGGCGAGACGCTCGCGGAGAAACACATGCAGATCTGGCTCGATGACCCGCTCGAGCAGGCGTTCATCGAGCGAATGAACTGGGACGGATCCATCGAGAGAGCGAGAGGAGACGACTACCTCTACGTCGTCGAGCAGAACGTGGGCGGAAACAAGCTCGACTACTTCGACAATGACCGTATAGAGATGTCTGTCTCCCCGATCGAGGGCGGGGGCGACGTTCGAGTCTCAACTAAGGTGACCGTCTTCAACGACGTCTTCCTGCCCCAGCCGCGCTGGTCGATGGGCGACACGGGGCCGGCGCATCGGCCCATGATCAACGTCTACGCGCCGTTCGACGCCCGGCTGCAACGCGCTGCGGTGACCGGGGCTCGGATCGACTCTGCGGTGGGCGGACTCGCCGCGTGGACCCGCGGGCTCCCTCCCGAGCACACGGAGCTTGGGAAGAAGGTCTGGTCCACGGTTCTGGAGATTCAGCCGGGTGGAAAAGGGTCCGTGAGCCTCGACTACGTGGTCCCAGGCGTGATACGCAACAAGGGTAACCGGAGCGTTTACCGTCTGAGCTTGCAACACCAGCCCAAGGTCCGCCCCGAGGACCTCGAGATCCGCTTCGTCTTGCCGGAAGGCGCGGCGAAGATCCGGGCACAGGGCTGGAAACGCACGAGATCGGCAGGTGCGACCGCGCTCGTCTGGGACGGGGCGCTGAGGGAGGACATGACCCTGGAGGTGTCGTGGGAAAGCTGAAGGCAGCGGTGCTCGCGGCCGGACGCGGCATCCGCATGGGGGGCGTGATGCCGAAGACGCTCACCACGGTGGCGGACGACGAGCCTCTCCTGCATTACCTCCTTGCAGGGCTCGAGAAGGCAGGGGTCGAGGACCTCCTCGTGGTCACGGGCTTCAGGGCTCGCGAGGTACAGGAGTTCGTGTCGTCCAGGTGGAGTGATGAGAACGTGCAGTTCGTCTTCAATGCTCGCTTCGCGTCGTGGGGGAACTTTCACTCGGTGCGCCTGGCGATCGATCAATCGCCGGGCCGCGATCTACTCGTCGTTAACTCGGACATCGTGATCCACCCGGATGTCATTCGGCGTGTAACCGAGACCGAGGGCGACCTCATACTGGCCGTCGACCGGCGCGACCGCCTCGACCAAGAGGACATGCGCGTCGAGATACGCGGGGGCCGGGTGGTGGCGATCGGCAAAGACCTCAAGCCTGCACGAAGCCATGGGGAGTACATAGGAGTGTCCCTGATGCGTCACGACGCCGCGCGGCTCTACGCAGGGCTCTCGACTCAGCTCCAGTGGACCGCAACCACGCGGCTCTATTACGAGGACGTTTTCGACATGATGCTCGAACGCGTCGACGCCCGGCCGGTCGTCGCCCAGACCGGCGAGTATGCGGAGGTGGACGAGCCTGCAGATCTGGAGGCCGCCACGAATGTGATCGAGCGCTTCCGATCGTCCTGGGATGCACCCGCCGGGACGACAGTCGCCTGAGAAAAGCGCGCGTGGACTTCCCGGAGACCTTCTTCTTCGAAGGCGGCGACGAGACCGAGGCTGCCGAGGAGCTGGCTCTCAGAGTCCACGCCCTCGGCTTGGAGAGGCTTCTGATCCTGTCCTCGGTCCATGGTCACGGTCTCGCGACTGCCCTCCGGCCCGTGGGCATCGCAACCCCCCCGCAGCAGGCGGATCAGAGATTCGCGGCGAACCTCGGCTCCCGCGCCAAGCGCGCGGGAGCCGACGCCCTCGTCGCGATCGGAGGGGGTCGTTGCCTCGATATCGCAAAGCTCGCGGCGGCACGCGCCGGCATCACGATCATCGCGGCCCCCACCCAGCTGAGCCACGACGGTATCTGCTCGCCCGTCGCCGTCGTCCCGGACCATTCCGGACGGACGGAGAGTCTCGGGGCGATCGCGCCGCGCTTCGTGTTCCTGTCGCTGCCCACCTTGCTGAATTCCCCAGTCGCTTCGGTGGCGGCCGGCATGGGGGACCTGCTGGCAAATCCCCTCGCGTTGCGCGATTGGTCGCTCGCCGCGGACCGCGGGCTCGCCGATATCGACCAGAGGGCGTGGGATCTCTCCGTTCAGTCTTTCCAGTTGATCGAATCGGCTCTCGACACGGACGCGCGCGCGTCGGCAAAGGATCCCGCGTTCTTCACGCGTCTCGCAGACGCGCTCATCCTGTCGGGGCTTTCGATGATCTGCGCGGGAACATCGCGGCCCGCTTCCGGAGGAGAGCACGAGATCTCCCACGCGATCGACGAGGTCTTCGGGGGCCGGGCCCTGCACGGCGCACAGGTGGCATTCGGCTGCATCATCTCGGCCGCTCTCTACGGTCAGGACACCGATGCCTTCCGCGGGAGGCTGCGGCGGCTGGGCCTCCCCCAACATCCCGCCGACATAGGCCTGAGTGAGGACGACGTCGTGAAGATCCTGCTTGCTGCACCCGATACGAGACCCGGTCGTTTCACCATCGTGGAGGACGCGGATCTCGACGAGGCGAAGGCTCGCTCACTCGTCAGGCGTATCTGGCGCGCCGGCTAGTTCTGCCGGAACGACCATCTACGATGCCTCGAATGACCTCGAGAGCGGTCGTCATCGGACTCGACGGAGCGGCCTGGCACCTTCTCGATCCCATGATCGAGGCCGGGGTCATGCCTCGTCTGGAGGCCCTGCGCGAGCGCGGGGCGCACGGTACCTTCCTCTCGACCGTACCCACCTACACGCCGCCCGCGTGGACGTCGGCGGCGACGGGAGTGAATCCGGGCCGCCACGGCGTCTACGGGTTCACCGAGGGACACGCGCAGCAGCCGACGCAAGCGCTGATGCATTCGGGCAAGGTCAAGTCGCCGACGATCTGGGAGATCGCGAACGCTCAGGGAGCCCGAGCGGGCGTCTACAACCTCCCGCTCACCTATCCTCCACGCTCGCTCGATGGGTGGATGGTCTCCGGAATGATGACTCCCGGATACGGGGAGAGGCTCAAGGGATTCGCCTCGCCTGCCTCTCTCGAGCAGAAGATCCTTGGATGGGCCCCCGGCTACGTGGTGGATGTGAGCGCCAACTATGAGCAGGACTGGCGAGACGCAGAGCTTTGCGAAAGGGCGCTCGCCTCGATCGAACAGAGGCACGACGTGCTGCGCGAGCTGCTCGAGCTCGATCCCCCGGATGTGCTGTTCACCGTGCTCGAGTCACCCGACCGTCTCCAGCATGTCTATTACCGCTACATGGACCCTGCGGACGAGCTTTACAGGTCGAGAGAAGCAGAGAAGCTGCGCCCTCCCATCCGGAGGTGCTTCGAGGCAATGGATCGCATCGTCGGGCAGCTGGACGACTACGCGGGATCAGACGGAGGCGTAATCGTCGTCTCGGATCACGGCTTCACCGCGTGGGAGGTGAGCGTTCACGTCAATGCCTTGTTGCAGCGATGGGGGTTCCTGAGGCTGAAGCCGACCGCCCGTGCGATGCAAACGGCCGCTGTGACCAAGCTCGTCCCGACGGCCAAGCGCTACCTCCCGCGCAGGCTTGCGCGTGAGGCAAAGGGGAAGACCTTCAGGACCGTCGACTGGGCGCACACGCGCGCTTTCGCTTCACCTATCCCTCAACAGGGGGTGTACGTCAATCTCGAGGGACGCGAGCCGCTGGGAACGGTCCCCCCTTCGGAGCTGGAGGCGGTCAAGCGCGACCTCGTTTCGCATTTTATGGATCTGACGGACCGCGACGGAAACCGCGTCACCGACGCCGTCCATCTGTCCGAGGACGTGTTCCACGGGGATGCCTTGCAAGGAGCTCCCGACGTCCTTCCCGTGATGAGAGACCACCGCTACGAGCTCGACGACGAGCTGTTCCATCGCGAACCGTTCACGGATCTCCGTCACCTTCCTCGGGGCGTTCACCATCCGAACGGCATGGGCATCGTCGCGGGGCCGGGGGTGATCGCGGGCAAGGCGCTCAACGCGTCCGTGATGGACGTCACCCCCACCCTCTTGCATCTCGCGGGGATGAAGGTCCCGGAGGGCCTCGACGGGAACGTGCTGTCCGATGCTTTCGATCCCCAATGGCTCGTTGATCGGCCCATCGAGACGACCGCCCCCCTATCATCTGAGTCCAAGGAGGAAGAGACTCCCTACTCTGCGGAGGAGGAGGCTCAGATCGAAGAATCGCTCAGGGGTCTCGGTTACCTCTAGGCCCTGGAAGGAAGTTCAGATGGCCCAGTCGGCACCCGCGTTGGAGCACGAGCCGGAGTCGATCAGACAGCCTCTTCAACGGCGCAGCGCGCAGCGCATCGCGGTGCGCGCGGTCATGGATGCGGTCGCAGTCTCCTCGGCTTTCTTTCTCGCTTCGGTGATCCGTTTCGAGATCATGAGAGGGGGGCCCGCAGCTGCCTGGGACTACGGGACGATCACCTTCGTCGCCACCCCAATATGGTTGCTGCTCTTCTACATGTATGGGCTGTACGAGCCGCGGCAGGTTCTCGGGCCCGTTAACGAGTTCAAGCAAGTCTTCCACGGTGTCGTTGCAGGAACGGTCGTCTTGTTCATCGGCGATTCCGTTCTCAGAATGAACCTTGCCAGAGGATGGACACTGCTCGCGATGGTGTCGGCTCTTGTCGTGGTCGGTGGGGAGCGCCTGGCCGTGCGCAAGGTCCTGCATGCCCTGCGCCGGCGCGGCGGCGATGCCACGCGAACCATCGTGGTGGGCACCAACCATGAGGCCAAAACCGTAGCCCGGACTCTCGAACGAGAGCGATGGCTCGGATACACAGTGGTCGGCTTCGTGGACGACGACACAGTCGTCGGCCAAGAGGTATCGGGGGGGCACGCTGTGATCGGTGCTACGAGCGAGCTGAAGGACGTGATCGCCAAGCACGAGGTCGCCCTCGTCCTGGTCGCCGCCACGGCCTTCGACCCCGCGCGGTTGAATCGCCTGTTCTGGGAGCTCCAGCGCTACGACGTCGACCTTCAGATCACGTCGGGAACGATCGACCTCATGGCGTCGCGCATGACGGTGCAATCGGTCGCCGGGATTCCGCTGATCTACGTAAGAAGAACGGGGATGGACAGGACTCAGAGGATGCTCAAGCGCTCGCTCGACGTGATCGGGTCCGGGATCGGGCTGGTCCTCCTTTCTCCCATGCTCGCCGCCGTGGCGCTGTGGATCAGGGGTGACTCCGAGGGCGGCGCGTTCTTCAAACAGGTACGCGTGGGACGCGACGGCGAGATCTTCACATGCTGGAAGTTCCGAACCATGGTTAGGGACGCCGAGACAAAGCGCGCCGAGCTCGAACACCTCTCGGAAGGCCCCGGCTTGCTGTTCAAGCTCAAGGAAGACCCGCGTGTGACGAAGGTCGGCAGCGCCCTGCGCCGCTTCTCGCTCGATGAGCTGCCGCAGCTCTGGAACGTGCTCAAGGGCGAGATGAGCCTCGTCGGTCCTAGACCTGCGCTGCCCGAGGAAGTCGAGCAATACGACGATTGGGTACGCAACCGCCTGCTGGTCAAGCCGGGCATGACCGGGCTGTGGCAAGTGAGCGGAAGAACCGAAACGAGCTTCTCCGACTACATCCGTTACGACCTCTTCTACATCCAGAACTGGTCGTTGTCGCTGGACCTGTGGATCTTGTGGCGCACGCTTCGGGCCGTTACGAGTACCGAAGGGGCTCACTGAACGGTCGACCGAACCCACTGTCCTCGCACTCGTCCTGGATGTAGATTTAGAGCATGCTCGAGGAGATCATCGTCACCGTTGACGATCGCCCGGGAGTCCTGGCCGAGATGGGCGAGCTGCTGGGAGCCTCGAACGTCAACATCGAGACCTTCTGCGCAACCACCCTCCACGGCGGAGGACTCATCCATCTCGTCGTCGACGACGGCGAGGACGCCGCCGAGATCCTCGCCTCCAATGGCTTCAAGGTGGAAGCTGCGCGCCCGGTGATGACAACGACACTCGACGATCGCCCCGGCGAGCTGGGCCGCTACTGCAGGAAGCTGACGAACCAGGGCATTGGCATCTCGGCCGCGTACGTCATCCGCAGAGGCGATGGCGAGACCGAGTTGCTCTTCGCAGTCGACGAGTTCGAGTCATCCGGCGTCTGATCGCGCCCACACGACTCCCGGACAGGCAAAAGGCCCCGCGAAGCGGGCTCTTCTGATCTTCTCTGCACCTCCCACCGGCTCGACTCAGAGGTAGCCGAGATTGTGCAGCGATTCTTCGATCTGGGCTTCCTCGTCGGCGGAGTAGGGAGAGGCCTCGGCCCCCGAACCGGCGACCGGCAGCTCCATGTCCTCAATCACTGGGGGCCGCTCTCGCGTCATCGTCGAAGGGAGGAGGCTGGTGAGGACCTTCCCGTCCATTCGTGGGAGCTTCAGACCGGCTAGATAAAGAGCGGTCGGGGCGATGTCGTAGATGCTCGCGCGCAAGCCGGATGCCGCGCGTATGCCGGCACCCGCCACGCCGAAGATCCCGTCCATGTGGTGGAAGCCGCGCGGCAACTCTCGATAGTCGTCGAGAACCCCCGGCGAATATGTCCCGTCCGATAGCTCGTAGGAGTACTCCCGGCATACGGGGAAGAGATCAGGCGCCTCCGGCGCTCGAGGTCCGTCCATCACGTCCTCGCGCTTGTGGATCCGGTCGACCACGAGCCGCCCGTCGTCCGGATCGACCAGGGCGGAAAATCGCTCGATGATCTCGTTCCTGACGGCCTCGTACTCGCTCGGGTCCACGACCCCATGTGGCTCCCTCCCCTTGAGGTTCACGTAGATGCCCTGCTGCGGGATGGGGGCCGAGAACGCCTTGGTGCGGGACCAGTCGATCGTCGACTGCGCCACGCCCTTCGCCCTCTGCCACACGGATCGCGGCAGGACCCTCTTCGCGCGACGCGCGATCTTCCGCACCCCGGAGGACCCGGTGACGGCCCCGGCACCTTTGAGCGAGAGCAGGCCCCACTCCCTCAGCGCGACGTTTACATTGACGCTCTTGTCCTTGGGCCCGAAGCCGTGGTCCGACATTGTGACGATGTAACCCGGGTCGCCCGCCCACTGAAGGAGATCACCAATCATCTCGTCCATCTCGTCGAAGAAGGACCAGGCGCGTTCGCGGACCGGCTCAGCTTCGGGCCGAGAGAAGTGCTCGCAGCGCGGGTCGATGTACTTGTAGTGGACGTGCATCAGCCGATCCGGCGCCTCGAGAACCGCGAACAGGATGGGAAGGTCTCCGTCGGCATCGAGGAGATAGCGAAGTGCTTGCCTCTTGAGCGCGAGATTGCGCGACAAGCGCTCGATGATCGCGGTGCTCCTCCAATCACGGTCGTAGTCGACGTCTATGTCGATCTCGTAGGAGCCCGTCTTCTCGACGATGCGTGCCGCCAGCTCGGGCGGATGAGTGAAATTGGCCGGGGTCTCGCCGCCACCCTCCGGCGTGAGCATCCCGGAGACTGCCCATCCGTCGACGGGAGGAGCCGGAAAGGTCATGGGGATGTTGAAAAGACCGATGCGGCGACCCTGTGCGTTGGCGACGTTCCAAATCGCCGGGGCCGTGACGCGGTCGAGTCGTACGAGACCGCCCCGACGCTGGACGTTGCCGAGGGTGAAGCCGAAGATGCCGTGCTTGCCGGGATTCACCCCTGTGAAGATCGACGTCCACCCGGGAGGGGTGTAGGGAGGGACGGTCGAGGTCAGCACTCCAGACGCGCTGCGCTCGAGTAGGGCCCTGAGGTTCGGCATGTGACCGGCTTCGAACGCGGGGTCGAGCACCGAATAAGTGACGCCGTCCAGCCCCAGAAGCAGCACCCGATTCACCTCAGCCTCCTCCACAGCGTGAGCAGGATAGCGGCGGCCACCATCCCGATCCCCACCCCAAGAGCAAGAACTACCAGCCCGGTGAGAGGACCGAAGATGAAAACCACCGCCTGCACGTCGGGCATCCCCGGATTCGGCAGCAAGCGACGGCGCGCGAGCATCGCCGACAACCTCGCTCCGGGGCCCACGTCGCCCCCGGTTCTCTCGGCCCCCGAGATCTCGAGGAAGTAATAGGCCGCGATCGCATACGTGATTGCCCACCACACGGTCACATCGCTTACTCCCTCGGCGCGCCAGAGATAGGCGGCAAGGCCAAGAGAGGCGCTCGCGCGCCGGCCCCCATCCGCCAGACGGTCGAGCGCTTCACCTCTCGGGCTCGTTACGTCGAGAGCCCGCGCCAGCTTGCCGTCCACGCAGTCGAACACGAACGCAAGATAGAAGGTGATCCCCCCGAGCACGAGACCGGTCCGGGTTCCAAGAGCGAACAGAGCGCCCACGGACAAGCCCAGGAGCAGCGCGATCGCGGAAACGGCATCTGGGGAGAGCGACCTGTGCCTCGCCAGGAAGCGCGTGAACGGGACTGCCACCGGATCGGTCAGGAGGACGGTGAACCAGTAGTCGCGTTTTTTCTCGCCGGTAGCGAGCGCGTCGTTGCGGCTCACTTATCGGCTGTCTCTGCCGCAGGGTCCACGAGTCCCACTCCTCTGGCCTGCTCCCAGGCGCCGGCGACCAAGCCCGTTACCAGACCTGGGTTGCTCGTCTGCACCGCCTTGCCGAGGTTGAGGATGAACAGGCCCGTCCACGCCCACCACAACGCAAACCTGTGCCGGGCCGTCTGCGGCATGAGCTTCCTGTGGAGATAGAACTGGTTCGCGAGGTTCATGCGCTGCAGCTGATGCGAGCCCATGCGCGCGGCCCCGCTCTTCAGGTGATCGCAACGGGCAGCTGGTTTCTGTACCAGCGTGTAACGCCGGGAGACCCGGTAGGAGAAGTCGATGTCTTCCTTGTACGCGTAGCCGGAGAGCGCCTCATCGAAACGCTCGTGATCGAAGACCTCGCGCCGGTAGCTCATGAACCAGCCGTTGAAGTACTCGACCTTGCGCACGCCGGCCGATTCCGAGATCCCTTCCGCATAGAAACCGCTCCTGACTTTCCCTGAGTTCTCGGGCCACCAGCCGCCTATCCCGAAGAGCTTTCGGTAGAGGACGGTGATGCGCGCGGGGCGCGCGGGATGTATCGGCGCAGCCCTCACCCCTCCCAGCTCGGGCCCCCAGCGCTCGTACTCGACCAGGATCTGCTCGTGGCAGTCGGGCGCCAGCTCGACGTCGTCGTCGATGAAGAAGACCGGGTCCCCCGTCGTGCGATCTATACCGGTGTTGCGCTGGACCGTGAGGCCTCTGGGGGCCGGGTGATGGTAATCGAGCGGCAAGCTTGCCTTGTCGCACAGGGCCTCGATCTCAGCGCGCGCCGGTGTGTCATCGCTCGAGTCGACGATGCACAGCTCCGCGGGCAGAACAGTCTGGCCCGCAAGACTCGCAACCGTCTTGACGAGGTCGGTGGGCCGGTTTCTCGTGGCAATCACAAAGGCGGAGGTGGCTCTCGTGCCAATCACGAAGACAGAGGTGCCTTGCTTCGAATCCATGAGGCCGCAGGCTACCGTTGACCGAGGAGGATGGTCCATGGGTCGGCTTTAGACGGCACGGCTCGCGACCTCCATGTGACCTGCCGCTTACCACCCGTCGCAGCGCGGTTGAGCCCGGCGAAAGCCCATCTCTCTGTAAGGATGAAGCAATGCCTCCTGGAAGGGGACACGCGCCATCCTCTTGAAGCGAAATCGATCGCCGGCCGTGCTCGTCGTTCTTGCTGCTGCGCTGGTAGTCGCCGGAACGGGCGGATATCTATGGCTGCGCGACGACGGGAGCTCCTCAGATGGGGAGCGCACACTGGCCGTGCGCGCTTGTGAGGTGCCCCTCCCAATCCTCGAACGCGTCAAACGCGGTTACGTGGCCGGCAGGTCGGGCGACGTGCTGACGATCGAGCGCTACCCAAACCTCTACGAGAATCGACACTCCACACCATTCCCTTACACCCAGAACGTACCGCTGGTCTTGTACGGCCCCGGCTACATCCGCAGAGGGTTCACGTCCGATCGAGACGTGACGGTCGCCGACATTGCTCCGACCTTTGCCGAGCTGCTCGGCTTTGACGACTTCCCGCGGAGGGAGGGCAGGCCGCTCGAGGACGCGCTCCTCCGTGAATCCCAGAGGAACGGCGTCCCAAAGCTCATCTTCACCGTCGTGTGGGACGGGGGCGGAGACGACCTGCTCGGAGAGTGGCCGACCGCGTGGCCGGAGCTGAAGTCGCTTCAAGCAGAAGGAGCCAGCTACTCGGAGGCAACCGTCGGTTCATCGCCCTCGATCACACCGGCCGTCCACGCCACGATCGGTACCGGCGCGTTTCCGCAGACGCACGGGCTGCCGGACATCAAGATGCGCGTGAACGGGAAGATGGTAGACGCCTACGCCGGAACCTCTCCGAAGTTCCTCTGGCCCAAGACACTTGCGGACCTTTGGGATGCGGCGAACGGAAACGCTCCGCTGGTGGGGATGCTTGCCCGCGATGCGTGGCACCTCGGCATGATCGGGCACGGTGCGTTCCTGCCGGAAGGCGATCGTGACATCGCGGTATTGGACGCGCTCGGAAGCATCGCCTTCCACACGAACAAGCGCTACTACTCCCTGCCGGGCTACGTCGACCTCGGAGGGCTCGAGGAAGCGGTCGCGCAGCTAGATCAACGCGACGGAGCTGCCGACGCTCGCTGGCTGGGCAATCCCCTCATCCTCGCGGACGGAAAGATCCGCTACACGCCGGCTTGGCCGGTTCTGCAGACCCAGAAGATCGTCGAGATCATCGGGAACGAGGGATTCGGCCTGGACGACGTACCCGACCTCTTCTTCACGAACTACAAGACGACCGACCTCGCCGGTCACGAGTGGAACCTCGTAGAGCCTGAGTTGCGGGACGCGTTGAGGGCGCAGGACGCCGAGATCCCGGTCCTCATCGACGCCCTCGATCGGATGGTTGGGAAGCGCAACTACGTCCTTGCGCTCACGGCGGATCACGGGATCACGCCCTATCCCGAGGTGCTCGGAGGGTGGCCCATCAACGTGAGGGAGTTGACGAGGGACCTCGAGCGGGAGCTCGACCGGGCAACCCCCCGCCGCTCTCTCGTGCAGGCCAACCGCGGCTACCAGATCACGCTCGACAAGCGGGAGTTGCGGAAGAACGGGGTGACCGCGCGGGACGTGGCGGAGTGGGTACGGGCCTACCGGTTGGGGGCCAACGTCCCCAGGGGTGAGGAGGTCACCGAGAGCTTCGTCGGACGTGAGGACGAACGCCTGTATCTAACGGCGCTGACTCCGCACGAGGTTGAGGACGCCCTCGTCTGCGCGCGCTCCCGCGCCGGCTGAGCGCCGGTTGCCTTCCGCGGAGGTGTGCGTTTGGTTAGGGACGGTCGAACCGGGCCTTGACGCACCAGTTCGTGCAGAGCCTCCCACCGATCGGCTCCGGGGCGCGGGGGCGAGCGAAACGAGCCACGGTCCGAACGATCTCATCCTCGATCGACTTCGGCATGCCAACCGACAGGATCGAGAACTCGGCCCACGTTCCGTCTCGTCGTAGTCGAACCCATCCCGAGAGTGCCGAGTCGCCGTTCAGGTGTGTGCCGGTCTTGGCGCGGATCTCCAGACCCGACAACCGGCCGCCCAGCGTGCCCTGTCCGGGGCGCGGAAGCTCGGCACGCAGATCTCGACCCCACGGCTCGTCCTCCGAGGCACCCAGCAACCGCGCCATGCCTAGGGGTGAGATGCGGTCGCGGTAGGAGAGTCCGGAGGCATCGAATGACGCCGTCCTGACTCCTCGTACGCGCGCCCACGATCGTAGGGCGCGCGCCGCTCCGGCGATGGTGCCCGGGGTGTCACCGACCTCCACGGCAAGTCTCTTTCCAAGCATCTCGGCGAAGAAGTTCGAAGACTCTCGGTTCATGTACCCGGTGAGCTGCCGCAGCGGCGGAGAGTGAACCGTCGCGATCCGTTGCAGTTGCCGGGCAGGGTGACGCCCCACGGCCGCCCCGCGGACCTCCACGCCGAGCGACCGTAGCTCGGAAGCGAGTGTGCGGGCGGCTCGGAGCTCAGGGTCGTCGATATGAGTGCCGCCCGCGGCGTTCCCGTCGAACGTCAGCGCCGACGGCAGTGGGGCGAAGCGAGCCTGGACGTAGGGCTGCCAGCCGGGGGCATCCCAGTCTCGTCCGAAGAATCCCGTGCTTCCCACCACGCGGCCCTCGATGCGCTCGACGCCGGCCGCCGCTACTCGACGCGCAAGAAGAGAGATCCGTGTTGGAGCGACACCCAGATGGTTGGGGGCTTGATCGGAGGCAACTGTCGGATCACCCGAACCGAGGATCCAAAGGTCGTCCTCGACCACCCGGCCCTCGACATCGCGAGTCGCCACGCTGGTAGCGAGTCGCGCGGAGGGGCCCAGCCGGTCGTACAGAGCCATCGTGAGGACGAGCTTCTGGTTGGACGCTGGCGCACGCATGACGCGAGGTCGATGCGCGTACAGGATGCGACCATCTTCGGCAACCGCTACTCCCACCTCGTACCCCCTCACGATCCGGTCGAGCCGGAGCTTCCAGGCCGGGCGCGCTGATGCCGGGCCGCCGAGGCACAACACGAGGGCCGCTGCGGCAAGCGCTGCCGGAAGAGGTCGCGAACGATTCATTACCACGGAGACGGTGCTCGAGGCGGTTTTGTTCGCGATGAGATCAGCTGCCATAGCACCCTCCACAGGAACAGCGGGTTCCCGAAGACGTAGCGGCGCCACATTCGCCGTGGCTCCTGCGCGAGTCGGAAGACCCATTCGATCCCAAACCGCTTCATCCACGACGGCGCTCGGGGGACCTCGCCGGAGAAGAAATCGAAGAACGCCCCCACGCCAACCCCGATAGACGCACCCGTGGTCTTGAGATTCTCCGCAAGCCATCTCTCCTGCACCGGATTCCCCATCGCGACCATCAACAGTCTTGCCCCGGAGGAGCGGACGCGCTCGACGACATCATCCTGCGATTCGAAGTAACCGCTATGGGTCCCTGCGACCTCCAGTCCCGGGATCCGAACGCTCAGTGCGGCTGCGGCCCTGTCCGATACTCCGGGGCGAGCACCCAAGAAGAAGACCGGCCATCCCGCGGCGACCGCCAGCTCGAGGATGCGGGGGTTGAAGTCGGTCCCATTGAGGTTTTCGGGGAATCGCCTCCGCTGTAGACGAGCCGCGATCCCGACCCCGGAGCCGTCGTTGAGCACCAGGTCGGCCCCCCGCAGCAGCTCACGGAACCAAGGACTCTTATGGGCGAGGTTGAGCGTGTGCGCGTTGGCGTAGGCGACGAGCGACGGGGACTCTCGCTCTCCGAGTCGCTTGATCTCTCCCAAGGCCTGAGATGCCGTCAGTCGAGCGACGGGAACGCCCAAAATCTCGATCGCCTCGATGTGACTCTCCACGGCGAGTGAGTGTGACATGGCCGGCGGCAACCCACCATGTGCCGTCCACCTGGTCCTCGCTCTCTCTCTTGAAGGGCCGCCCGGTAGGATGAGCGAGCAATCGGCGGAGCATTCGCTTCGGCGCGGAGCTCCGATGGATGGACTGTCGTCCCACCGGCAAGGGATCCGGCTCAAGCACACGAAAGGATCAGTTTGACCGCGCCAAACGTCTTCTTCCTGGTCGTCGACTCGCTTCGAGCCGATGCGGTATTCGGCAATCACATCCCCACTCCCAACCTCGACTCGTTCGCCCAGCGAGGGGCCGTTTTCCTTCAGTGCATTTCGACGACGACGTCCACGACCCCCTCGTTCTCCTCGATGCTGACCGGCTGCTACCCACCGAAGCACGGTGTGCGAGGCCTGCAGGGCTACCGGCTGTCGCCGTCTGTAACCACGTGGGCCGAGGCGTTCGGTGCTGCCGGTTATCACACGCACGCGGAAGTAACCGGTCCCTTGGT
This sequence comes from Actinomycetota bacterium, assembly GCA_050694215.1. Lineage (GTDB taxonomy): Bacteria > Actinomycetota > CADDZG01 > CADDZG01 > WHSQ01 > JBOGXB01. The sequence continues at coordinate 41,292 of JBOGXB010000003.1, forward strand.
CAAGGAGACCGGCATCATGCGCGGCTTCGAGGATGCAAATCACAGGAGGGGATATCGGGTCCCATTCTTCGAATGGCGCGACACCGTCATCGAAAAGATGCACTCTTACGTCGACCCGTGGTTCATGCTCCTGCACATCTGGGAGGTTCACCGTCCCTACCGCGCACCCCCGCATTTCACCAAGCGATGGGACAAGGTGGGCTACGAGGCCGCCGTGGCCGCTACGGACGAGTGGTTAAAACCCGTCTTGGACGTTGCCGGAGACAAAACGATCGTCGTCATCACCGGGGATCACGGCGAGGACTACCCCAACAGCGCGTTGCAACAGAAGTTGATCAGGGCGGGACGCAAGGCGCGTCGTACGTTCAAGTTCGAGAGATGGTTACCGGCTCTCGATCGAAAAGTCGCAGGGCTTGCAACCGGACACGGTTTCGCCCTGTACGAGCAACTCGTGCGAGTGCCTCTCATCATCTCGGGGCCGGGTGTCGCCCCGGCCCGCGTGGATGATCAAACCAGGCATGTAGACCTTTTCCCGACCCTCGCCGATCTGTGCGGGATCGACATCCCCTCAGGCGTCGACGGCCGCAGCCTGCGAGCGCTGATGGAGGGAGGATCGCTGCCCGAAGAGCCCGCGTACATCGAAGCGGTCGGCGTAAAGCTCGAGGGGGATCGCATCATAGGAGCTCGCACGCCCGATTGGAAGCTCCTCAAGCGAGGATCCGGGCGCTCTCAGCTCTTCCGACTGGATGGAGGTGTGCCTCCCGACGAGAGGCGCAATCTCGCGACCCGCTATCCGGAGGTGGCTCGCTCGCTCGAAGCGTTCATAGAGAAGGTGGGGTCCACCGAGGCCGAAGGGGGTTCTCCTCTCTCTCCAGAGGAAGAGCAGCTCGTCGAGCAGCATCTCCGGGATCTCGGCTACCTGTGAAGGCCATGGAGGGCGTGCCGTTCTTCATCGTCGGCTCGGCCCGCTCCGGCACGACCCTTCTGCGACTCATGTTGAACGCGCATCCCGAGGTCGCCGTCCCACCGGAGTCGCGCTTCATCGCGGAGCTCTGGACCGGGCGGGACGAGGTGAAGGTCGACGAGCTGCTGGCAAAGATCGGCGGAAGCAAGCGCTTTCGGGCCTGGGACCTCCCGATAGCCGCGGTGAAACAAGAGCTCGACGACAAGACCTTCGCTCCCTACACGGAAGTCATCGAGGCTGCTTACCACGCATACGGGCGTGTTCGGGGCAAGCGCCGGTGGGGTGACAAGACTCCTCGCTACGTGAGGCACATCCCGTTGCTCGCCGCGCTATGGCCCGCCGCCCGTTTCATCCACCTGATCCGAGACGGACGCGATGTTGCGTTGTCCTATGCCGACGTGCCCTTCGGCCCCAAGAACGTGGCGACGGCTGCAAAATTGTGGTCGGCGCGAGTGCAGGCCGGCCTTCGAGATGGCCGCGCCCTCGGAGGCAAGCACTACCTCGAGATCAACTACGAAGATCTGGTGGAAGACGCGGAGGGCGAGACCAGGGACCTGTGCGACTTCTTGGAGCTCGATTTCGACCCGGGGATGCTGGAGTACACGGAAGGAGCAGGAGGAGCCGTCCTCTCCCGCGCGGCGATGTACAACCCCCACGTCACGCAGCCACCCAAGCCCAAGCTGCGTTCGTGGGAAGAGTCCATGCCCGACGACCAGGTCGAGATCTTCGAAGCCGTCGCGGGTGATGTTCTCTCGGAGCTGGGTTACGGTCGGCGCTTCCCGGCTCCTTCCGCCGTCGCGAGGGCCAAGGCCTTCCTGGGGAGCAAGGGCCTCCCCGTGGGCAGGCTGAGGACCTCTGGGGGTCGCGTTCGGATCGAGTCCTAGAGGCGATGTCGGGCTCGGAACTGGTTCACGATTCGCTGCAACGCCCCAGGAAGCGCTTGCGGCTCTCCGCCCAGCCCCCCGGACGAGAGAGCCTCGAGCATTCCACCCGCAGACGCAGGGTCCGTCGCGGCCGGATCGGGGCCGGTATCGGTCGCGATCTCTACCGCGGAGCTCGCGCCGAGGACAGCTCCCGTTATGGGAGCTGGTCCGGAATAGAGGCGCGGCTCTGCTTCACGCCTGTCGCGCCCAGGCAACACGAGTAGGGCTGATGAGACCGCACGCTCGCCGCCTGGATCGGAGGGGCGGTTTACAAGCCGGCCCCTGACGAACATCGTCGTAGAACCTCCCCCGTCCAAGTTCAGCGCCCATCTCGCCCCGAGACGTCGAAAGAGCTTTGCGAACTGGATTGGAGTCATCCCGACGGAGCGGCGGGGATGCCGTCCGTCCACTGTGACGAACAGCAGCTTGCCCTCCCGCGTAACTCCCACTCCCGTGCGTGGGTTGCGGTTGCAGAAGGAGGTCGGGCAGTTGGTGGCGGTGATAGCGCCGCCTTCGAGCAGGGTGGGGTTGCCGGCGATCATGTCCATGACCCCCGTCCATTTGAGAGACCATCTCAGGCGGACGACCTGCTGTCGTACGAGCGCGCGAATGTGGTGGTCGGCCACCCCGCGCCACGTCGCCGTGAGCACGGTTCCCCCGCGCGCCCGCATACGCTGCTCCCCGCAGCGCGCGGCATCGACGACATAGTCTGTCGTCAAGCCGCTACCGGATTTAGTCCACGCGCTCGGTCCGACTGGGTAAAGACGCGCCGAGCACGCCCACTTAGGAGACTTGAGATAACTGGTTCCGGTGGGGGTGAGCGCGGCGATCTCCTTGGGTCCGGGCCGGCCCTCGTTCCACGAATGGATGCGCCATCTGCTGCCCGTATCGAGCACGGTCGCGCTCATCAACATATTCGGCGAGCCGACGTAGGTGGCGCGCTCGTCGCGAGAAATCGAAAAGGCTCGCTTCCCCATCAGCGGACTCGTCTGCAGGTTGCCGTCTTCCGAGAACAGGCCGATGGGGCGCCCCCAGGGAAGACCATACGTACCGTTGGTGGCGGCGATAGCACCGCGCCGCCGGGCCATCGCCGAGGTCCTCTCACTTCCCCGGAGCTCGTTGTTCGACAGCGCCACGTCGATCGTAAGCCTTGTTCTCGGATCGACCTTGAGCACGCGGATTCGGTTTGGTCCCCACCTGTCCAAGATGCGCGACAGCGTGAGGCCCCTGGTGATTCGAACCGTTCGTGTGCGATAGCGACTCGACGCCTCTGCCCCGTGGGTGGATTGGCCGGCCGCCAGCGAGACAAGAGCAACAAGGCAAGCCGCCAATGCTCTGAGGGGTTTTACGAACATCCCACAACCTCGACACCGTCGGCCATCGGGTTTAGCGCCCGACGACGGGAAGGATGTGACCTCGCGGCGAGGGCGGGAACTCCCAACTGAACCAAAGGCTTCCTCATTGCGCAAAGAGACCGCGCCATGAAGCAGCGCACAAGTGGGTTCCGTCGAAAGTGCCGACCTCGCCTTGGTTGGAGCTGCGGATCACGAACAATCACCGGTCGTTGATCTCCTCACGGACGCGCCGCGGCAGGGTGTCCACGACGAGGTCGTATGAGTCGTCGACCCATTCGAGGACGTGCTTGCCCTGGACCGTTCCGTCCAGTGTCACCGTATTCCAGTGTCGCTTGTTCAGGTGATAACCGGGCCTCACCGACTCGTACGACTCCCGGAGAACGATGGCGATCTCGGGCTCACACTTGAGGCTGACCGTAAGCGGCTCCGCGTCCTCGGCGATGATTGCGAACATCTTCGCGCCCACCTTCACAACCAGCGCGCCGGGTCCAAACGGATGGCTCTCGGTGGCACCAGGCTTCGCAAGGCAGTAGGTGAGCAATTCCTTGAGGTCCATCCCTCAGGTATAGAACCTCGCGCTCCCTTCAGTCACCCCTCGAACGGCCGTTGCTCGTGCGTTGGTCCAGGAGCGGGGCGGGATAGGGTTGGAGCGGCCGCAGCCCTCGGGCCTCGATCACCTCGTCGATCACCCCGTACGCCTTGGCTTCATCCGACGTCATGAAGCGATCTCGGTCGATGTCCTCCTGGATCTGCTCGATGGGCCGACCCGTGTGATCGGCCACAATCTCGATCATTCGTCGGCGGATCGAGAGGATCTCCTTGGCGTGGATCTCGATATCCGCGGCAGTTCCCTCAAAGCCCGACGAACCCTGATGGACCATGATCTTGGCGTTCGGCAGAGCAAAGCGCTTGCCCCTAGTGCCTCCGCACAAGAGGATCGCCGCCATCGACATGGCCATCCCAACGCAAATCGTCGATACGTCGGGCTTGATGTATTGCATCGTGTCGTAGATCGCAAGCCCGGCGTACGCGCTTCCTCCCGGAGAGTTGACGTACACGCTGATGTCCTTGTGCGGATCCTCGGACTCGAGGTGCAACAGCTGGGCGACAATGAGATTCGAGAGCTGGTCGTCCACCGGCGTACCGAGCATGACGATCCGGTCTTTGAGCAGCCTGGAATAGATGTCGAACGACCGCTCGCCGCGGCTCGTCTGCTCGACGACGACGGGGACGAGGTTGGCGTGCATACGGCTCCCTCCAACGAGTAAACTGCAACCCACTAGTTGCAGAGATAGTAGGGAGTATCTCACGGAAATGCAACCGGAGGGTTGCGCAAGAAGGAGGTCGATGGCGCCGGAGCTGCTCCGTCGAGAGATCCTGCTGCCCGCCTCCCCGGGTGAGGTCTGGGAGGCCCTCACCGACGGCAGGCAGGTATCCGAGTGGTTCGGTGCGGAGGTCGAGATGGAATCGAAGCTCGGAGGACGGGTCCGATTCCGCTGGCGCGACGGAGGCGAGCGCGGCGCGGTGATCGAGGCGTTCGAGGCCGACCGGCTGCTGGTGCTGCGCTGGTTGCCGTTCGAGAAGGATGCCGATGGGAAAACGAGGAGGCGTCCGAGCACGAAGGTCCTTCACTCTGCGCCCCGGCGAGAGGGGGACGCAGCTTGCCGTGCAGGAGACTTTTCCGATCCCACCGCAAGAAGAGTCCTTGCCGTCCGAAGCGGTCGATCTGAGGGAGCTAGGACCGGCCGGGCACCACCTGCGAGCCGGATCCGCGCGATGACACAAGATCGTATCGACGCGATATTCGGGGCGCTGTCCGATCGGAGCCGCCGGGACGTGATGCGCTACATCTCCGAAGACGGAGAGGCAAGCGCCTCAGAGCTGGCGGAGCGAATGCCGATCAGCCGCCAAGCCATCGTCAAGCATCTCGCCTCGCTCGCCGAAGCGGGCCTCGTCTCAGGCGAGCGAGAGGGAAGGCAGGTTCGCTACCGGCTCACCCCCGGCCCCCTCAACGAGGCGATGACGTGGATCACCGAGGTGGGAGCCGAATGGGACGACAGGCTCCGCGCTCTCGAGCGGGTGCTTCGCAGCCGGCGGCGTTAGCCTGGGGGAGATCAGCCCGGCAGGAACGAGAGGCGCACCTTACGGTGAGGGTTGTCCTGGTTGAAGTCGACGAGGACGATGCTCTGCCAGGCTCCCAGCTCCAGTCGGCCGTCGACGACGGGCAGGGTGAGCGAAGGCGACAAGAACGCGGGCAGGAGATGATCGGCCCCGTGGCCGGTCGAGCCGTGGCTATGGACCCAGTGGTCGTCGCGGGGCAACAACCGCTCGAGCACCTCCTCGAGGTCGCGTTCTGAGCCAGATCCGGTCTCCATTAGCGCGAGACCGGCGGTCGCATGCGGGACGAACACGTGGACCACACCCTCCTCACCTACGTCGGCCGCGAACTTCTCGACATCGCGGGTGATGTCGAGAAAGCGCGACCGTCCCGTGTCGTATGACCTCGAGTCAGTCTTCATCGCTCGGATATCTCCGCTCCTCCATCGTCGAGCGGATCAACGGAATGCCGCGGCGATCTCCTTGGGTTCTCACGACGCCACTTCCCCAACTCGAGCGGGCTCTGCGTATCGCACTCTTGTCGACGGCCACGCCCGCATCCTAGACGCGGGTGCTTCGGGGGAAGGCTCGCTTGCGTATCAGTTCCCACACATGGCGTTCCTCCGCATCGAGTCCGAGCCCTCTCAAGACGGCGACGAAGGCCGCTGCCGCAACCACGATGCCGGCGACCTCCAGCCAGACCGTGTCGTCGGCGAAGAGGCTCCACGGGAGCAGCACGGCGGCCCCCGCGATCGTGGCAACAACGGGTTTGTAGAAGGTAGAACCGAACGGCTGAACGCCGACGAGCAGCTTCGCCTCGATCACACGCGCGCTGTTGACGAGAGCCGTGACTGCCGCGTCGACGAACGCCATGCCGACCGCGCCGTGATCCGGGACCACCAGCGCGCCCAACCCCGCGTATGCGGCCACAGCCGCTATCGAATTCGCGAAGTTGACCCCCGGCCTGCCGGTCATCGAGATCACATATCCGGTAGGGCCGGTCCCCGTGTAGAAGATGTTGCCAACGGCGAGGATCGCCACCGCGCTCCCGGCTCCCCTGCCCTCGTTACCGGCAAACAGCCGGACGAAGAGGTCCGGCTCGATCATCAGCGCTGCGAACACCGGGAACGAGAACGTCGCGATCCAGCGGTTGATCGTCTGATAGAGCGAGCCGAGGCGAGCGATCTCGCCCTTCTCGTGGAGGTCGGATACCACGGGTGCCCATATGTTCACGATGCCGCCCAGGAAGACGTTGCCCGGGCCTTGAAGCGACAGCGCCACCCCGAAGAGCGCCACCTGCTCGTCTGTCGAGGCGAGACCGAGCATCAGGATCCCGAGGCCGAGCGACTGGACGCTCAGCAGCGACGCGCCGGCCTGAGGAAAGGCGAAGCGCAGCATCGGACCGATACGCGTAACGGGGGGTGCCCGGCGCTCGTCCTCGGAGAGCATGCGGCGGAGGTAGATGCCCGCGAAGACGGCAGCGATCGCCACACTCACGACGAGTGTCGTGACCGCGCCGGCAACCTCGTAGCCTGCAATCAACAGTCCTACTCCGAGCGCGAAGCGCGCAGCCGGCTGCACGACGTTGCCGGCCAAGACCGACGGCACCATGGTCTTGTAAGCCTGGGTGCAATAGCGAAGAACCTGGAGCAGCGCGAACAGAGGTACGTACGCGGCCCCGATGCGGAGGAAGCGAGCGAAGGCATCCTCGTCGCCGGCGACATCGGCGAAGTATGGAGCCAGCAGATCCGCGCTCACGAGCAGGGCGGCGAAGACGACCCCCGACGTGATGAGTGCTCCGGCGATGGCGACGCGTGCCGCCCCCTTGACGCCTCCGTGCTCCTTCGCCGCGCGCGCCCGAGTGATGAAGCGCATGCCCGCGTAGTTGAAGCCTGCCAGGCCCACTTGCCCCCCGACGTTAAGCACCTGTGAGATCTGGCGGTAGACCCCGTACGGAGCCGTACCGAGGTAGCGGATGGCGAAGGCCTGGAACACGAACAAGAGCCCTCGCTGCGTCACCTGTCCCAGGACCTGAACGGCCCCGCCCTTCGCCACCGTCCGCACATCGGCGGCAGCCTCGCCCGACAGCCCGTGCTCCCGAATGCTGCCCTCGGGCTCGCTCACGCGGTTTCGGTTCGCTTGCGCCACGGAAGCACAGGCACGGGCAAGTCGAGGCTCCCGGCCATCGAAAGGCCCAGCAGCAGCGAGATCGTCAGCGTGTAGATGGGCTCCACGTAGAGGCTCAGGATCACGGCGTGAGCGGCTGCGATCACGACGCCCGCTGCCGCCATGGTGGCGAACAACCTCTCCTTCCCCTGTCTGTGGCGGGCGGCCACCCGGGCGTGAAACCACGCCACTCCGTAGAGCCCCAGGATCGCGAGCGCACCGGGGACGCCGGTACGGAACAGGTAGTTGAGGTACGTGGAGTGGGTCCCGGCACGCGGGACGTAACGGGCTCCCTCCTTCACGGTCCCACTTTCGGTCCTGGGCAGCTCGGTGCCGTAACCGAGCGCCACGTAGATCGGGTCGCCTCTGAGGATCTGCAGCGTGTCCCGGTACAGGTCCTCGCGCGTGCTGATGCTCGCTCCTCCCCCCGCGCGACCCGTCACCGGATCGACGCCGTAGTTGAAGAGGTAAACGAGGGTGAGCACGAGCGCCGCCACGAGAAATGCGATAGTGACCTCCGTCTTCTGCCTGCGCGTGACCGCCCCATCCACCAGCAGATAGACGATCCCGATGATGATCGCGATCCACGCGCCGCGCGCCAGCGAGAACGCGGCTCCGAAGAGGCACGCAACTACCCCCAGCCGGCCGATGGTCTTCCGGTTGCCCGTCCCGGTCCACGAGAGGAAAAAGGCCAGCGGAAGGAGCGCGGCGCTGATGCCCGCGTACGTCAAGGCGTTGCGCGGGAACGATCGCATCCGGGGGACCGTGTTGGCAGGCGCGAGGCCGATATTGTCGTAAAGCAAGTCGATGTCGAGTGTGGCGAGCTCATCCTCTGCCCCGCGGGCGGAGCCTTCGAAGCGAACCACGAGGCTGTTCTCGAACGCCTCGAACCTCGGCAGGAAGGCGTCGAACTCGGGGATCGCGGGGTTCTTGTCGGCGAGGCGACCCAGTGCCTTATTCAGCTCCCGACTGCCCGCCTTCACCGAGCGCGCGTACTTGATCATCCCGATGCTGTTCGGGAAGGCGTCGACACCGTAGGCGCTCTCGACACGCACGCGGGTCTCTTCGTTTCGAAGCTCATCGATCGGGACGCCGAGCCACTGGAGGAACACGGCTACCGACAGCAGCACGATGAATCCGACGGCTCCCGAGACCAGTTGCGATTTCGCCTCGAGATCGGAGAGCTCGTCGACCACGACGAGAAGCGCCCCACTGGCGATGACCTGGATCCCGAGCAACAGCAGGAAGTGCTTGAAGTCGAGTGACGAGATGACCAGGACTCCCAGACCGGTCCATATGACGAGGAACACCGGGAGCCACATCCAGCGATGGCCACGCGGCAGGCGCCTCGCTCGGAGCAATGCGTACACCCACCGAAGGATCACCGCCGTCCACCCGACCAGGATTAGGAAGGGCAGCATGTCGACGAGCCAACCTGCGATGCCCATGTACAGCGGAGACGCAAGGGCATACGGAAGAGGCAGAACGAGCGCGAGCCCGATTGCGCAAACGCTGAAGCTCCATAGGGCGACGACGCCTCCCACGAGGGTTCCCGTCGCCCATCCGACGATCCCGGTTCCGAGGGAGGCGAGGGCAACGGCCCAGAGGAGCCCGGAGGTCCGACCGGGGGTCGCGGCCGGCAATCGAGCGAGCCTGTCGAGCATCAAGACGAGCTCAGGCTACTGCGGGGGTCTCGCCTCGCGAGGTGGAGGCACGCGTCCGAGAGCGAACGACGGCAGCGATGCTCACGCCGAGCGCGACGGCACAAGAGATCCAGGCGGGCCCTGCCGAGAAGGGCGACCTGATCACCGCGAGCACCACGAACCCCGTGATCGTCAGTAGCCCGGTCGCGACCACGGGGGCCAGACCGAGCCCCTCGGCGAAGGTCGTGCCGGGGAGGAACCACCTGAGGGCGAGCACCCCCGCCACGACTAGGAGGGCGAGCCCTCCGATCACCCGGATGAGATGGAGGAGGCTCGGCGGCCGTGCGTCATCGGTGAAGGGCAACCGTCCTACGGCCCCCTGCTCTGAGATCTGTGTCACCGAGCCATCCTTCAGCAACCACACCTCCCGGCCCTGAGTGTTGATGTCGGAGGGCTCCCCTTCGAGGAGCTCGGTGTTGGATCCATTGGGGTTGAAGACGTCGGCGACGACGACCAGGGGCCCGGCCTCGCCGGGGGTCAGACCCCTTTCGATGTCGGCGAGGAAATCGCGCGACAACACATCGTAGGTCTCCTCTCCTCGCGTCGTCGGCTCTCCGGCGAGGTAGCTCTCGAGCGACCCAAGGTAGAGGTAGGCGCGATCGATCTGGCCCGCAGGGAGCCCATAGCGCGACGTGTTGCCCGACAGCTTCGAGAAGCCGTAGATCTGGAACGGCCGCGACGGCTCGTCATCGATCACGAAAACCACCGGCCGGTCCGGCTCGGCCTCCGAGGCGAGCGACGCGCGGAGAGCGTCGAGGTCTCCCCTCTCCTGCTCAGACAGCCATTGAGCGTTCAGGTTCGTCCATCCCGACTTCTCGAGACCGGCGGTGACATTGGTCGCCAGCGCGATCGCGACGGCGACGACTCCCAGGAGAGCGATGCGCGCGGCCCCCCCCTTACTCGATACGTGCACGAAGAACCGCATCACGAGCCACGCGCCGACTCCAATCAACAAGACCCATGCGAGGGTTGTGTTGAAAAAACGGTAGTAGGGGTAAGCGAGCCCGGCGACGAAGCCGAACAGGCCCACCAGAGGAGCGAGCCACAGGACACTCACGCGCGCAAGGTCGTCCTCTGCCGCGAGCCTGCCCGCCAGCAGCAGCCCGACGAGTCCGATCGCGAGGAGCGGACCATTGAGCACCGGACGCATCGCCTCGATCCACAGGACCATGCGATCGACGAAGAAATCGCTCCCATAGGGCGGCGGGAGGGCGGACTCCGACAGCGACGCGGACCTGCCCCACACTCCCAAGGTCCAGATCGCGAGCGTCACAACGCATGCCGCGAACGCGCTGAGCAGCATCGGTCCGTCGTCGCGCAGAACGGAACGGAGGTCGAAGCGGCGGACCAAGAGGCGGGCGCCGGCGAAGATGCCGAGCACGCCGCAGAAGATGACGAGCGTGGTCGGATGCGTCAGCCCCGCTAGCAGAAGCAACGATCCGAGGGCCAGCCGGGCCGCCCACGAATCGCGCGCCGGGCCGATGAAGTGAAGCGCCGCCGCGAGGAACATCAAGCACAGGACGTTGTCGAGGTATCCCACGAACGGCGGGGTGAGGAAGAGCCCGGCCGACGCGAACGCCACCGCGTGGAAGAGCAGCGGATCGCGGCGGTGGCGGTAGGCAAAGCCGGCCAGGAGGAGAGCCGTCAGGACCGGCGTCCCGACCATGAGAAAGACCGTCACCGAGAGCGACGACACGCCGGCGACGTGACGCAGGATCCCACCGATCACGGGCGCGGCGACCCGGTACCCGCCGGCGAACATCCCGTTCGGGCCCTCGATCTCCAGCAGCGTTGCCGGGTCCTCCGAGATAAGGACCTCCGTCCTCCACGTGTAGTAGGCGGGGTCCTTGGTGGGGGCAACCCGGCCCGTGTTGGTCCAGAAGGTCCAGCCGAAGATCGTCAGAAGGACCAGTGCCGTGGCGAGGAACGCGAGCGGACGGCCGAGGAAGGCGTCGTCACGGCGAGCCTCCCTCGATGCGCTTTCAGGAGCGCGCCGGGTCAAGGTGGAAGCAGTCATCGGTGGCGGCATCCTATCCCCGCCCCAACGGCATTTCCCACGCCGACTTCGTACCTCGGTGGTCTCTGAGGAACGGAGCACACGCTCGGTGTCGGCGAGGGCGAGAGCGGCGGAAGCATCAGCGGCAGTCAAGCGCCCCAAGGAGCCTGGAGGGGATTGCCATAGCGAAGATGCGGTCACTTGCGTCGAATCGGCCCGCGCCCCCCACGAGATAGTCGGGTCGCTGGGTGTTGTCCGCGAGCCTGTAGTCGCCCAGGAAACGAGCCACCTCTTCGATGCTCACATCGCGCTCGGCCATCTCCTCTTCCTTGAGGAAAACCTCCGTCGGCCACGCGGCCTCCGTGATGGGCCCGAACTCGGCGTCGACGTCATCTTCGAGCTCGCGCGGGTCGATGCCAAAGCCGTCCACTGCCGCTGCGTCGGGCTGCTGCCCATGGTCGGCCGTAACGACGAGCGCCCACCGGCCCCGTCCCACCTGGTCGTCGAGGAACTCGGTCAGCACGCCCAACTGCTTGTCAGACTCGATCACTGCATCGTGCACCTCGTCTGACGCCATGTTGAAGTAGTGACCGAGGCGGTCGATTTGCTTGAAGTTGGTGAACAAGAGATCGGTGATCTCGTCCTCGCCGTAACCCTCGTCGCGGATCATCTCCATCATCTCGCGCGCGTGGTATGTGATGAAGCCGGGCACCTCTTCGATGCGGTCGGGATCGTCGATGATCTCGTGCCCTCTCCAGGTGTCGTCGATCTCTCCATCTTGCGCATCGGATGCTTCGAGGCTCTCGGCGCGTCCCTCCGTATCCTCGAAGGCACTCGGTAGGTGGTAGTGCCTCTCGTTGGTTATCCATTCATTGGTCTCGACGTCCAGCCACACCGCGTCGTCCTTGTCCCCACTCAGCCGCTCCGCTCCCTGACCGATCATCCCGAGATGCCAAGGCTCGTAGCCCACCATGCCGATAAGGGCGCGGTTGCGATTCCGTTCGTCCCAGAGCTCGGCTACCGTGGGCACTCGCAGGAAGCGAGACGACTCGCCTCTCAGGAAGACGTCTCCGACGGACCCGTCCTCGTATCGCACCGGGATCCCCGTGATGCCGTGTGTTGCCGGGAACACTCCGGTACCGAGCGTCGTGTGGACCGAGGGGGTGACGGACGGTGATGAGCCAACGATCGCGTTCGTATACGTGACGCCCTCCGACATGATGCGAGCGAGGTTCGGCCAGTCGTTAGGCCACTGCCGCAACGCATTCCAACCACCCCCGTCCCACACGACGGTAAGGATCAGCTTCGGAGGTTTGGACTCGAGCAGCCTGGTGTTGAAGTTGGCAACCTCGCGCAGGCGCCGGCCGTCCTCGGTTCGGAAGGAGCCCCGCAGCATCGTCATGATCGTTGGAGCCACGTCGGCGACCGTTGCACGCCGTGCAACCTCTCCCACGCTGGGGATGATGCCGGGGCCGTAGAAGACGATGGGGACCTTCTGCAGGTAAGGCCACGGACCGGAGTGCGTCCAGCCCGTTCCGCTTTGCGCAAAGTACGCCGGATAGCGAGGGAGCAGGGCGATCTGGCCCGAGCGGGGAGCAAAATAGCCTCGCCTAGTGAGCTCGAGCCATTGTGCGGGAACGGAGCAAGCCTGCTCCTCGAGCGAAGGCAGAGCTTCCTCTGAGCCGAACAGTCCCAGGACTGCTGCGACGACCACTGCACCCGCGAGAAGGAGCGCGACCAACGCGATGCGCCGATCTCTCGCGAGCTTGGCCACCTCCACGAGAAGGGCTACTTCGCGGGCGCAGGCGCCGGCGCATGTGGAGCCAAGAGGCCGGCCCTCCGGTACCAAGCTGCGAGGGCTGCCATGCCCACGAGGAATACGAGTCCCATCCCTGCGATCAGCACGCCCTGTACCGACTCACTCCAGAACAGCTTGAGCATCGCGGCCGCGATCACCCAGGCCATGTTGTAGGCGATGTCGTAGAGAGAGAAAGCGCGGCCCCGGAAATCGTCCCCGAGCGCCTCCTGCACCATCGTGTCCAGCGAGATCTTGCCTAGGAAGAACCCGAAGCCAAGGAAGAAAGTAAGCACGGCGAGCGAGAGCTGCATCTCTACCGCGCCCAGCACTGCGACGGCGACACCCGCGACCGAGGATGCCGCAAGGACCAGCTGTGCGCTGCTTCGCGCCCGGGCATTGAGCCTCGTCGCCAGCACGAACCCGAGCACGGCCCCCGCTGCCCCGGCACCACCGGTGACGACAAGGACTTGAAGATCGTCGTCGGCGATCAAGTCGCGAGCGATGAACCCGATACCCACAAGGGCGAAGCTCCAGAGCAGACGCAACCAGAAGTAGGTCGTTATCGCGGCCGCGGCTTTGGGACGGCGTGAAACCTCGCGCAAACCAACGGCGATGTTCCGAACGACGCTCGCTACTTCCTCGGCGAGGCTAGAGCGCACGCGAACTTCGCTCGCCCTCTCGATCATCGTCGCGGCAAACGCACCCACAACGTAAACGGCGGCTCCAACCACGACGATGGGAGCCACGTCGACGATCGTGGAAGCTACGAAGGCGGCACCGGCGCCGCCGAGCTGGAACAGGGCGCCCCCGAGCTGCGAGACCGCGTTGCCCTCGACGAGTCCGCCTCCCGAGCCCTCGAGAGTCGACGGTAGGGCGGCCGCCTTCGCCGCCAGCACCACACGGGTCGAGGCGAGCGTGAGCATAAAGATCAAGAACAAGACGACCGACGGAAGCGTCTCGCTGCCCAAGAGGCCGGTCAGGTCGTCACCCGATGCGACGCTCATCCCCAGCAGTCCAACGAGGGCGACGGCGACCCCTCGGAGCCCGTTCGCCACCGCCAGCAATCGGCGACGATCCCATCTATCGATCACCACGCCGAGGAAGGGGCTCAGGATCGTGTAGGGAATGAACACGATGAGCACGATTCGAAGCAGCTCCTCCGGATTCTCGGCGGCCTCGACGTCGAAACCCTTCTGGCCTCCGAACACGACGTACTTTGCCAGGGCGGTCTGGACGATGCCGTCACCGGCCTGCGCGGCGTACTGAGTCGCCATCAACAGACCGAAGTCCCTTCGTTTGAAGATGAGGGCGAGTCCCCTCCGGATCATCTCCATGTCGTGGCAGACTACCGGCCGTCATCTCGGTCGAACGGGATCGTGAGATCACCCTCCTCGTAGGCGCTGTCCCCGAACGACTGGATCTCTCCCACCGACAACGATTCGAAGTAGTCGGTCGTGAAAGCGCCGGCGAACAGAAGCTCGTCGAGTCGTCCGTCCGGAACGCGATTGGCTCCGGGTGCACCATCGGGGATGTTCTCGCCGATGGTGTACGTGCCGATGTAGCGCGCAACATCGGCGAGGTCGACGTTCTCGTCTGCAACGGCTTCCATGTCGAAGTAGATGTCCACCGGCGTCTCCTTCTCGACGATGTTCCCGAAGCGCGCTTCGATATCCCGCCCCAGCTCGCGGTTGTTTATCCTCCATCCGCCCGCCGTCTCTGGAAGCGGCTGCTGACCGTGGTCCGCGCTGATGACGAAGAGGTAGTTTCCCCGCCCCACCGTGCGATCCAGCTCGCGTACGTAGCGCGCTATCTGTCTGTCCGTCTCGCGGAGCACGTCCTCCTCTTCAGGAGACACCACGTTGTAGGCGTGGCCCGCGAAGTCCGGCGTCTTCATCTCGACCCAGAACAGGTCCGTCAGGTCGTCCCGGCCGACTCGCTCCCTGCGCATGACCTCGACGACCGCGTCGCCGGTGAACCTCACGAATGCAGGAGTAGTGGGTCGCGCAAGGGGCTCCTGCAGGAGATCGAGGGTGTGCCCGTACCAGGTGCCGTCCGTGAGCCCGTCGCGCGCGTCGAGGTCCTCCTCGTACGACTCGAGCATCCCAAGGTCGGTCGGCTGCAGATACTCGGGAAGCTCGTAGAAGTCCTCGTTGATCCACCATGCGCTGTCCTGTGCCTCCCACAGGACCGCGACATCCCTGTCGCCCCCCTCGGTCTGCGCGCCGTGCCCGATCATCCCGAGATGCCAGCCCTCGAACGACACGATTCCCACGAAGGGCTTGTTGTCGTTCTGCTCGTCCCACAGCTCGGACACGGTCGGAGCATCGAGGTAGCGGGGATCGGCGTTCTGCAGCCAGGTGTCGGTGTTCTTCCCGTCAGGCCCCCTCATCTGATTACCCGGGACGCCGTGGGTTATCGGATAGGTGCCGGTTCCGAAGGTCGCGTGGATGGCACCAGTGATCGAAGGCGCCGATCCGATGTTCGCGTTGACGTAGGTCGTACCCCGCTTCATCAGCCCGTCGATCGTGGGCCACGCGCTGGAGTGCTGCTGAAGAGCGTTCCAACCCCCTCCGTCGATGACCACCGTGAAGATGACCTTGGGACGCCGAGAGGGCGCGCCTTCGAGGATCTCCCCCAGGGGTTCGGCATCGAACTCGAGCCCGTCCATCCCGAGCAGCTCGGCGTAGGTGGGAGCGATGCTTCCGATATCCACAGGACGCTCTTGAACCTTGCCGGAAGGAGCGTATCCGGGACCGTACGCGATGATGGGAACGCGTGCGAGGTAGTTCCACGGGTTCGGATGAGAGGTGCTGATGTCGGGGGCCGCGGTTCCTAACGTCGTCAGGTCCCACTCACCGATCAGGAAACGATGCGGGCGTGGCACGAGCATGATCTCCGCCGACCTTCCAGGCACGTGGCCTCGCCACAGGTTCAGCATGAGCTGGCTGCCGACGTCGTCGGCCATCTCCTCCAGGGTCGGAGCACCATCGGGCACACCTCTCGCCGGACGCAACGCGACGAGCGCGCCGAGGATCACGACGCCCGCTGCTGCAACTATCGCCAGGACGCGTTTTGCCACGGTTCTCCTCATCAGGGGTCGGGGTGCCTCAGACTAAAGCCGGCTCAGGTTTCCGGCTTCACGGCTACCGATGCACCGATCCTTGGATAACTTGAGTGATCGTGGTCGTCTCCTCGCGCACGCTCAAGCTCCTCATCGTCCTGCTCATCGCGGCTGCACCGGCAGTCGCTCTGCGCGCGGTGTGCGAGGGGCGAGCATGCGACGAGCCCGAGGAGGCATCTGCAGACGCTCCGTTCTGCTCCCTCTCCACGGACATCAGGAACCTGATCGAACGTGGCTTCCGCGAGGGCCGCGCTCCCGACGTCCTCGCCGTGACGGGGGACGCGCTACTGACGACCGGCAACGGCGTTCGCTGGCCGTCCGCCTCGGATCCTGCAACCGATGTCCCGATCGTGTTGGCCGGCGCGGGAGTCGATCGAGAGGCGATGGTTCCCGCAGGAACGCGTGTGGACGCGATCGCCCCCACGCTCGCCGAGATCATGGGATTGCGTAGGCCCCATCCCGAAGTGAGGTCCGGTCGAGCGATCCCGGGAGTGGCGTCTTCCGGCACCCCCAGCCTCGTCCTTCTCGTCGCGCTCAAGGGTGTGGGTAGCAGCGAGGCAGAAGAGATCGAGTCGCTTCAGGACCTCGTGAAAAACGGGGCCGGGACGATGGCCGGCGACACGGGGTCGCTGCCGGCCGATCCCGTTGCCGTGATGACCTCCATTGGGACCGGCGGTCTTCCCTACCAACACGGGCTGACCGCCGCTCTCATCCGAACGGACGAGGGCCGCGTCACGAGAGCTTGGGGGAGCGGATCCCCGGTGTCGGTGATCGCGGCGCTCGGCGACGACCTGGACCAGCAGCTAGATCAGAGACCCCTGATCGGTCTGGCGGGAACGGAGTCCGGAGACAGGGGGCTGATCGGGGGAAACTGGTACCTGGACGTCGACAGAGACGAAGTGGTCCTCAATCCCGATAGCACGCGGGCCACCGAAAGGCTCCTCGCGCGAGGCTTCGGCCGGGATGAGACGCCCGACCTGTTGGCGGTGGCATTGGAGGGCCCGTCGGGGGAGATGGACACGAACCTCAGGAGGCTCATCGAGCTCGCTACCGAGCGAACTGGTCGGGGTTCTCTGACGGTCGCCGTGGCCGGCACGGGCTCCGCCGCACCGCCTGGGGCCACGACCGATGTCGACGTCGTCGAGTCGATCGAGTCCGAGGTGGCCGGTTCCGCACGAGTGATGGCCGCCTCCACTGCGGGCGGGTTCTTCTTGGACCAGCAGACCCTTTCTCGCGAGCGAATCGCTCAGGATGAGATCCTGGACGCGATGCGATCGACGCGCACCACATCGGGCGAGCCCCTGTTCGCCGACCTCTTCTCCGGATTCGCGGTCTCGTTCGCGAGGTTTTGCTGATGGCCGAGCTCGCACAGCGCTTGCCCGCCGTCCGCACCTCGTGGCGAAATCTAAGGATCACCGTGGTCGCTCTCGGCGTCCTCGGGATGCTTCTGTTGCTCGTCGACCCCAATCGCAGCCCGGCGGCGCAGAACTTCCTTCTGGTGTTCGGCTCGCTCCTGATCGAAGCTTTTCCCTTCGTTCTGCTCGGCGCCCTCGTCTCTGCTGCCATCGAGGTGTTCGTCCCGTCATCGGTGTTCGAGAAGCTCGCCCAGCTTCCCCGTCCTCTGCAGCTTCCCGCCTCTGGCCTGGCGGGCCTCGCCTTCCCGGTGTGTGAGTGCGGTTCCGTACCGGTCGCCAGGAGGCTCGCGAAAAAGGGGCTGTCGCCCGCCGCAGCGGTGACGTTCATGCTCGCGGCTCCGATCCTCAATCCGGTCGTGATCGCGTCCACGTACATCGCCTACCGGGGCCGCGAGACGATGTGGACGATGGTCCTGGGGCGCGCGGGACTCGGCTTGCTTGCCGCGGTCGCCGTTGGGTGGGTGATAGCGGGCCGGCGGACGGACGAGTTGCTGCGAGCCAGGCAGGAGCCGGAGGACCCACACGACCATCCCCACCCGTCTCGATCTCGACCCGCCGCGTTCTTCGAGCACCTCGCAGGTGATTTCACGTTCATGGGCAGGTATCTGGTCCTGGGGGCCGCCGTCGCGGCGACGATGCAAACCTTCGTGCCCCAATCGATCATTGGATCCGTCGCCGGCACGCCCATCGTCGACCTGATCGCAATGATGGGACTCGCTTTCATCCTGTCGTTGTGCTCGGAGTCAGACGCGTTCGTGGCCGCGTCGTTCGTTCAATTCGGATCGGGTGCGCAGCTGGCGTTCCTGGTTTTCGGGCCTATGGTCGATACGAAACTCGGGTTCCTGTACTCGGCGACCTTCAGGCGCGGATTCCTCCCGACCACCGCCGTCGTCGTCGCCTCGGTCGTGCTCGCCGGGACGCTGTGGATACAGGTGGTGGCAGGATGAGCAGCTACGCAGGTACACCGACGACCTGGAACCCGCGTGCCGTAGCCCAGACGGGCGTGATGGCGGCGTGGGCCGGTCTTCTGTGGTTCCTCGTGATCAGTGGACGAACGGCCCTCTACCTGTCGTCACGAACGAGCTGGGTCGTTCCGATGGGCGCCATCATCCTGACCGTGGCGACCATCGGCCGACTCGCATCGGCGCGAAGCCAACGTCCCGCCCCACTGTCGGGCAGGGAGGCTCTCGCTCTGGGGGCGATCGTGATTCCAGTCGTAGCCATTTTGGTGCTCCCCCAGGCGTCGCTGTCCTCTTTCGCTGCATCCCGAAGATCGAGCTTCGCGGGGGCGGGTTTCGTCGCCTCGGCCGAGGACATCGCCGCCGGAGAGCTCTCTCTCCCGGACGTCGCAGGCGCCCTGCGCACCACGGAGGGCAAGAAAGCACTCGTCGCGCGTGCCGGCGACGTGGTTTCGTTCGTCGGCTTCGTGACGCGCGACGATGGGACACCTGCAGACGAGTTCACGCTCACACGCTTCTTGATCTCCTGCTGTGTGGCCGATGCGCTTAGCGTCGAGGTCAGGGTCGTCGGCGCGGCTCCAGGGCAATTCAAAGAGGACGAATGGGTACGCGTAACCGGCGAGCTCTACCCCCTGGGCGAGGAAGTCGCGGTCGACGCATCCGAGGTCGAGAAGGTGCCGCGCCCGAAGAAGCCTTACTTGAACCCGTAGATGGAGACATGGCTCTTGCTGTCAGATGTGAAGGGGGCCATCCCCCAGTCCTGCCACCTTTCCTTGAGCTCGAGCCCGGCGAGCCTCGCCATCAGATCCATCTCCGGCGCAAACGCATAGCGCAGGGATACGGGGTAGATCTTCGTCCCTCCCTCCTCCAGGAACACGTGCTGGCTATGGACAAGCTGATTCACAGGGTCGTGGCGCGACGCGTCGAGCTGTACGCGATCGACATGGACGTCGACAACGCTGGTTGACTGGTGTCTCTCAAAACGGTTTAGGTCGGGGACGAAGGCTTCTACGACGAAGACGCCATCAGGTGTCAGGTGCTTAGCGACGTTTTGGAAACATCGCACCTGATCGTCCTGCGTGGTGAGTCCGAAGAAGGTGTTGAACAGTAGGTAGATGAGCTCGAAATCCTCCCGTACATCGACGTCCGCAAAGTCGCCCATCGTCACGGGGATGTCATCACCCCCCGGTTTCTCTCTCATCTTGGCCACCATCTCCTCGGAGATATCGATGCCGTGCATCTGCACGCCGCTCTCCTTTAGAGGGAGTGCGATGCGGCCGGTCCCGATCGCGAGCTCGAGGGCCCGGCCCCCACGCGCCCTGTCGTTCAAGAACCGAACACAGCCCTCGTTGTCGAAGATGCGGCCGTACAGCTCGTCGTAAATTCCGGCGATCCTGCGCCCGTACATCGACGGCTCGTATCCCTCCACCCGACCTCCTTGTTTAGTGAGGACAGTCAAACAGACGCCTGATTCGGGAGACGGGACGGTGGGCAAACACCAAGGCGAGGACCGGGTGGCGTGCTACCCTGCCCGGGGCTGATCAGCGCCCTGACCAGGGCGTTCTCTGAGGGAGGGCCGCACTATATGGGTTTGAGGATCTTCGGCGCGGCCGTGGCGATCCTGCTCGCCGGCTTCGCCGGATACCGCTACCGGAAGGGCCAGCTCCGCCGCGGCGAGCTGTTGCTGATCACTCTCGTGAGCAGCGCTTTGTCGGTCGCGGCCGCGGCCCCAGATCTGTTCGACCCAATACTCGGTGCCCTCGGATTCGAGCCGGGCCAAGAGCGCCGGATCATAGGCCTTCTGGTCATCTCAAATCTCTTCACGCTCGCGCTTGTCTTTCGCAACTTCTCCCGCGACGACCAGCTCTCGGACGAGATCGGGGAGCTGGTCGACTACATGGCACTACGCCGCCTCGAAGAGGATGGATGGAGCCCTCCTGTAGGCGCGTGCGTGGTCGTCATCCCCGCATATAACGAAGGCGACAACCTTCCCGAGGTGCTGGGCGAGATGCCCGAAGCGGTCGAGGGGTTACCGGTCGCTCCGGTCGTGGTCACGGACGGTGCAACCGATGCAACAGAGGC
>JBOGXB010000004.1:0-54845 GCA_050694215.1 Actinomycetota bacterium
GGATCGAGCTGTGGCGTGAGGAGGATTTCTGCTGTCCCTAGCAGGCGGCCCTCTCGAGCAGCCCTGGCTCAACTGTCACGAGAGTTGCGAATAGCGCGGGTCTCGTGACGCTCGGCCGTGCCGGGGCCTACCCCTCCTCCTCGTGCGCGATCACCTCGACGGTAACGAGAGCATTGACCTCATCGTGGAGGTGCACCTCGACCTCGTGCCTGCCGAGGCGACGGATCGGGTCGTCGAGCCGGATCAGGTGGCGGTCGATCTGCTCGTTGAGCTGCTCTACGATCGCACGGGCAACGTCGGATCTCGTCACCGACCCGAAGAGACGTCCGCCTTCCCCAGCGCGAGCCGAGATATACACGGGAGAAGCTCCGAGCGAAGCCACACGGGCAGCAGCGGCTTCCTTCTCCTTGCGCACTTTCTCGGCACGGGAGCGCTGCATGTCCTCTGCCTGCTTGAGCGCGCCCTTCGACGCGAGCATCGCGAGGCCTTTTGGAACCAGGTAGTTGCGCGCGAAGCCGTCGGCGACGGTAACGATTTCGCCCTTGTGACCGAGCTTCTCGACATCGCTTGCAAGGATGACCTTCACTTGTCTCCTCCTACCTCGCGGAGTACGGCAGCAAAGCCATCTCGCGTGCGTTCTTGATCGCCGTCGCGACGAGCCGCTGGTGCTGCGTGCAGTTGCCCGTCACGCGCCGGGCTCGGATCTTGCCTCGATCGCTCATGAACTTGCGCAGCAGCGCGACGTCCTTGTAGTCGACGTAGGTCACCTGGTCGGCGCAGAACTGGCAATACTTCTTGCGGCCCCGACGGACGACCGGAGGTTTGGGCCTTCTATCTCTGGCCATCAGTGGACCGTCTGGTGACTGGAGGCGAGCTCTGGCGTGCGAGATGTTGCCTGAGGCCCATCAAAAGCCGCCCTCCGGCGGTTGCTTCTCACCGGAGCCGCCGACCGGCGCGGGTGCGCTCCAGTCCCCGCCCTGGGACTGCTCACCGGTCTGCGGCTGGGCCCAGGAACCGCCCTGGCCCTGGCCCTGGCCCTGGTTGCTCCAGTCGCCGCCGGACTGCTGCCCACCGGACTGCTGCCCACCGGACTGCTGTCCCCCGGATCGCCTGGACTTCTGAACGGCCGCGGTGGCCCAGCGGAGCGAGGGGCCGACCTCGTCCACCTGGACCTCGAACGCGGAGCGCTTGCCTCCCTCCGCGTCCTCCCAGGAACGCTGCTGAAGGCGTCCGGTGACGACGATACGGGTGCCCTTGTTCAGGGACTCGGAGACGTTCTCGGCCATCTCGGCCCAGCAGTTGCAGCGGAAGAACCCGTCCAGACGGTCTTCCCACTGACCCTCGTTGTTCTTGAAGCGCTTGTTGACTGCGACCGTGAAGTTCGCCACCTGACGACCCGAAGGCGTGAACCGAAGCTCGGGATCGTCGGTCAGGTTTCCGACGAGAGTGACGCTGTTGTCTGCCATAGATACCTACCTTCCCGGCCTACTCAGGCCGAACGATCTTGCCGCGGATGAACTCGTCGGAGATACGCAGGGTGCGTTCGAGCTTGGGCACCGCGTCCTCCGGTCCCTTGAACGCGGCCACGAAGTAGTAGCCCTCGTACTGATGGTCGATTTCGTAGGCGAACCGACGATTCCCCCACCGATCGACGCTCGACACCTCGCCGCCGTTCTCGCCGACTAGTGAGCTGAACCGATCCACGGCTTTCTGGATGTCGCCCTCGTCGAGGCGCGCGTCCACAATGACCATGGCCTCGTAATCTCTCATTCCTCCTCCTCCGGACTCGAGCCTTCCTGAGGCTCCGAGGCCCTCCCGCGGCGATGCCGGCTGGGTCGGGCAGGGGGTGTCGCAGCATCATGCTGCCTTGCCGCTGCATGCTAGCACCTCCCTTCTCCTTGCCTCCGGCGCCGCTTCGACGCGGCTGCGCTCTCCGAGTGTGCACCTTAGGCGGGAGGTGTGACAGGAACCGATTGCACTCGTTCCGTGCTCGTGGATTCGGCCGTCGGGCGGACGCCGGTTACCAAAGAGGGACGAGATTTCAGGAAGACGAGGATGAGAAGAGCAAGTAACAGCGCGCGACCCCAGACCCCCGCGATCATCATCTTCTTGGCGAGCGTGAAGTCCTCGCCTCGGTAGAGGAAGTCGTAGAACCAGCGGAATACCCCCACGTAGACCATCAGGTCGACGACCGCGTAGGCGACCCACCACACGAGCCTCACGCTGAGGAGCGCGAAGAACGGGAGGATCCACAGGGTGTACTGGGGCGAATGCACCTTGTTCCACAGCATGAAGGATGCAACGAGGGCGGCCCCTACCTGCAGGAATGGAAAGACCTGCTCTCTTCGAGCCCTGATCCAACCGTACGCCAGGGAGCTCGCGAAAAAGGTGAGGATGAGCGCCGCGGCAATGACGTTGATGGTGTGGGGTGCCGCCCGCGGCCATCCCAGATACCAGATGGAGTCGAAGTTGCCCGTGCGAAGGCTGTGGAACTCGTAGGTGATCCACCATCCGGCCGGCGATGCGATCACGAAAGGGAGATTGATCACCGCGAACGTCCCGATTCCGGATGCGATCACGCGGCCTGCAGCCTTCACGTCGTGCTTCATCCAGATGTCGAGGAGCAGGGGCAGGAGGAAGAAGAGCGGGAACAGCTTGAGCGCACCGCCGACCCCGAAGACCGCTGCGGCCCACAGAGGCCGGTCCCGGTGCCACAGATAGATCCCGCCGGCCGACGCCGCCACCACGAGCAGCTCCCAGTTGTGGAATGCATAAAGCACGAGGGCAGGCGCCGAAGCCCACAGGAGAGCTCGGACTCCGCTCATGCGTGCGAGCAGGTAGGCCGTCAGCAATCCGAAGGGGGCGAGAAGGATCGCCGACGCGTCCAGATAGCCGTTGAAGTCGCTTGCGAACCGGGCCGCGACCCACATGAACGTCCCCGTGAGCACCGGGTACTCGATCGCCCCCTGCGCGAGCTCGCGCCCGTCCAGCCGTCCTTCGACGTACGGGAACCGCTCCTCGACCTCACGCGGTTCGTAGAGGGCCTGGATGTCGTTGTAGCAAAGCCGCTCGTACTGGCGGCCGTCCCAGCCGGCCGAGCTCGTGCACTGAGCCTTGAGGAGGAACCCGGCAAGCAGCGTGACGACGCAGGCCGCGAGGACGAGCGCGATGGCGTCACCCCGCGGGTCGACGATCCGCGCGAACCGGGACCCGATCGCTACGGCTCCCCTCCCGAGGCCTGCTCGTTGGAACCGTTACCGCCTGGGATGGGCGATGGGGACGGATCTATCGTGGGTGGTGGGCCGCTCGGACTTGGCTGAGGTGTGAGGTTCGGGTCGGGCGTCGGAGTGGCCTCGGGTGTGTCCTCCGGCTCGGGCTCCGATGGTTCGCTTTCCTGCGGTTCCGGAGTCCCGGCCGGCACGGGCGGAGGCGCGTTGATGACCTCGTTGGGGATGTCCACGGGAGTCGCGAAGGACATGATCTCCATGCCGTCCGTTGCCTGGCTCATATAGGCAGACCAGATGCGGGCCGGGAAGGACCCTCCGGTGACCTCTATGGGGGAGCCGAGGTCGCCCGCGACGGGACGGCAGAGACGGGAATCGGCGCAATATCGCATCTCGGGAATGACATCGTCGTTCGAATCGGCCTTCTTTCCACCCTCGATCGGATAGCCCATCCACACCACGGTCGTGAGTTGGGGCACAGAACCCGCGAACCAAGCGTTTCCGTTCTTTTGCGTGGTGCCGGTCTTCCCAGCCACGGGACGCCCGTCGTCTATCCGCGCCGCGGTCGCGGTCCCACCCTCCACGACGTGAGTCATCACCTGGCTCACGACGTCTGCCGTGTTCTGCTCGGTCGCCCGCCTCGACTTGAGCTTGTATGAGCTCCCGCAGTCGAGCCCCTTCTGCGGGCGGAACTTCCTCACGCAATCACCCTCCGAGTTCTCGATGTATCGAATCGGGATCACGTCGGGAAGCATTCCCCTGCCCGCGAACGCAGCGTAGGCCCTTGCCTGTTCCAGCGGAGTCACGTCCAACGATCCGCCGAGAGCGTTGGAACAGTCCGGTGAGATCTCGTCCGCTCCGTATTTTGGCTCAAAGCCGAACTTCTCGAGCGTGTCGGCGATCTTGTCGGGACCGACCTCGGCCGCGAGCTGCGCGTAAACGGCGTTGACCGAGTTCGTCGTCGCCTGATCGAGGGTGATGGTCCCATAGGAGCTACCGCCGTAGTTGTCGACCTGCCACGCGCTGCCGTCCGCGTCGTCGCAGGCGGAGTTCTCGGTGATCATTTGAGGGCTCGCGCCGGAGAACCGGGAGGAGGGCGAGATTCCCTCCTGTACGGCGGTCGCCAGCGTGAAGGGCTTGAACGACGAGCCCGGCTGCCGTCCAGGGGAATCCGTTGCGTAGTTGAAGCCGCGCGCCTTTCGCACGTTGGTGAATTGCCGTCCTCCGACGAGCGCGCGCACTTCACCCTTCGGTGTCATCGATACGAGTGCTGCCTGCGGGTCCTTGGCGTTGGGAAGGACGGAGCTCACCGCGTCCTCGGCCTCGGCCTGCATGTCGAGGTCGAGCGTCGTGTAGATCTTCAGACCGCCCGTGTAGAGATCGCTGCCGAACTCGGGTTCGAGGTACTCGCGCCGCAACCATTCCATGAAGTAAGCGGCCGGCTGGCGCTTCAGCACGCTGCCGGGCGCGTCCGGATCGACCTTCACCCTTCCTCTGCTCGCCCGACGGGCCTGGCGCTGGCTGATGAAACCCTGGTCCACCATCACCTCGAGGACCTGGTCGCGGCGCGCCCTCGCGCCCTGCCGGTTCTCGTTCGGTTGGTATCTCTCGGGGGCCGGGATGATTCCGGCGAGAAAAGCCGCTTCCCCGAGGGTCAGCTCATCCGCGTGCTTATCGAAGTAGCTGCGGGCGGCGGCCTCGATGCCATACGCGCCTCGGCCCAGATAGATCGTGTTGAGGTAGAAGCCGAGGATCTCGTCCTTCGGGAACCGACGCTCGAGTTTTATCGAGAGGATCGCTTCCCTCACCTTGCGGCTCACGGTGCGACCGGGATCGTGCAGGACCCCGTTCTTGACGTACTGCTGGGTGATGGTAGATCCGCCCTGAGAGATCGTTCCGCCCGTGATGTTGGCCCATGCCGCGCGCATGATGCCCTTGAGCGAGACGCCGTTGTGGTCGTAGAAGTCGCGATCCTCAGCCGCGATGACGGCCTGGCCGATGAACGGTTTCTTCTTGAGGAGCTTGGCCATGTCGATGAGATAACGCCGTTCCTCGTTCGAGTACGAGCCGATCAGCTTCCCGTTGCGGTCGAAGACCTCCGCCGAGGAGGTGATTGGGATCTCCCTCGGCAGGGGGATCGAGGCGAAGGCGTATGTCAGCATCAGGATCGCCCCACCGACGAGGATGGCGCCCACGGGGAGCAGCCACCCGAACCGAAAGAGAAAGCGTTGGAGCCTCGAGCGCGGCTGTGGTCTCCGACCGTTGCGGCCGGAGCGCGACGCGCCACGCCTGGAGGAACTGCGTCTCCTGCTCACTGTTGAAGTCTAGTTTTGGTCCTCTTTATGCCCCGGAATCCTGATTCGTCCCCCGAGAGCAACAGTTCGACACAGACATTGACGTTCCGGGCGGGCGAGAAGTTGCTCGGGCCACAGCCTCCTACAGGAACCCCACCCTCAGCCCCTCGTAGGTGAGCAACAAGACCCCTCCCACCGCGACGAGGCCGAGGGCCGCGGAGAACCACGCGAGCGGCGCCGCGAACGAGGGCTTCGCGGCGACAACGTCCATCCGCAGCCCGCCCTCGGCCCGGTGAGGGATCACGGTGTCCGAGCGACCTGCGAACAGGAACGCGGCGCCGATGCCGGCTGCCAGCGCAGCGAGATGGAGCCACACGGTTCGAGCGGTCGATCCCGCTCCCGTCTCGAGATCGACGAACCCCTCAGGGAGGAGCCCTATCGAGACCGAGAGTCCCACCACGATCCAGCTCGCAGCTAACGGGAGGACCTCGTGATTCAGCGGCTCCAATCGGCGGCCCAGCCGAGCTCCGAGAGCGACGCCTGAGGCGAGGGCGGCCGGGAGCAACGCGGCGGCAGCGGCCCACGGCGCAGACTCGATCACCGATGTGGTCTCGGTCGCTCGTTCGAACGCCTCGAGCGCGCCGGCAACGATCACACCGAATCCTGCCGTAGCGGGAACGAACGCCAGCAGCAAGCCTCTTTCTGCCTCGGCTCTCCCCAGGCAGTGCGGCCACAGGGCGACCGCGGTAACAGCCAGTGCCGCGGCGATACCCGCTCGTGTCACCGCGTCCGTCGAGATGAGGGCGACTCCGAGAGTCAGCGACACGGGCCAGGCGGCCACCGCAGTCAGTAAGAGCTCCTTGCTCATGAGCGCCCAGAAGCAAGACGCCAGGGCAATGAGGAGCAAGGCCAGGCCGGCCGCGACCTGGGAACCGGCTGCGGGACCCAGCAACAGTACGAAGCCGCCCGCCACCAGCAGAGGCAACCCGCAGGCCCCCGCCGGCGAAGGCAACGCGGCCCAGACGCCGAACTGGGGCAAGGCGCCGGCCCTGACCGCGACTGCGGCGAGGAGGACCCAGTAGGGCCATCCCTCGATCTCTCCCGGGATCCTCCATGTCTCTTGCTCGAGAGAGTGTGCCGTCAGAGCGACGATGGTCGCCACGTCGGAAACGAGTACCGCCACGCGGGCGGGAGCCGCGCCTCTGTTGCCACGGGTCAGGGACACGAGAGCCAACGACGACGCCATCCAGTAGAGCGACGCGGGGACGACCCACTCGTTTGTCGCGAACAGGGCGAGCCCCGAGCAGGCAACTCCGATCAGACACCCCTTGTCCGCACGGCCTGCTCCTTGATCCAGGGCTCCGAACAAGATCCAGGCGCACGCGATCGCAACGGCGAGCAAGGCGGCGGCGGGAGCTTCGACCTCCGTGGTCCGCCATTCCGCATCCGAATCCCTGACGAAGTAGAGCGCGGCCCCCAGCAGTGCCCCTACCGCACTCCCGGCGAGCACCGCAGCGGATCGCAGCTCGCGCTTGAGGGGTCGCGTGGCCAGGAGGGCAAGTCCGATCACCGCGTGTCCCAGGTAGAGGACAGCGATCACAGCACGCTCGCGACCAGCCCTGCACCGGTGACGACGGCGAGTCCCGAGACTGCCAGCGCCACCCAGCGCCACACAGCTCCGAGCCGGGACAGCGCCAACGCCAGGGAGAGCACCACGACGGTGGCAAGTGCCGTCGCGCCTGCCCAGACCGCGATCACGATCGCTGCCTCCCCCGACTCGGAGAGGTCGAGGGGTCGCTCGACGGGGTCGACGAAAACCGTGACGATCGCGAGGGCGACAAGACCCGCCTCGAGAGCATTCCCCACTGATGGCCGCACCCTGCGAGGCGGCTGAGGGACCAGCAGCCACACCGCGAGTGCCACCGCGGCCCCGATCATCGCGGTGGTCGTGGCCGCGGCCGCAGCGTCGGGGCCGACGAGGATCGTCGGGCCCAGAACGCTCTGAACCGCGCGTAGCTCGCCGAGGTCAAGCGTGCCCCACCTCAGCGCACCCACTCCGAGCGCGCCCGCCGCGATCGCGAGGGCTGCCCCGGCCTGGCTGCCCTCGAGGCGGTCGACCAGCAGAGTGCGCCCGAACGTGATGAGTCCCAGACCTCCTACCACCGCCACGATGGGGCCCGGCAACAGGCCCACGAGGTAGCCGGCAGTGATCACTCCTCCTGCCACGCGCGTGCCGACTGAGAACCCGGCGATGCCGTAAGCACGGTGAGGAATCGAGCGGGGTTCGTTCAACCCCGTTCGCTGCGCTCTTCGAGCGCTCGGCCCCCACGGGCCCGGTCGGGGAACCTCCGCCCGACCATGAAAGCCTTCACGAGGTGGTTCCAGGCGCAGTCCACACACACCTCGACCTCGTAGCAGGTGAACTGCTCGTGCTTCTCGGCCAGCTCGTTGAGCCACTCCTGTGGGTACACGACCCGACCGTTGTTGTGGCGCAGGCCGTCCCCGAACACGTACCGGACGAAGCGCAGGCTCTCGTGGGAGCAGACGGGGCAGGGATGCGCCGCAGCCTCGCCGATGTTTTTTCCGGCTCGCATCAGCTCGGGGTGAGCGTCGCAGATGTCCGCGGTGTCAAGGGATCCTTGGCGCACCGATGCCAGGGCGGCCCTCCGCGCGAGGCGGTAATCGACGCTGGGACCGGCCGGCGGTGGCGGTGGCCTGGTGGGGTCGAACGACCGTCCCGAGAGGCTCATCGGGTGATGGTACTCGCCGTCGCCTGCGAAACTCTGCGCTGCTCCGCTCCTGCACCGCAGGGGCCCGCCTTCCGACTGGACAAGCTCATATCACCGTGATATATCGAGTTGATATATCATCTCGATACGAACGCTCGACGATAACGATCGACGATACGGACGAAAGGCGGGATCCGTTTGAAGCAGCCGGGAACGCTCGAGCTACCGGTGCTCGGTCTCCTGAAGGAGCGGTCCATGCACGGCTACGAGCTCCGTAAGCAGCTCGGGGCCATGCTGGGCCCGTTCTGGCAGGTCTCGTGGGGGTCCCTGTACCCGACCCTGAGGCGACTCGCCAAGTCGGGCGCGGTCGAGAAGGACGCCGACGCGGCCCCCGTCAGATCGCGCCGCTCCAAGGCCCGGGCGACCAGAGCCAAAGGAGCCACCACGCTCACATCGGGACGGCGCAAGACCGTCTACCGGATCACCCCCCTGGGCGAGGGGCTGTTCGCCCAGATGCTCGAGGAGACCGCCGCGGTCGATGCCGAGCACTTCACCTTGAAGCTCGCGTTCTTCCGCTACCTTCAGCCGGAAGCTCGTCTCGCGCTGCTGGAGCGACGGCGCGCCTATCTGCAGGAAAAACTCGCCCAGTTCAAGGCCAACATTCGCGACTACCGCGAGCGGATCGACAGCTACACGCTCTCGTTACAGGACCACAGCATGAAGTCCACCCAGAGCGACATCGAGTGGATCGACGAGCTCATCACCAAAGAGAGAACGCCGGACGCCCTCGGTCCCGCGGGCGCTCCCAACAATTGACGGGGGGAATTCAAATGTCCAAGATACGGGTCGGGATCGTGGGCGTGGGCAACTGTGCGTCGTCGCTCGTTCAAGGAGTCGAGTACTACGCGAAAGCACGCTCCGACGAACGGGTGCCGGGGCTGATGCACGTCGACCTCGGGCCCTACCACGTCTCCGACGTCGAGTTCAGCTGTGCGTTCGACGTCGACTCGAACAAAGTGGGCCTTGATCTTGCGGAGGCAATCTGGGTCGAGCCCAACAACACGACCAAGTTCTCCGACGTACCGGAGCTGGGTGTGAAGGTCCTCCGAGGCCACACGTACGACGGGCTCGGCCACTACTACCGTCAGATTGTGACCGAGTCCGAGATGCCCCCCCTGGACGTAGCGAAAGTGCTGCGCGACACGAAGACGGACGTGCTCGTCAACTATCTCCCTGTCGGGTCCGAGCAGGCGGCACGCTTCTATGCCGAGCAAGCCCTCGAGGCGGGGGTTGCCTTCATCAATTGCATGCCCGTCTTCATCGCGACGAACGAGGACTGGGCACAGCGGTTCACCAAGCACGGCCTCCCGATCATCGGCGACGACGTCAAGAGTCAGCTCGGGGCGACGATCAGTCATCGCGTCCTGTCCAAGCTCTTCGAGGACCGCGGCGTGATCATCGATCACACGTACCAGCTCAACTTCGGAGGAAACATGGACTTCATGAACATGCTCGAACGCGAGCGGCTGCAGTCCAAGAAGATCTCGAAGACGCAGTCGGTTACGTCGCAGATCTCCTCCGGGATCGACCCCGAGGACATTCACATCGGCCCCTCCGACCATGTGCCGTGGCTCAAGGACAGGAAGTGGGCGTACATCCGGATGGAGGGGCGCGAGTTCGGGGACGTTCCCATCAGTCTGGAGCTCAAGCTCGAGGTGTGGGACTCGCCCAACTCCGCAGGAGTGGTCATCGATGCGATCCGGTGCGCCAAGCTCGCTCTGGATCGGGGCATCGGAGGCCCGCTGCCCGGCCCGAGCGCCTACTTCATGAAATCGCCGCCCATCCAATATTCCGACACCGAGGCCCGCGATCTCGTCGAAGAGTTCATCGCGGAGCCGGTAGTGGACCTGGGCGGCAATGGACACTCCAAGACCGCTTTCTCGCTCGAGTCGGAGGCCGCGATTCGGCGCGAGCCATAATCGTTGCCATCCGCTCATCATGTAAGTGATGAGCGGATACAACCTCGAAGCGATTCTCGCGGAACGCGACTTCCGCTATCTGATCGGCGCGCAGTTCATTGCTCAGGGTGCCGACGGACTGGCTCAAGCGGTCTTTGCCGATCTGCTCGTGCTCGAGCCCCTCACTCGGGGCACGCCCGAACGCATCCTTGGATTGTTCGCAGTGACGTTGTTGCCCTACTCGATCATCTCGCCGTTCCTCGGAGTGTTCGTTGACCGCTGGGCGCGCCGCAGCCTTCTAACGTGGACCAACGTCGCGCGAGCCGCGGTCATGATCACGTTCCCATTGTGGTCACAGGCGTTCCCGGGGGACTCCCCTTTGTTCGTAGGGATCCTCTTGCTGCTGGGACTGGGCCGATTGTTCCTCACCACGAAGGGGGCAGCTCTCCCGGCGCTACTGCACGAACATCATTTGCTCGCTGGGAACTCGCTATCCGGGGGTGGAGGGATGGTGTCGGCCCTGCTCGGCGGAGTGCTGGGGATCTCGCTGCTCGGGGTGTTCGAAGCAACCGAAGCGTTCGTCGTCGCCGGAGTCATCTACGCGATTGCGGCAACTCTGAGCTTGAGGATCTCCACTCCCCTCTCCCATGCGCACATACACTCCGAGCGCGTCACAGAAGCCGTGGCTCGCATCGCCGGGGAGCTCGTCGACGGCCTGGCGGCCATCTGGAGACACGTGGCCGCGCGCTTGCCGCTGATAGGCATCTTCGTGCTCAGGACGATCGGCATCTTCGTTGCGATCTCTGCCATCCTGGTGATCAAGGTTGAGTTCACCGGAGACGTCGGGCGGTTCGGCAGACTCTCGTCGAGTGCCCTTGCCCTGGGGGCCGCTGGGGCCGGGGCCTTCATCGGCGCCCTTACCACTCCGCTCGTCGGTAGAAAGCTCTCCTACCCAGGATTGATCGTGCTCGGCTTCGCGGTGTCGGGGCTGGGGATCATCGCTCTGGGAGGGATTCGCAACATCCCCGCGGTGTTGGGAGTCACCCTCGTCGGCGGCTACGGCGGCTTCATGAGCAAGGTCGCAACCGACGCTCAGGTGCAAGAGGCTCTGCCGGACGAGTATCGCGGCCGCGCCTTCGCTCTCTACGACATCCTCTACAACCTGGCGAGTGTCGCCGCCGGGCTTGCGATGGTCGCCCTCTATTCACCTGCCAACCTTCGGCTCCTGCTCGTGGCGGTGGGCGGGGTCACGATCGTCGCAGCCGCCGCGTTCGCCGTCGTGATGCGGTGGGCGAGGATGGCCCTCACGGTTTAACCGCTGAGCCCTCGGAGACAGTTTTGGACCCCCGAGATCGGCCTCAGGGGGAGCGAGTTACGAAAGAAGGGCTAGGGCGGCGGGCCGCGAGCAGGAACTCCGCGTGTTCGAGATCCGGAGGTCGACGTGCGAAGTCACCCGGATCGACCGAATAGACCTCCTCAGGGACGAGGCCGACGCCGATCGCCATCAGCCTCAGCTCGCGCGGTGTGTACACGCTCGTCCACAGGTCGACCTCTTCCTCGGAATCATCCTCGCTCTGTATCGTCGACTTTTCGTGCACGACGCCCGAATCGACGTCGAATCGAGCCTCGGGACGCCGAAGCATCGCCTCGTAGAGCGCGCTGAAGGCAGTCACCACGACGCGACGCGAGGGCTTTACAGCCTCGGCCATTCGCTTCAGCACTACCGAATCGTCGTCGCCCATCAGCCCGAAGCCGCCCTGACATATCGAGACCACGGCATCGAACTCGTCATCGAAGGGCATCTGGCGCGCATCTACCTCGTAGAACGAAGCCGCCACGCCTGCTTCTCGGGCGGCTTCCGCTGCGATCTGCAGCAGTCGTTCGGAGACGTCTACACCCGTCACGGACAACCCGGCCTTGGCGAACGCGACCGCGTGCCTTCCGGCCCCGCAGCCGACATCGAGCACACGCGCATCCGAGGGAAGGTCGAGCAGCTCGAGGAGAAACGCGACCTCCTGGTCGGTGCCCTTCGTAAACGCGTAGCGGAGGTAGTTGCGGCCCAACCGATCTCCGACCGCGGCGAAGTACGGATGGCCGGGATGCTTGTTCACCGGCACTAAGCCCCCTCCATCCACATCACCGGCCCTTCTTCTTCTTGGGGGGGACCTTCTCGCCGGCCGGCTCGATGTCCCGCCCGCGCGCCCACTCGGCCAGGCGCTCGTATGCCTCGTCCGGACCGACCAGTCCCTCGTCGAGGCGGAGATCGAGCAGGAACTGGGACGCCTCTCCCACGAGAGGCCCCGGGCCAACGCCGAGGAAAGCCATGATCTGGTTGCCGTCGAGCTCGGGCCTGATCCTCTCGAGCTCCTCGAGCTTCGCCAGCTCCGCGATGCGTCTCTCCAGCTCGTCCATGCGCGCAGCGAGACGCTCCGCCTTCGCCGGGTTGCGCGTCGTGCAGTCCGCGCGTACGAGGGCGTTCAGGTCGCCCAACAGGGGGCCCGCATCGCGCACGTACCGGCGCACCGCGGAGTCGCTCCACCCGAGCCGGTAGGTGTGGAAGCGATGATGGAGCTCGATCAAGCGCTCGACGGTCGAGACGACGGAGTTCGGGTAGCGAAGCGCAGTGAGGCGCGCCTTTGCCATGCGAGCCCCAACAATCTCGTGATGGTGGAAGGTCACCCCCTCCTCGTCGATGCGCCTGGTCTTGGGCTTGCCAATGTCGTGAAGGAGGGCCGCGAGCCTGAGCTCGAGCCTGTCGGGGGTCCTTTCGACCACCGCGAGAGTGTGGTGGAAGACGTCCTTGTGCTTGTGTACGGGATCCTGCTCGAGCTTGAGCGAGCCCAGCTCGGCGAGGAACAGGTCGGTCAACCCGGTCGCGTCGGCTGCTTCCAGCGCGGCCCCCGGAGAGCTCCCAACCAACAGCCTGGACAGCTCGTCCCGAATGCGCTCTGAGGAGACCGTCTTGATCCTGTCCTTCAACCGCCCTATGGACTCGAGTGCTGATGGATCGATGCGGAAGTCGAGCTGGGACGCGAACCGGAACGCTCGCAGCATCCGCAGGGGGTCGTCCGTAAAGGACGCATCCGGATCGATCGGCGTCTTCAGGATGCGCTGCTTCAGGTCGTTCAGGCCGCCGAACGGATCGAGCGCGGTCTTCTCGAGCGGCCGCACCGCCATCGCGTTGACCGTGAAGTCCCGTCTGGACAGATCGATCTCGACGTCAGACTCGAATGCCACGTCGGGATGGCGCGAGTCGGGCTCGTATCGCTCGGTTCTGAAGGTCGTTATCTCCATCCGGCGGCCGTCGATCTCGGCTCCGACGGTGCCGAAATCGATCCCCTGGAGCCACACCGCGGACGCAAGCGGTTTGACCAGCTCGTGTGTCTTCTCGGGCCTTGCGTCCGTGGTGAGATCGAGATCGGCGAAGGGGCGGCCGAGGAATGCGTCGCGGACGGGGCCGCCGACCAGATAGAGGTCGTAACCCGCGTCCCGGAAATGCCGGGCCAGACGCACGACGACGGAGTTGTCCTGGAGCAGCTCCGCCAGTGCGGCCGCGCCTTCATTGGTCTTCATCCCTCAAAGCTACGTGACGGGGCCCGGAAAGGCCGCTTGCGGTGCAGACGATGAGACCTGCCGGTGCCCGTGATACACATCGTGGTGCCGGAGGAGGTAGTTGGTGACACCTCTTGTGAAGTCTGTTGAGCTGCCCACTAAGGTGAGACTCTCCTACGTCGAGCAAGGAGCTCCCGCCGGCGTCCCCGTGCTGCTCCTTCACGGTCTGGGAGACTCGTGGCGCTCCTTCGAGCCCGTGCTGGAGCATCTTCCCGAATCCATCCATGCCCTCGCGCTAACCCAGCGAGGCCACGGCGACTCGAGTCACCCCGCGGAGGGTTACAGATTCGTGGATTTCGTTGAAGATCTGGCAGCTTTCCTGGACGCTCTACATCTCCCCGTAGCCGTCCTGGCGGGGCATTCCTCGCATGGCGTCGTCTCCGAGCGCTTCGCGATCGATCACCCCGCTCGTGTCTCGGGCCTGGTGCTTATCGGCACACCCGTCTCGCTGCAAGACAATGCGGCAGCGAAAGGCCTGTTCGACTCGACGATCTCGAAGCTGACTGATCCCCTCGACCCACAATTCGTAAGTGACTTCGCAAAGAGCACGCTTGCTCAGCCGGTGCCACAAGCCTTCCTCGAGATCGTCAGGCAGGAGACCATGAAGGTTCCGGCGCGCGTTTTCAGAGAGTTTTTCGCAGATTTACTGCAAGAGGATGTTTCGACCGAGCTCAACAAGGTCGACGTACCCGCGCTGCTTGTCTGGGGCGATCGGGATGCCATCCTGACCAGAAGCGACCAGGACGCGCTTGCGTCCGCGATCCCGCACTCACGTCTCCTCGTGTATCCCGGCGCCGGGCACTCCCCTCACTGGGAGGAGCCCGAACGTTTTGCATATGATCTCGCTGCCTTCATGGAGGCTTCGATGTAGACCACGGCTCTTCGGCGGTCGCCGACCAGTCCCCCCGCGCGAAAGGAAAGACTCATCATGGATTGGAAACTTGAATTGGTGGCGATTCCCGTCTCGGACGTGGACCGCGCGAAGACCTTCTACACCGAGAAGGCCGGCTTCAACGCGGACCACGACCACAGCGTCGGCGATGGGATTCGCTTCATTCAGCTGACGCCCCCCGGGTCGGCCTGCTCGATCGCCCTGGGGACCGGACTAGTGGACGCGCAACCAGGCTCCGTCCAGGGAATGCAGATGGTCGTCTCGGACATAAACGCCGCGCATGAGGAGCTCGTCGAGCGAGGAGTGAAGGTCAGCGACGTCCAGGTGTTCCCCTGGGGTTCGTTCGTCTTCTTCAACGATCCGGACGGCAACGGCTGGGCCGTGCAGGAGCTGCCCGCTCGCGATTAGGGCCGAACCTCCAGTATCAGATTGAAGGGCGTTTGGGCTGCGAGCCGGAAATGGGTGAAACCTGCTTCACTCGTCACCTCTTCCAGGACCGCTTTCCCAGCAGCTGCGCCCAACGCTCGCGTATCGGACTGGGAGAGGGCGTTCGGAACGCAGATTAGCGACGAGGCGGAGTAGAGCATGCGACCGAAGGGGGTGATGTTCTCTTCGACGCTGTCGCCTGCATTCAGTTCCGCGATCATCCACGTCCCGTCTGGAGCGAGCGATTCGCGGATGTGGCGACCGACAGCGATCGGATCACCCATGTCATGGAACGCGTCAAAGGTGCAGACCAGGTCGTAGATCCCGGGGAAAGAGTCGGCCGGTACAACTTCGAAGGTGACGCGCTCACTGACCCCAGCCTGGGCGGCCCCTTTGCGAGCGGCTTCAATCGATTCAACGTGGTAGTCGAAGCCGTGGAAGGTGGATGCGGGGTAGGCCTGCGCAAGCATGATGGTGGGCCCGCCAAACCCACAACCGATGTCGGCAACGCGCGCTCCCGTCCGGAGTTTCTCTTCCACGCCCTCCAGGGCCGGGATCCACTCCGGTACCAGGAACGCTGCATAGTCGGCGGTGCTGGATCTGGCCATGCTGCCGAAGAGGTCGCCGTGGTGTTCGTGCCATCCGAAGCCGTGTCCACCGCTGTAGGCATCGCGAAGACCCTCGACATCACGATGGAGTGTGCTGACCATCTGCATGTTGCTGATGAGCATCACCGGCGAGCTCTCGTCGGCTAGGACGGCGATCTGTTCGGGGGTGAGGGAGTAGCGACCGGTCCCCGGGTCGTAGAGGCAGTATTCGCTGGCAGCTTGCGCATTGAGCCATTCTTGGACCAACCTCGGGTGGCAGCTCGCGCGCGATGCCAGTTCGTCTGAAGTCTGTGGCCCACCTTTTGCCAGAGCCTTGAACAGACCCAGCTTGTCGCCGAGCACCACGGTCGCCGAATGCGCTGATGCGGCGGCGTCGCCGACGAACTTTTCGATGAACGCCTCGAGCTTGGCTTCGTCGAGCACGGTCTGGGTCATGAGTGCCTCCCTGCGAGTTGGCGGCTGAACTAGCTCAGAGGCTAAAGACGTGAGTCGCGCTTCTCATCGGGAGAAGGGTGCAATCCTGCTCCACGAGGATGGGTATTCCTACCCAGTCGTAGGGGTCGTGAGGCGGTGGGAGAAGGCGTAGCCGGCGGCCTCGGTCCGCGAGGTCACGTTCAGCTTGGCGAAAATGTTGGAGATATGGCGGGCCACGGTCTTCTCGCTGATCGTCAGAGACCTTGCGACCTCTCGATTGGACATCCCGGTCGCAACGAGAGCCAGCACCTCGGCCTCGCGCGCCGTGAGACCATCGGGGTGCAACTTCGCATCACGTAGGGCATCGACCTCTCGAGCATCTTGGACTGCCCCGAGTCGTTCGAATACCGTCGCCGCCGCATCGAGCTCACGTTGGGAAGCATCAGCGTCTCCTAGCTCTGCGTAGGCCCTTGCCAGCAGCACGCATACCTTCGACGCGTTGTATTCGGCTCTCAGATCCCGCCAGCGGCGACAGGCATCACGGAGGATCGGAAGCGCCTGATCGGGAAGCCCACCGGCGAGGGCGACGGCGCCGCGGCAATGCAACGCTGTCGCCTGCAGGCCTGAGCTCGCAAACACCGCCGCCGTGGCCACGAGCTCCTCACACGCACGGCGGGCCGAATCCGTGGACTCAGCCGCGAGCGCGATCTCGACCTGTGCTGCGCACAGAGGCGCGCGTGCCAGGCGATTGTGCGTCTCGGCAACCAGCGCCACTTGGATCGATGCCGAGGCCGCGTCCAGGCGTCCTTGAGCCAAACGGAGCAAGGCGAGGCCCGGCTGCGGGTCGCGACCGCGTTCGTGCGCCTGCTGATACGAGGCCTCCGCACCGGACAGGTCGCCGCGCAGCCGCTGCATCTCTCCCACCTGGTAGTGGCCTTCCGCCGCCCCGACAACATGGATATCCGCGAGCTCTTCGCAGACGCGAAGTGCCTCGCGTTCTGCTTGCTCCCAAGCGCCGGTCACCTGCAGGACCTGAGACCGGTGCACGCGGCATATCCCGGTGAACAACACGGCCGCCGGCAGGGTGTCCAGCCAGTGCTGCGTTGCCTCGACCCACTCGGCGGCTCGGCGGATGTCCCCCAACTCGTGGAAGGCCGCCATGAGATGGCAATAGATGTTCCCGGCCCAGTCCGGGATCAGATCGTCCGAGATCACCGCAACCATCGCCTCGTCAAGGAGCGCCATCCCTTCGCGCATCTCCCCTCGGCGAACTAGAGCTCTTCCTTCGAACAGGATTGCTACGGCAACCAGATTCCCGTCTCCGAACCTGCGACCCATCTCTCCCACATGGCTGGCTCGTTCGATGACGGCGTCGAGATCTCCCTCCGCCAGCGCGTTTTCGAGATCGAGATAGACGAGATATCCGTGCTCGACACCCTCTGGTTGGTCACGGAGCAGCCGCTGAGCTCGACTCATCCACCCCGAGCCGATCTGAACCTCACCCCTCAGAAACAAGGACACGGCGAGGCCGAGGGCGTTGAACGCAGCCTTTCGGGGTTGATCCCCATGGAGATATAAGCGGTAGGCCGCTTCATAGGCCGACAGCGCCTCGTCGACATCCCCGAGCCACCATGCGGAGTCGCCGAGAGCCGAGAAATCGTCGGCCTCGAGCTCCATCCTCTCTCTGGCGGCCTTGAAACCATCTCGAGCGGCGGCCCAGTCGCGACGCTCGAACGCTCTACGGGCTTCCTCGAGTAGATCGGACGAATCGTCCATGAGTGGTTCCAGGCGGATGATTATGGCCGTCAGACAGTGGGGTCGAAAGGGGGATCCGCGTACTCACGCCGGTCACAACTAGCACCCAAGTGAGCCCAAAGCGCTTCCAGGTCTCCCGTCTGGGAGCTCGGCAAGCAGAGCGCCTTGCGCTTGTGGGTGACGAGGCGTGCTGGCTTTGCCCTCAGTGGTGACGGTTAAGTCAGCACAGCTGGCAGTGGCTGCAGCTTCTAGACGGGCTGCAGGCCCTCCGCCTGGAGCGCGATCTGGAAGTCGTGCGGGTTCGTTGCCGCGTTCATTGCGTCCTCGAGCGTCACGAGGCCCGACCGGTACAGCGACAGCAGCGCCTGGTCGAAGGTCTGCATCCCGTAGAACCCCGACTCGGCCACGATGTCGCGGATCTCGTGCGTCCGTTCGGGGTCGAGGATGAGGTCGTGGATACGACCGTTCATCACGAGTACCTCGACCGCGGGGATACGGCCTCGTCCGTCCTTCCGTGGAAGCAGACGTTGCGACATGATCCCCTTGAGCGAAGCCGCGAGCGACACACGGATCTGTTTCTGCTGGTGCGGAGGGAAGAAGTCGATGATCCGGTTGACCGTCTCGCTCACATCCGTCGTGTGCAACGTCGAGATCACCAGGTGACCGGTCTCGGCCGCTTGCAGGCCCGCCTTCACCGTCTCCGGATCGCGGATCTCGCCAACGAATATCACATCGGGGTCCTGTCGCATGGCGGCGCGCAATGCGGTGGCGAAGTTGTTCGTGTCGAGTCCGATCTCGCGCTGGTTGACGATCGCCATCCGGTCGGGGTGCAGGATCTCGATCGGATCTTCGATCGTGAGGATGTGGCAGGAGCGCGTGGCGTTGATGTGGTTGATCATGGCGCCGGTCGTCGTCGTCTTACCCGACGATGTGGGACCGGTGACAAGGATCAGGCCCCGATGCTCGTCGGCGAGCTGGCGCGCGGCGGGGGGTAGCCCGAGGGTCTCGAAGGATGGGCTCCCGGGCAGCACTCGGCGTAGCGCCATGCCGACGCTCCCACGCTGACGGAAGACGTTCACCCTGAAGCGGCCGAGGCCCTGGATCGAATAGGCGAAGTCGACCTCGCCCACCTGCTTGAAGCGCATCGCCTGCTCGTCGTTCATGAGCTCCATCGCGGCACGCTCGCAGTCCGCAGCGGACATCGCTGAGAACTCCGTCTTGTTGAGATGGCCACTTATACGCACGTAGGGAGGCCCCCCCGCCTTCACGTGAAGGTCGGAGGCCTTGTGGTCGACCACGTACCTGAGGAACTCCTGGACGTCGATGGTCGCGCTCATATCCCTGGTCGCTTCCTCCCAGTTCGGGCTGTCCTGAACGCATCGGCACCCGCATCCATGCGGTTGAGCCCTTCGGCCTGAACACGGCCTTTTGCTTGTTTCGTCCCCTTCTGGCAGGGTAGATCTGAGAAGCCAGACATACGGATTTCCAGGGGGTAGGGATCATGGAGAACATCCAGCAGACAGGGCTCCAGGCCAGCAAGATGTCGAGGGCAGAAGCAGGCCGCAAGGGGGGCCAGACGACGAAGTCTCGCTACGGTGACGGCCACTTCGGACGCATAGGTAAGATCGGCGGCAAGAAGGGCGGCGAGACCACCAAGCGACGTTACGGGTCTGAGTTCTATCAGCGCATCGGGCGCAAGGGCGGTTCCAAGTAGACCCACCCGGCGCGAGCAAGACCCCAAGCAATTAACGGGGCCCCCTCCAAGCCGGAGGGGGCCCTTTACTTATGCTGTTTCGCAACCATGCATCCCAAGCTCCTGCTTGCCCTCATAGCGCTCCTTGTTGCTTGCCAGGCGGTAGCGACCGCGCCCGCGGGGGCTCAAGAGGCGCAAGGGGAGGCCGGGTTGCAACTCCTCGGGCAACCCATCTGGCACGACACCGACGACTCTCTCAACCTGCGCTTGAGGATCGACAACACCTCCTCCG
Organism: Actinomycetota bacterium; assembly: GCA_050694215.1. Taxonomy (GTDB): domain Bacteria; phylum Actinomycetota; class CADDZG01; order CADDZG01; family WHSQ01; genus JBOGXB01. Next base: position 19,898 of record JBOGXB010000004.1, read on the forward strand.
AGCCGCTCGACGGGTACTCCCTCAGCCTCATCGCTCACGGGCGGACGACTAGTCGGTCCGCTCTTCAAGACACCTTCTCGTCCCCACCCGCCTTCACCACGAGCGCTTACCAGCCCGAGCTGCCCGGGAAGCCGATCCAGCCCGGCAGCTCGCTGAGCGTCACGATCGACGATCCGATGACGCGCTTATCCTCCCTCGCGAGAGCGACCGAAGGGGGCGTGTATCCGGTCACGATCGCGCTCTTCGACGACAGCGGCGCCGAGCTCGACTCCGTGACCACTCCATTGATCATTTATCCGTCGACACCAGACCCTGCTCTGAACCTGGTAGTGGTCGCGCCGCTGAACGCCGTGCCCAGTCGGGGCCCGGGCCGGGTCTTCTCGACGCCTGCCGACGCCTCCTCGAGCCTGGAGAAAGCGGTACTGGAGGGTGGCTGGCTCAACGGTCTCGTCGCTGCGTTCGAGGCCGCCGCCGAGCCCGAGGTGCGGCAGGTCTCCCCGCGCCGGCCCCGCGCCGGACGTCGCTCCAACCGGCGGCGCCCCAGGCCCCGGACCCAAACGGTCCCCGCACTCCAACTCGGTATTGCTCCCACCCCGCGTTTGATCGACGAGCTCGCCGACCTGGCGAACGGTTTCTCGACCCGGGAGAACGGCGAAGAGAAGCGGGTGCCGCCGTCGTCGGACGTATCCGGCGCGGCTGCCGACCTGCTCGAGCGGGTCTCCGACCTCCTTGTCCGTCCCACGGTCCAGCCGCTGCTCACGCCCTACGCCTTCCCCGACCTCCCGACCCTGCGGCGCGAGCTCGGTCACTTCCGGATGACCAAGCAGATCAACGAGGGTGATCTGGTCCTTCGGAACGTGCTGGATCTCGAGGCTCCCCCCGACTGGCTTCTCGCCCCGGCCGGCCGGCTCGACCAGACCACCCTGGAGGACCTTCGCAGCATCGGGGGGCTCGGCGAGCACGCCTTCCTATCCGGAGACTCCATCGAGAGCGGCGTCGGCCCGGCCAGGTCCGGCTGCCCCGAGCCCACACTCAGCTTCACCTGCCCGGTGCTCGTGCGCACGGCTCAGGGCCCAACGACGGGCTTCGTGACCGACGATGCACTAGAGGACAGGGTGGCCGGGCTCGCTGCAGAGTCGGACAAGCGCCTGGAGCTGCAGCGGTTCTTCGCCGAGCTGGCTCAGATCCGTGAGGAGCTCCCGGGCCGGGAGGACCGCGTCGTTCAAGTCACCGTCCCCTCCCTGTGGCATCCGCGACCCCGCCTCTCTCGCCTGCTGTTCGAGGGCCTCCAGAATGCCCCGTGGATCGACACCCTTACGCCGCGCGGCGCGCTGGCTGCTTCGTCGGGCATCCACCCCCCCGAGCCCAAGCGGCTCACCGGAGAGCTCGAACCTCTCCGCTCCGAGCCTGACGAGGCATGGTTCGCCTCGTTGCAAGGCGCCCTGGACTCGGTGGAGAGCTTGTCGGGAGTGCGCCCCCCACAGGAGCGGATCCAGCAGCTGAACCGCAACGTGATGGTCGCCGAGAGCCGGCTGTGGTGGCCTGACGTCGGTCTTCTCACGCAGGGCGAAGGCTTTGCCGACGACACCTCGGCGGAGGTGCAGCGCGTGTTCGACTCGATCGAGATCGGAGGCATAGACGAGATCCGGCTGACATCGCGTCGCGGGGAGCTCCCGATCGAGATCCGCAACCAGAACGACTTCCCCGTCACGGTCGACGTCAGGTTCAGCTCGAATGGGCTCGACGTCGGCCGATCGGTTGTGGACGATCAGAGGATCCAGCCGGGCACCTCACTGCAACTAGTCGAGGACATGACGGTCGAGTCCAGTGGGATCTACACCGTCAGCGTGAGCGTGACGACGCCCGCCGGCTTTTCGATCGCAGACAAACGGATTGAGATTCGCTCGACCGAGTTCAACGAGGTCGCGCTCGGAATCACCCTCGGAGCACTTGCCTTCCTCATCCTTTTCTACGTAGCCGGGGTGGTACGTCGGCGCAGGCAACCCGCGGATGATCAAAGTTCCGGAGCCGTCGCTTGAGCTCACTCGCCAGAGCGACCGCCGTCATGTCGTTGGGGACGGTGGTCTCTCGGGCCACCGGCCTATTACGGATTGCGGCAATCGCAGCGGCGCTTGGAGTGGTCGAGTCGGACCGGCTTACCGACGCGTACAACTACGCGAACACGGCTCCGAACATCATCTACGAGCTGGTGCTGGGCGGGATCCTTACATCGGTCTTCGTCCCGGTGTTCGTCGAGCTGATCGAGAAGGAGGGACGGGAGCGCGCATGGGAGGTCGCCAGCGCGATCATCAACCTCTCGATGGTGATCCTCGTCGGGATCGCGGCGATCGGGATCATCGCGGCCCCCTGGATCGCTCGCATCTACTCGACGAGGCTCGAGGGAGCCGAAGCGGCTCAGCAGCTCGAGGTGATCACCTTCCTTCTCCGCCTGTTCATCCCTCAGATCATCTTCTACGCGCTGACCGCGCTCACCGCGGGACTCTTGAACGCCCACAAACGCTTCGGGGCCCCGATGTACACGCCCGTTCTCAACAACCTCGCGGTCATAGCGGTGTTCGTCGCGTTCCATCAGGCAGTCGGCGCAGTCACCGAGGACAGCATCACGACGGCGCAGCTGCTGGTCATCGGCCTGGGCACGACCGCAGGGGTTGCGATCATGGCGATCGCTCAGCTGCCCTTTCTCAAGGGTCTGGGAAGATACCGGCTGACCTTCTCGATATCGCATCCCTCGGTGCGCAAACTGGCGCGCCTCTCCGTGTTCGTCATCGGATATGTCGTCGCGAACCAGATCGGTTACATCGTCGTTCAGATCCTCGCAAGCGAGGACCGCGGTGCCTATACGGCATACATATGGGCGTTTACGTTCTTCATGCTGCCCCACGGGCTGTTCGCGGTCTCGTTGATAACTGCATTGCTTCCGGGGATGAGCGAGCATGCGGTGAACGCGCGCTGGGACGAGTTCCGCGACCACGTCTCGACCGGCGTACGAGCAACCTTCATGCTCGTGCTTCCGGCGGCCGTCGGCTACTTCGTTCTGGGGGAACCGCTCGTCCGTTTCTTGCTCAAGCGAGGCGTCATGACCGAGGCGTCCGTCGATCTGGTAGCAGGAGTGCTCCAGTTCTTCGTGATCGGGCTCGTCCCCTTCTCGATCTTTCAGCTCTTCCTGCGCGCTTTCTATGCGCTCCAGGATACGAAGACGCCCTTTCTCATCAACTGCGGGGCGGTCGCTCTCAACACTGCGGTGAACATCCCCATGTTCGCGATCCTCGGTGTGCGTGGCCTCGCCGTTGGGCACGCGCTTGCGTACATCTTCGGCGTGGGAATACAGGGGGCCGCGTTAAGAGCGAGGATCGGAGGGATCGATGGCCGGAGGATCTTTCAGAGCGCCGCGCGCATTGGAGCGGCAGCCGCCGGTATGGGGGTCGTTGTCTGGGCGGCGTCGGGAGCCACCGAACGGCTGGTCGCGCCGGAGGCTTTCTTTCAGCAGACGATCGGGGTGGTCATCCCCGTGGGCGTGGGCGTGGTCGCCTATCTCCTCCTCGCCCGAGCCCTCAAGGTCGAGGAGCTGGACCTGGCACGAGGGCTGATGCGACGGCGGCTCGCCGGAAAAGGATGATTGAGGTTCGCCACCTAGTCGGCCGATAATCCTCGCATGACCCTTCATCGGAACGAGCGTGGGATCATCGCCGACTGGCTGGTCAAGGTCGTCATCGGCATGGTGGTGTTCGGCGTCATCCTGTTCGACGTGGGGGCCATCCTCGTGAACTTCTTCACCCTAGATTCCGCCGCCGACGACGTCGCCGTAGCCGTCTCGACGGACGTCGGAGCCGGGGACGTGCGGCAGTTCACCGACCATGAGATCTTCCAAATGGTCAAAGTAGTGGTGGACAGCCCCGACAACGGTGTGAAGGATGCCCGTGTGCTACGCAGGGGAACCGGTATCGACGATGACGGAGTGATCACGATCCGGCTCCGTCGCATCGCCGACACGTTGATCGTCGACCGTATCGGAGCAATCGAGGACTGGGCCAAGGCCACAACCAACGGAAGAGCCGGCACCACATAACATCCTTTGAATGTCGCCCGAGCACGCCACCGTCGCCGAGCGCTACCTCCTGGAGTCCCCCGTTTCGAAAGGCGGCATGGCTACCGTCTGGAAGGCCAGGGACGAGGTCCTCGCCCGCACGGTCGCGGTCAAGATCCTCCACTCTCACCTCGCGGAGGACCCCGATTTCCTCGAACGCTTCAGGGCTGAGGCCCTGGCTGCGGCCCGCCTGACGCACCCCAACATCGTCTCGATCTACGACACCGGGAGTGAGGAGAGCGACGGGGCAGAACGTCATTTCATAGTCATGGAGTACTGCGCCGGTGGCACCCTCGGAGAGGTATTGGCGGATCAGGGGACGCTGTCTCCCGAACGAGTAGCCGGCATCGGAGAGAGCATCTGTGAGGCGCTCGGATACGCCCACTCTCATGGAGTCGTCCACCGGGACGTCAAGCCGCCGAACGTGCTCATCAGTGAAGGAGGAGTGCTGAAGGTCGCCGACTTCGGGATCGCGAAGGCGGCCTTCGTGGAGAAGGAGATCACCACGACGGGCTTGATCCTGGGAACGGTCGCGTATCTGTCTCCCGAGCAAGGACAGGGGCAGGAACCCGACGCGCGCTCGGACCTCTACTCGCTCGGCATCGTCCTGTACGAGCTGGCAGTCGGCCGCCCTCCTTTCAAGGAAGAGACCCAGCTCGCGACGGCTATGGCGCACATCAATCAACCGCCGCCGCCGCTCCGCGCATACAAGGCGGGGATCCCGCGTCAACTGGAAACTGCGATCATGACGGCTCTCGAGAAAGACCCCCGGAAACGCTACGGATCCGCGGAGGAGATGAGAACGGCGCTGGCAATGGCTGCCGGCGGGACGAGGGACATGGACACCTCGGTTATCGCGACGCCATCCCGTGCGGTCGGCTCCGCTCCGGCGTCGGCTGTTCCCGGCAGAGCAGCGCCCAGCGGGGACGTGCGCTGGATCGCGCGCGTGCTGTTGCTGATCGCGGGGGCCGTCGCGGCCGCCGTTCTGATCACCACCCTCGCAACGCAGGACGAAAACGGTTTGCTGGGCGGAGGTCGCGGCGGGAACGGAGATCGTGGGGGCGCGAGTGCGATCTCGGCGACGGTGTCCGATTTCGATCCCTACGGGGACGGCCAGGAGCACGCCGAGGACGCTCCTCTGGCGGCCGACGGAAACACCTCGACCGCATGGACGACCGAGAACTACACGAGCAGCCTGGAGTTGCAGGACAAGCCCGGAGTTGGGCTGGTCTTCGACCTCGGTGATTCCGTAGAGGTTGGGAGCGTCAAGATCACCGGCGAGGAGGGCCTCGAGCTCGAGCTCAGAGCCTCCGACCAGGTCGGCAACGACGAGGCCTCGTTCGATGAGATCGACAGCTCCGACGGGACGGACGTCGTCGAGACCATGACGTTCGACCCAGCCGAGGGTCGCTACTGGCTGGTGTGGATCACCTCCCTGCCCGGGGATGCCGGAGGGACGGCATCCATCGCCGAGGTCGAGTTCGCTGCGCCCTGACAGGGGACCTTCCGACGAGTCTCTCCTGCACGCGTTCCTGGGCGGGGACCAGCAGGCCTTCACGACGCTCGTACGCCGGCACGAGGATCGGATGTTCGCTCTCGCGCTCCGGATGACGGGGAGCCGTGCGGACGCGCTCGACGCCACTCAGGAGACGTTCCTGACGGTGTTCCGGAAGGCTTCTTCGTTCAGGGGCGAATCCGCGTTCGGAACCTGGGTCTACCGGATCGGCATGAACGCCTGTCACGACCTCTTGCGACAGCGGGCGCGGCGAGACGAGCACGAGGACGGACGGACGGAAGTCGAAGACGAACGCTCGCCCCACATCGACGACGCGACTGCGCTCAGAATCGACGTCGCTCGAGCCCTCGCAGAGCTGTCGGAGGAGTACAGGGAGGCGGTGGTGATGCACGATCTCGGGGGTATCCCTTACGAGGAGATAGCGAGGCTCACCGGGGCTGCGGTAGGGACTGTCAAGTCGCGCATAAGCCGCGGCCGGCGGAGGCTCGCTGAGCTGATGGAACAAGCCTCCGACTCACAGGCGTCTAAGGACCGAATATGAGCATTGACCACGACCGCTGCTCAGAGCTGATAGCGCCCTTCGTCCGAGGCGAGCTGGCGGGGCGCGACGCGGCCGAAGTGAGAGAGCATCTGGACGGCTGCGATGTCTGCTCGGCCGAGGAGCGCGCGGTCAGAACCCTTCTGGCACCCGCGAAGACTCAGCCAATGAGCGAGATCGAACGGGCCCGGCTTCACCGGCGCCTGGAGGACGCAACCACCGCAGAGGGTGGGCCGAAGGACCAGGCCCGGAGGTCCCGAGCGGGCTGGAACCCCCGCATCGCCGCGTGGGGTGCTTCGGCCGCGGTGCTCGCGGTGGTGGGTGGATTCCTCTACTTGGGGCTGAGCGACGGAGGCAACGACGACGACCTCGGATTCGCTCGAGGTGGAGAGGGGGGCGGGGCGGCCCAGGAGGCCGGGGCGCCGGCCGGAGACGATACCGGGGGGAGCGGGGTGGCACCCGAGCCGACCTTCATCGATCGCCTCGACAGGCTGACGGACCGAGAGCTGGAGGCGACCGGTCGCAGAGGCTCTGTGGCGAATCAGTTTGCTACGGCCTACGGGGTCGATGACGTCGTCCAGAACCAGGCCCGCGCCGTCGGCCTTCTCGCGGACCAGGCGCCGGAAGCCCTGCGGGAGCAGATCCGTCGATGCGCCGACGTCGTCTTCGAGGGTCAGCCCCAGAGCCTCCCTGCCTCGGGCAGACGGGGGACCTACCAGGGCCGGACCGTGCTCGTGCTGACCTTCGCGTGGTCGGACGAGCCCGCGGGGCCGCTCGATCGGTTCATGGTCTGGGCGTGGCCGGAGGGAGGATCCTGCGACACTCCCATCGCCTATCGCTTCGGAACCATCAAGGGGGGCACCTAGCTCCCCATGCTCGACAACCGGCCCCTCGTGGCCCTAACGAGCCGGTTTTCGCCGGTCGAAGTGCCCAGAGGAATGCGGCCCCCCGGGTAGCCGTTGATAAGTTTGATGCCAAATGAGTGAGAAAACACGTAACGTCATAATCATCGGTTCTGGTCCCGCCGGGCTTACCGCCGCCGTGTACGCAGGGCGAGCGAATCTGGAGCCCCTGATGATCGAGGGAGTCGAGGCCGGCGGTCAGCTGATGCTGACGACCGACGTCGAGAACTACCCGGGGTTCATCGACGGCATCATGGGTCCCGAGCTGATGGAGCGCTTCCGAAAGCAAGCAGGCCGTTTCGGAACTGAGTTCCTGACCGACAACGTTACTCGGGTCGACTTCAGCAGGAGCCCTTTCCTCGTCGCTACGGGCGACCGGGAGCTCACCGCTCGCAGCGTCGTCATCTCAACCGGTGCCGATGCCCGGATGCTCGGCGTCCCGGGCGAGAAGGAGTTGCTGGGACATGGAGTCTCGACGTGCGCTACCTGTGACGGCTTCTTCTTCCGAGATCACGAGCTGGTTGTCGTGGGTGGAGGAGACTCGGCGATGGAAGAGGCGATCTTCCTCACCAAGTTTGCCTCCAAGGTCACCGTCGTCCACCGGCGCGACCAGCTGCGCGCCTCGAAGATCATGCAGGATCGGGCTTTCGACAACCCCAAGATCGATTTCGTATGGGATTCGGTGCTCACCGAGGTCTTCGGCGACGGCAAGGTCGCCGGCGTGCGCATGAAGAACGTAAAGACAGGCGGGGAGAAGGAGTTCGCCACCGGCGGAGTGTTCGTCGCCGTCGGGCACATCCCCAACACGAAGCTGTTCGAGGACCAGCTCGACCTGTCCGAGGGCTACATCGTCACCAACGGTGAGAACACGATGACCTCGGTGCCCGGTGTCTTCGCCGCGGGGGACGTCGTGGACTTCCGCTACCGACAGGCGATCACGGCGGCCGGGATGGGGTGTATGGCGGCGATCGACGCCGAGCGCTACCTGGAGGGACACCCCCTTCCCGAGCGGGCCTCCTCGTAGCCTTAGCCGACCGGCGAACTTCGCGCACATCTGCAACGTCCACCCAGTGGGTAACGAGCCTGGATACGCTCGCGTAATGCGCAAGCACCTGATGATCGCCTCGCTGTTGCTGGGCCTGACGGCACTCCCGTCGCAGGCGGCACCGCGACGATCCTTCCGGCCCGCCGTAGTCGTCGAGGGAATGGTGTTCCCGGTCGCGCGGACGGACTACTACTCCGTGATCAACTTCCGCAACGACTGGCACGCCCCACGGATGCGAAACATCGACGGCCGCTGGCGTCAAGTGGGGGTCCACGAAGGTAACGACATCTTCGCCGAGCCGGGAACGCCGGTGCGAGCCGTCACTGCGGGCCGGGTCGAAAATCTTGGTTGGCTCTTCTACTCCGGCTGGCGCGTCGGTATTCGCGCCCCCGACGGCCGCTACTGGTTCTACGCGCATCTGCGCAGGTACGCTCCCGGCTTGTCGATCGGTGACCGCGTCGACGCCGGAGACGAATTCGCCGAGGTCGGCAACACTGGCTATGGGACCGATCCCGGCCACGCGGACGAGTTCACCTACCACCTTCATCTCGGTATCCAGGAGCCCAGCGGGCGCTGGATCAACCCCTATCCGATCGTCGGCCGGCTCTATCGACAAGCGGTGAAGTCGGCTCGATGAACGACCTCATCCGGCTTGGTGATCGTTCCAACCGAGTCGCCGACGTGCAGGCCCGTTTGCGCGGGCTCAGTTTCACCGTGGAAGACGAGACGCGCGTCTTCGGCGATAGCACTCGTCGCGCGGTGCGCGAGTTCCAGCAGCGACGCAACATCCTCGTCGACGGGATCGTCGGCCCGCAGACGTGGCAGGAGCTCGTCGAGGCCTCGTGGCAACTCGGTGACCGAGCTCTCTACCTCAAGCACCCTCCGATGCGTGGGGATGACATCGAAAGTCTCCAGACCCGGCTCAGTGCGCTCGGCTTCGACGCCGGCCGTGCGGACGGGATCCTCGGTGTGCAGACCGACATCGCGATCCGTGCGTTCCAGAAGGAGTACGGGATCGCCGAGGACGGCATCTTTGGGTTGCTCAGTCTTACTGCCTTGAGCGGCTTGCGCGTGGATCGCGCCGGCACGGCTGCCTCGTTGCGAGAGGAGCTCAGCCGTGCGGAGAAGCCCGGCATCGGCGTAGCGCTCGTCGTCATCGATCCCGGCCATGGAGGGCCCGATTCGGGACGCGCGGGAGCTCGAGGGCTGCTGGAAGCGGACGTGTGCTGGGACATAGCCCAACGGCTGGCGGCACGACTCATCTACTCCGGCGGCCGGGTCCGCTTCACGAGAACCGAAGCCGAGGAGTGCTCTGCAACCGAGCGCGCCCGACGCGGGAACGAGATCGGGGGAGATGTGTTCGTGTCGCTGCATCTAAACACGCACGATGAGCCGACTCCCGAGGGGGCATCGACGTTCTACTTCGGAGGTTCGAGATCCGGGGAGACACTGGCCGACAAGGTCCTCGACGAGTTGGCCGCGCTGGGGCTGCGCGACTGCCGAAGCCATGCCCGTTCGTACACGATCTTGAAGGAGACTCGGATGCCGGCAGTCCTCGTCGAACCAGTCTTCATCACGAATCCAGACGAGGAGAAGCGGCTCGAGGATCTCGACTTCCGTGCGACGCTGGCCGCGGCGATCGCGCGCGGCATCATCCGATACTTCCACGAAAAGGACTAAGGCGAGACGACTTCCCGGACCGTCTGCCGGTCCCCGACGATTGCGGCCACGATCCTGTCCAGCTCTTCTAGCGACACGAAGTCCACCACGATCTTGCCCTTTCGCTTGCCCACCTCGACGCGCACGCGGCTCTGGAGGTGGTCCGCGAGCTTGCGCTGCGCCTCGGCCACCTCAGGTGGCTGTGAGCGAGACCTCGTGCTGGAACGGGAGGGGCCCTCCCCGGTCATCGCGAGGTAGTCCCGGATCATCGCCTCCGTGTCGCGTACCGACTGACCTTCGCCCACTGCCCGCTGGGTCGCGCGCTCCTGGAAGGGATGTCCGTTCAGCGCGTGGAGCGCGCGTCCGTGACCTCCCGACAATCGACCCTCGATCAGCAGTCGCTGGATCGACGGAGCCAGCTCGAGCAACCGCAAGCTGTGTGCGATCGTCGTTCGATCGCGATGAAGCTTCGCGGCAAGCTCTTCCTGTGTGAGCCCACTCTCCTGCATGAGCTCGCGATACGCGCTCGCCTCCTCTATGGGATTGAGGTCGGCGCGATGGATGTTCTCGACCAGCGCCCGCTCGAGCGATCCGCGCTCATCCGTCTCCACAACCATGACGGGCACCTCGTACAGCCCCGCGCGCTGCGCCGCTCGGAGTCGTCGCTCGCCCGCGACCAGCTCGAAGCCACCCTCGACTGGCCTAACCAACAGTGGCTGGAGGACGCCGACCTCCTCGATAGAGGCGGCGAGCTCGTCGAGCTCCGCGTCATCGAATGCCCTGCGAGGTTGCCTCGGGTTCGGTCGAATGGACCCCAACCCAACGCGGCGTAGTGGATCGCGTTCCTCGAGCTCGGTATCACCTCCGCGCGGTAGCAGCGCGTCCAGACCACGCCCGAGCCCTGATCTTCTCGACATCTATCTCCACACCTCCCCTATCCATGGCTCTCGTCGCGGCCATCGTTCGTCCAGCGCCGGCGGTTCGGCCGTCCGTGCTCCGTAGCCGCGGCCACCCGGGCCCGGTACCGCCACCCGGCTCTCCCGCTCCGAGGAAGCCCCGTGCCCCGGAGGCAACTCCCCGTCGCGACTCACGGGAGGCGCCGGCTCGGGACTCGAGCGAGGCGGTGGCACGTGCACCGCGAGGCCGTAACGCGACGCCACCTCGCCCCCCAAGAGCCCGTAAGCGATCGCTCCCCTGGACGACGGATCAAGGGTCATCACCGTCTCGCCGAACGAAGGCGCCTCCGAGAGACGAACGCTGCGGGGGATCACCGTCTCGTAGACGAGGGAGCCGAAGTGCGTCCTGACCTCGTCGCTTACCTGGCTGGACAGCTTCGTCCGGCCGTCGTACATGGTGAGGAGGAAGCCGGCTATCCGAAGCTCAGAGTTGAGCGATCTCCGGACTCTCTCAGCGGTGGCGAGCAGCTGACCCAGGCCCTCCAGGGCGTAGTACTCGCACTGCACCGGCACTATGAGATCGTGGGCCGCCGCAAGCGCATTGATGGTCAGAAGGCCGAGCGATGGCGGGCAGTCGAGGAATACGAGCTCGTACTCGCCCGCGATCGGCTCCAGCGCCTCCGCGAGCTTCTGCTCCCTTGCCATTGCCCCGGCGAGCTCGATCTCCGCCCCGGCGAGGTCGAGGGCGGAGGGGGCGCAGAAGAGGTTGGGGATGCCGGTGCCCACGATCACGTCTCCGGCTGAGGCCTTGCCTATGAGGAGCTCGTACGTGGAGGCCTCGACGATGCGGTGATCCAGGCCTATCCCGGTCGTGGCATTGGCCTGGGGATCTACGTCCACCACCAGGATGCGGTGGCCCCGCAGGGCCAGCGCCGCGGCCAGGTTCACCGCCGTGGTCGTCTTGGCGACACCCCCCTTCTGGTTGGCGATGCACACCAGACGTCCGCCCCCGCTGCGCGATCGCCTGGCTTCCAATAGCTTCCAATCATTGCGGATCGCCATCTTGTTCCAGGTTCTCCCTTTCGATCGCTTGCAACTCCATCATAGCGACGCCGGGTGCTACCTCCTGGGTTTCCGGGGGGATCTCCGAGGTCTTTCCCAGCCACACCAGGGCTCGGCCCCCGGCCGCGACCAGGGGCAGCAACAGCTGGAACGATCCCGACGGCTCCGCCACAGCCCTGGCGGTGGCGATCGAATGGCACCCGGCTAGAGCGGGATCGCGAGCCGCCTCCTCGGCCGTCAGGCGCAAGACCTCGCACTCGAGCGAGAGCTCTCGTACGACCTCCTCCAGGAACGCCGCTCTGCGGAGCCTGGGCTCGAGCAGCCGCCACGGCCGGCCGGAGGCGATGGCGAGTGGGATCCCGGGAAGGCCCGCTCCGGAGCCGACGTCGACAGCCGGCCCCGCCGGGGCGTCCTCCACGGCGGCGAGCGCCTTCAGCGAGTCCGCGATGTGACGGCTCTCGAGACGCTCGAGATCCCCCGGAGATACGAGGTCCACGCGGCCCGCATGGCGTCTCAAGATCGAGGCGAACTCCCTCAGGGCTGGGGCCGCCTCATGTGGCACGTGCCACACTGCAGCGATCTACTCCCCCCTCACGACGACCTTGCGAGTGGGCTCCTCGCCCTCACTGAAGCTTGTCGCGCCGTCCACCTCGGCAACTGCGTCGTGAACGATCTTGCGCTCGAAGCTGTTCATCGGCTCGAGCTCGATCTCGGTCCCTCGTTCCTTGGCCCGCTCCGCGATCTGCTTCGCGTACTCCGCCAGCGACGTCCGGCGCCGGGCGCGATAGCCCTCGACGTCAACGAGGAGCCGAACCCTGCTCCGCAGGCGCCTCTGGACGGCCGTGCGGGCGAGCTCCTGGAGGGCGTCCAGGGTCTGCCCCCGACGACCGATGAGCACCCCGAGTGATTCACCGGCGACATCGATGAAAGCCGAATCTCCCTCAACCGACGACTTCACCTCGGCCTCCAGGCCCATCACGGAGAGGAGGCCGTCTACGAACTCCTGGGCCACCTCCGCGGCCTCCTCGGGTGTCGCCGGCTCCCGTTCCTCTTCCTCGCCTTCGGCGACCGTCGCATCCGTCTCGGGGTCCGCCGCTTGAGCCGCCTCCGCTACCTCGGGGTCACTCTCGCTCATCGTCTCCGTCTCTTCTTGCTGGCGTTCTGACTCCTACCCGCTGCCCCCACATTCTTCGATCCCTCCGGCCCCGCTCCCTGCGGTCCCTTCGACGGCTTCGCGGACTCGGGTCTCTCCTGCTCTCTCTTCTTCTTGGCCTTGCCGTCCCCGACGCCATCCCCGGGGGCGAGCGGCGGCGCCATCCTGAACATCAGCCGCTGCTGTCCGATCGTCCACACGTTCGTCGTGAGCCAGTAGAGCACCACCCCGCTCGGGAACGAGTACGAGAACACCATGAGCATGATGGGCATGATCCGCCCGAACATCTGCATCTGCTGCGTCTGCTCGACGGTTCCCGCCTGGCGCGCCTGCATCTGCTTCTGCTGGTAGTAGGTCGTGAACCCCATCAGGAGGACGAGGACGAGGTAGGGCAGGGCATCGATCAACCCGTTGCCACACACGACCCCCGCCTGGGACGGGTCGTCCCCGCTCAGGGCCGCCGACGACGAGCAATCCAGCCTGATCCCGAGAAACTGGTTGATGTCGAGGAACATCGAATCCAGGCCGCGGGCCAGCGCCGAGTCCTGCACGCGCTCCATCAGCCCCGACACGTTCGTCGTCACCCAATTCAGGGCGTCGCCGGGATCGGCATCCCGATACCCCATGTACCTGAGCGGCGTGCGCACCACGTAGAAGAGCCCGATCAGCACCGGGAATTGCAGCAGCAGAGGAAAGCACCCACCGAAGGGGTTGACGCCGTGCTCCTTGTAGAGCGCCATCATCTCTTCGTTCATCTTCTGCCTTGCCGGCGCGTCCTTCTTGCCCTTGTATTTCCCCTGGATCCGCTTGACCTCCGGTTGGATCCTCTGCATCTCGCGCATCGAGCGCGTCTGCTTGATCGACAGGGGAAGAAGGATGATCCGAACCAGCACCGTGAGCAGGATGATCGCCAGCCCGTAGCTTGGGATCACCGCATAGAAGGCCGAGAGCGCGGACGAGAAGAACTCGAAGAAGCCCATCGACTAGGCGGGCCTCCGCGGGACCGGATCCAGGCCCCCCGCGTTGAAGGGGTGACAGCGACCGATACGTCGGAGGGCGAGACCGAGTCCTCGCAGGGCCCCGTGCTCCTTCACCGCCTCGACCGCGTACGCCGAGCACGTGGGCTCGAACCGGCACCGGCGCGGGAGTGCGGGGGAGATCAGCCGCCTGTAGACGCCTATCAGGAAGACCGTCAGCCGCGCCGCCCTACCCATCTCGCAGCCCCTGGTCCGCCCTGCTAAGAGCCATTCTTAAGTCCTCTTCCAGTTGGTGGAACGTAGCTTCGGCCGCGCCGCCGTCCGCCCTCACGACGACGTCCTGGCCCCCCCGCATATCCATGCGCTCCAACGCTGCCCTCAGCCTTCGCCTCAGCCTGTTCCTGGTAACTGCGCTCCCAACCGCTCCCGGGACGGTGATCCCGACCCGGGTCCCCTGCCCTGCCGAGGGAGCGCGCGCCACGAACACCGTCAGCCCGTCCCGGCGCGCCCTCGACCCCCTCTCGCGTACACGACGGAAATCCTCGCTGCTCGTCAAAGATCGCACGGCTCCCACTGCGATGGTGACGGATCGTCACGCTCAGGCGGACAGCCGCGCGCGCCCCTTGGACCGGCGGTTCTTCAAAATCGCACGCCCGGCACGCGTCCGCATCCGGGCTCGGAATCCATGCTTTCGCTTGCGGCGGCGCGTGTTGGGTTGGAAGGTGCGCTTGGTCACGAAAACCCCGTCCGATCTGCTAGGCCCCGCCTCCTCGCATCCTCGAAATCCACATCGCGAAATCCGGGGGCACCTGGAGATGCCCGGGGAGTATAGCGGCTCTCGCGTTTCCCCACGTCGAGATGGGTTGCGCGCGCCTTCGACTCTCTTGCCCAGATGACCGACTTGACTCCCGAGGACCGTTGGCTACGATGCGACGCGCTTCGCCCTCCACCCGGCACAGGGGCTAGGGGCGGAGGGTGTGCGGACTTCCCCCCAGCCTTGAGTTCGGTTGTCACGGGTCAGCAGCTGCCGTCACGTGAAACGGGTTTGTCCACAGCTGTGGATAAATGTGTTGACAGCGGCCTCCCCCGTGCAAGCCCGCTCCGGCAGCGCGCCCACCGGATCAAGAGTTGGTGCCGGGTACCGACCCCTCGGGCCCCGGAATCAGCTGTTGATAACGGTGGGCCCGAAGCGACTAGGGGGAGGGCCAAGTGCCAATCGACGCACACATCGAATCCGATCTCGACGCCTCACAGGCCTCCGGCACGCCCGAATCCGAACGAGTAGGGCTCATCCCCGCGACCGAGCTCTGGGAAGTCGCCTCCACACAGCTGCGCGGCGAGCTGTCGGAAGGCAACTTCTCGGCCTGGTTCGATCGATCGACACCTCTGGGTTTCGACGGGCAGACCTTCCTGCTCGCTGTTCCGAGTCTCTTCGTCAAGACCTGGATCGAGACTCGCTATCAACAGCCTCTCAGCGACTGCCTGGGCCGAGTCTCCGGGCGGTCTCTCTCCGTTGCTCTCGTCGTCGACGAGTCGCTCGCCCCCGAAGGAGAGGAGCCCTCAATCTCGCAGACCTCGCTCGAGCAGCAATCCCCTCCCCGCGATCCCAACGCCACCGCATTCCATCCGAAGTACACGTTCGATTCATTCGTGATCGGATCGTCGAATCGCTTTGCCCATGCCGCCGCGCTTGCCGTCGCTGAAGCGCCGGCGGAGGCGTACAACCCACTCTTCATTTACGGGGGGGCCGGGCTCGGCAAGACCCACCTGCTCCACGCCGTCGGTCGCTACGTGCAGGACTGCACGCCCAACTATTCGGTTCGCTACATCTCGACCGAGCAATTCATGAACGACTTCATCGTCGCTCTTCAGCGACGCACGATCCCTAATTTCCACTCCCGCTACCGCGTCGCCGATCTACTCCTCGTCGACGACATCCAATTCCTCGAAGGCAAGGAACGCACCCAAGAAGAGTTCTTCCACACGTTCAACGCCCTCCACCCCAAGAGCCAGATCGTGTTCACTTCCGATCGCCCACCCAAGAAGATCTCGACGCTCGAGGAGCGACTCCGTACACGGTTCGAATGGGGCCTGATCACCGACAT
Organism: Actinomycetota bacterium; assembly: GCA_050694215.1. Lineage (GTDB taxonomy): Bacteria > Actinomycetota > CADDZG01 > CADDZG01 > WHSQ01 > JBOGXB01. The sequence goes on from JBOGXB010000004.1 coordinate 35,856, forward strand.
CCAACCTCCCGATCTCGAAACGAGGCTGGCGATCCTGCAACGGAAGGTCGAGGTGGATGGACTGTCCGTCCCCGACGATGTCATGGCCTACATCGCGAGCCGTATACAGACCAACATCCGTGAGCTGGAGGGGGCACTCATCCGCGTCGCCGCGTACGCGTCCCTGACACGCTCCGAGACCACGCTGGAGATGGCCCAGAACGTGCTCCAGTCCCTGCTCCCAAACATCAGCGAGGCACGGATCTCCTCGGATCTGATCGTCTCCGTTGCCGCTGAGTATTTCGACGTGAGCACGGAGGAGATCTCCTCACCGAGTCGCTCGCGCCCCCTCGTGAACGCCCGGCAGGTCGCCATGTACCTCTGCAGAGAGCTCACAGACCTGTCCCTCATCAAGATCGGCGAACGTTTTGGGGGCCGCGACCACTCGACGGTCGTCTTCGCCGTCAACAAGGTGCGCCAACAGATGCAACAAAGAGAGAGTTGCTACGAGCAGGTCCGGGAGCTCACGACCAGGATCCGTCAACAAGCCACCCGCCGGTGATGTCAACAAGGCTCGGCTTTCGGTGGAGAATCCGGCCTTTCTGCGTGAGCCGGCGCCCGGGGCGCGCCAGGGCGCGCGTTGCCTCCCCATCAACCCCACATCCCCAACCCCGCTCCCACCTGCACCGCTGGTCCTCAATCCCCGTATCCACACCCCCTACGAGTACTAGTAAGAAAGACTTAGTCACAACGCATTGATACGAACATTCTTGTCGGTATGCGTCGTTACGGTATGGAGGAAGCTAGACCGACTTTGGAGATTGGAGGAAGCAGATGAAGTTTCGGTGCGAGCGCGATGACCTACTGGGGGCCGTGCAGTTCGCGACGAGAGCCATCTCTAATCGTGCCACGCTTCCCGTTTTGTCGGGTCTTCGTATCGAGGCGACTGATGCCGGTGTCGTGAAGGTTGCGGCAACAGACCTAGAGCTGACGATGGAAACATCGCTCAAGGCAGGGATCGACGAGCCCGGTACGGCAATAGTGCCCGGCCGGCTGTTCGGAGAGATGACCCGGAGCCTGGGGCCGGGCCAGGTGAGCGTCGCGGGGCTCGAAGGCGAGATCGAGATCGGATCGGGGCGAGGACAGTTCCGGGTGAAGGCGCTGGCTCCGGACGACTACCCGGCTCTACCGATCGAGGAGAAGGCCGACGCCGGCGAGGGTGTGGCGATCGAGCTCGATGCTCCTCTGCTGGCAATCGCACTGTCCCAAGTAGTGCGAGCCGCCTCGGGTGACGAGAGTCGCCAGATCCTTACGGGTGTTTTGTGGGAGGTCGAGTCCGGCAACGTGACCCTCGCGGCAACAGACTCCTATCGCCTGGGTGTGAGGACACTCACCGTCGCCGGGGGGCCGGCAGAGGTGAAGCGCGTTGTTCTTCCATCCCGAACGTTGAGCGAGCTCGCGCGCGCTCTGCAGGGAGGCAGAGGGACCGTCAAGGTCCTTCTGAAGGAGAACCTCGTCGCGTTCTCACTGGAAGCTCCGGCAGAGGCGGGAGCAGGTGTAGGTGAGGCGACGATTGGATCGCGGTTCATCGAGGGTGAGTTCCCCAAGTACCGGCAGCTGATCCCAGAGGGCTACTCGAACGCGCTGACCATCGACAAGGAGGCGCTGCTCGAGGTGACCAAGCGCGTCGGGTTACTGGCCCAGAACAATCTCCCGGTGAAGCTTCGTCTGGCCGCCGAGCTCGAGGTGTCGGCACACACGCCGGACGTGGGAGAGGGGCAGGAGATCGTCGATGCCGAGTACGAAGGGGAAGCGCTGGTGATCGCCTTCAACCCGCACTTCCTCTACGAGGGCGCGTCGGCGATCCAGAGCGACCGCATCGTCATGGAGGTCGGCGATGGGCTCAAACCCGCGCTCCTTCGGGGAGAAGGCGACCCCGCGTACACCTACCTGCTGATGCCGGTGCGGCTCTCGTAGGACCGTCTGCAGCTGGCCCTGTTTCAGGGTGCGAAGGTAGGACGAGCATGCTGGTGGGTGACCTGGCTCTCGAGAACTTCCGGAACTACGAGAAGGAGAAGATCTCCTTCACCGGCGGGATCAATCTTGTGCTGGGGGCGAACGCGCAGGGAAAGACCAATCTTCTGGAAGCCGTGCATTGCCTCAGCGGCCTGGGGTTGCCGCGTGCTCCCGATGCTGCTCTGATCAGAGAGGGAGCCGAGACTGGCTTCCTTCACGGCCAGGCTACGCGCGCGGGCAGACACCTCCGGTTCGACATGGAGCTTCGCTCCGGCCGCGGGACCCGAACGCTGATCGACAAGAGCCCGACCACTCGAGCACGTTCCCTCGCGCAGCTTCCGGTCGCCGTCTTCTTCGGCCCCGACGAGTTGTCGCTGGTCAAGGGGTCGCCGGAGGGCCGGCGGAGGTTCATCGATGATCTCGTGGCAAAGCTTCGACCGGCACGCGACGCTCTCAGACGAGAGCTCGAGAAGGTGCTGCGGCAGCGCAACGCTCTCCTGAAGGCGCTGCGTCGAGATGGGGGAACCGCAGGTGCCGCCGAGCTGGAGCCGTGGGATCAGGCGTTGCAACGAACAGGCGCGCAGCTCGTGACGGCGCGCCTGCATGCCCTGGGCGCGCTGGTGCCGTTCGTCGCCAAGCGGTATGACGAGATCGCGGGTGGTGGCCGGCTGGAGATCTCTTACGCAAGCAGCTATCTGCCCGTGGAGGTAGCCCTCGCCGGCATGTCGGATCCCGCCACGATCGATCAGGACGCCATCGCTGCATTGCTTGCCGGGCGGATGGAGGAGCTGCGGGTCCCGGAGCTGGAAAGAGGCGTAACGCTGGTGGGTCCCCAGCGCGATGACCTGTCCGTCCAGCTGGTATCGGGTCGCGGCAGCTTGATGGACGCGCGTTCCTTCGCGTCACAGGGCGATCAGAGAACCTCGGCCCTTGCGTTGAAGCTGGGAGAGCAGGACCTGCTGACGGACTATCTCGGCGAAGCTCCGATCCTGTTGCTCGACGATGTTTTCTCCGAGTTGGATCCCAACCGCAGACGATGGCTCGCGGCCGCGGTCCGGGGCCAAGGCCAGATCTTGATCTCATCGGCGGACCCGGTCTCGGCTGCCGAGGTCGAACCCGATCGTGTCGTCGTCGTGAGCTCCGGAAGGCTGCGCATCGATGGGTGAAGCTCGCGAAGGTCCCCGCGGGATCGGCGAGGTCCTCGGGAAGCTAAGCCGGCGACTCGGCCTGCCGGACCCGGGCAAGACCGGGGCCGTGTGGGGGAGGTGGGAGGAGTTTGTCGGGGCGGAGATCGCCGGCCATGCGCGCCCCTCGTCGCTGCGCGACGGCGTCCTCAGGGTGCGAGCGGACTCGCCCGCGTGGGCACACGAGCTCGGGTACTTGCAAGAGGAGATCAAAGGGCGTGTGAACGCCGGGCTCGGCGATCCTGTCGTCGCCGAGGTCCGCGTCTACACGGCTCCCCCTGAGTCGGGATCACGACGTCGGCGCGACCCGGAGCCCGGCACCACGCAAGGCCCCGTTCGGGCCCTTCGCGAGGCTCCTCCCACGGGCCCCGAGGAGGCCCTCGAACGGGCCAAGCTGGCGTGGATCCGCAGGCGAAAAGGGCGGCTCGGAACGGCTCCCGGCGACCCCCCCAAACCTCGGAAATGACCTGCTAGATGGTATGATTTGGACCATGAATCCATCGCTCCCCACCTTGTTCATGCGCGCCCGAGGGAGCCTCTCGAGCGAGCAGGTACGGCGGAGCAATACAAGGAGGAAGAGCCTCGGCTAAGTCCCCATCTCCGGCAACGAAAACGCGCTCCAAGGCGACCTACACGGCCAAGGACATCACCGTCCTCGAGGGCCTCCAGCCCGTCCGGCAGCGTCCGGGCATGTACATCGGCACGACTGGGTCCCGAGGGCTCCATCACCTCGTCTACGAGGTCGTGGACAACGCGGTCGACGAGGCGATGGCCGGCTTCAGCGACCGGATCACGGTCGAGCTGCTGGCGGACGGCGGGTGCAAGGTCGCCGACAACGGCCGCGGGATCCCCGTCGACATCGTCAAGGGCACGGGGAAGGCCGCGGTCGAAGTCGTCTTGACCACGCTCCATGCCGGCGGGAAGTTCGGCGGCAAGGGCTACCAGGTATCCGGTGGGCTCCACGGGGTGGGCGTATCCGTGGTCAACGCGCTTTCGGAGCGGCTCGAGGTCGTGGTCGTGCGCGACGGGAAGCTCTGGCGTCAGGAGTACGAGCGGGGGAAGCCCCTCGCGAAGCTCAAGGCAGTGAAACCGGCGAAGCGAACCGGCACAACCGTGACCTTCTGGCCCGACCCCGAGATCTTCACCGACGAGCGCGACTTCAAGTTCGACACGCTGGTCCAGCGTTTGCGCGAGATGGCGTTCCTGAACAAGGGACTCGAGATCAGTCTGATCGACCATCGCACCGAGCCGGCGCAGCAGGAGACGTTTCGCTACACCGGCGGAATAGTCGATTTCGTGAAGCACTTGAATTCTGCGCGTGATCCAGTCAACAAACGCATCACTTCGTTCGAGGCCAAGGCAGATCAGCACGAGGTCGAGATCGCGATGCAGTGGACCAATTCGTTCAACGAGTCGGTGTTTACATTCGCCAACAACATCAACACCCATGAAGGTGGCATGCATGAGGAGGGCTTCCGTCGGGCCCTGACCCGCGTGATCACGAGGTACGCCCGCGACAAGAGCATTCTCAAGGAGAGAGACGAAGCATTGATCGGCGAGGACTGCCGCGAGGGCTTGACCGCGATCGTATCGGTGAAGGTCCGGAACCCTCAGTTCGAGGGCCAGACCAAGACCAAGCTGGGGAACACTGAGATCAGGTCGTTCGTGGAGACTTCGGTCAATCAGCGCTTCGCCGATTACCTGGAGGAACATCCCGGCGACGCGCGCGCCATATGCAACAAGGCTGTGTCCGCTCAACGGGCTCGCCTCGAGGCGCGCAAGGTGCGCGACCTCGTGCGTCGTAAGTCCCTGCTCGAGTCGTCGTCGCTGCCGGGCAAGCTCGCCGACTGTCAGACCCGGGAACCGGCCAAGGCCGAGCTGCTTATCGTTGAGGGTGACTCGGCCGGCGGCACCGCTAAGACGGCGCGACAGCGCGAGTTCCAAGCCGTGCTTCCTCTTCGAGGGAAGATCCTGAATGTAGAGAGGGCGCGTTTAGCGAAGAGCCTGGAGAACAAGGAGATCCAAGCGATCATCACAGCGGTCGGGACCGGCATCGGTGAAGAGTTCGACATCACCAAGTGCCGCTACCACAAGATCATCTCGATGGCCGACGCTGACGAGGACGGTTCGCACATCAAGACGTTGCTGCTCACTTTCTTCTTCCGCTACATGCCCGAGCTGATCGATGCCGGATACGTCTACGTGGCCCAGCCGCCGCTCTATCGGGTCCCGTACAAGGGGAAGGTCTTCTATTTCAAGAACGACGAGCAACTGGATGCCTTCCGCCACGAGCAGAACGGGGCAAGGGTCGAACCTCAGCGGTTCAAGGGCCTTGGAGAGATGAACGCGGAGCAGCTGTGGGAGACCACACTCGACCCCGAGAAAAGAACGCTGTTACGAGTGACCATGGAGGACGCTGCTCTTGCCGAGGAGATCTTCTCGACCCTCATGGGCGAGGACGTCGAGGCCCGTAAGACCTTCATCCAGCGCAACGCAAAGGACGTCAGGTTCCTCGATATCTAACGCCGGAGGGGCCGTGCACGCGCCAAGGAGAGATGGATAGCTATGCCCGGAGATGAACCCTTCCAAAACAAGCTCCCCGGCGATCCGGGTGGACCAGGCCCGGGCATCGAGGATATAAGCCTCGAGGAGGAGGTCCAGTACTCGTTCCTCGAGTACGCGATGTCCGTCATCGTGTCGCGCGCGCTGCCCGATGTCCGCGACGGCCTAAAGCCCGTTACCAGGCGGATCCTCTACGCGGCCCTCGAGTCTGGGATGCGGTCCGATCAGCGCTATCGGAAGTGCGCGGCTCTCGTCGGTGAGGTCATGAAGACCTATCACCCGCACGGCGACCAAGCGATCTACGACGCTCTGGCCCGCTTGGTGCAGGACTTCTCCACTCGTTACCCGCTGATAGACGGACAGGGGAACTTCGGTTCAGTCGACGGAGACGCGCCGGCCGCGATGCGGTACACGGAATGTCGGCTGTCCAGGCTCGCAATGGAGCTCGTGCGCGACATCAACGAGGAGACCGTCGACTTCGTGCCCAACTATGACGGTGACACCGAGGAGCCGTCCGTTCTCCCGGCTCGCTTCCCCAACCTGCTCGTTAACGGCTCGACTGGGATCGCGGTGGGGATGGCCACCAACATCCCACCGCACAACCTCGGCGAGGTGATCGATGCTGCGGTGGACGTCCTCGAGAACCCCGAGTTGTCCGAGGACAAGATGAAGATGCTCAAGGCCGTGATGAAGCACGTCAAAGGACCCGACTTCCCAACCGGGGCCCTCATCCTGGGGCAGCAGGGGATCAAGGATGCATACACGACGGGCCGAGGCTCCATCAAGATGCGCGCGGTGTGCGAGATCGAGGAAGGGCCTAAGGGGAATCCGCGCATAGTGGTGACGGAGCTCCCTTACCAGGTGAACAAGGCTCGTCTCCAGGAGAAGATGGCCGAGCTGGTCAACTCCAAGGATCGCAAGCTCGAAGGGATCGCGGACCTGCGTGACGAGTCATCTCGCGACGGCATGCGGGTGGTGATCGAGCTGAAGCGGTCCGCCGTGCCACAGGTCGTCTTGAATCAGCTCTACAAGCGCACGCAATTGCAAGACAACTTCGGCGTGAACATGCTGGCGCTGGTCGACGGCGTCCCGAGGACCTTGAACATAGGCGAGGTCATCGAGGCTTACATCACCCACCAGATCGACGTGATCGTCCGGCGCACGCGCTTCCGTCTGCGCAAGGCGGAGGAGCGGTCTCACATCCTGGAAGGCTTGATCATCGCCCTCGAACACATCGACGACGTCGTCGCACTGATCCGAGCTGCGGCCGATGTGGTCGAGGCTCGCAACGGCTTGATCGCTCGCTATGGATTGAGCGAGGTTCAGGCTCAGCACATCCTGGACATGCCGCTACGGCGGCTCACGGCGCTCGAGCAAGACAAGATCCACGACGAACATCAGGAGCTGCAGAAGACGATCAAGGAGCTCAAGGCGATCCTCAAGAGCCCGGCGAGGGTGCGAAAGATCATCGCCGACGAGCTTCGCGAGATCCGCAAGAAGTTCGCGGATGACCGCCGGACGCGTATCGTTCCTGATGAGGGGGAGTTTGACATCGAGGACCTCATCGCGGACGAGGATCTCGTCGTGTCCGTATCCCGCGGCGGATACATAAAGACCGTACCTCTGGACACCTACAAGCAGCAGGGCCGAGGGGGACGAGGCGTCAGGGGAACGGCTCTGAAGGAAGGCGACATCGTCGAGCATTTGATCACCACCACGGCGCATGCCTATTTGCTGCTGTTCTCCAATACCGGGCGCGTCTATCGGATCAAGGCGCACGAGATACCCAAGAGGGATCGCACCGCGCGCGGCACAGCAGTTGTAAACGTCGTGCCTATGCGACCCGACGACAGCGTGGCGGCAGTCATCGACACCCGGGACTACGAGACCTACAGGTATCTGCTGATTGCCACGAGGCGAGGGATGGTCAAGAAGACCTTGTTCCGCGAGTACGACTCGTCCCGGCGTGAGGGGATCATTGCGGTGAACCTCAAGAAGGGCGACGAGGTAGTCAAGGTGAGACCCACCTCGGGCAAGGACGACGTGCTGCTGATCACGCGCAAGGGAAAGGCCATCCGCTTCAAGGAGGAGAACGCGCGTCCGATGGGGCGGACGGCGACGGGAGTGATCGGCATCCGACTAGACGAGGACGACGAGGTCGTTGCCTGCGACATCATCCAGGATGACGCGGAGCTGCTGGTTGTCACGCAATTCGGTTATGGGAAGCGAACGAGACTGAGTGAGTTCCCCCGTAAGGGTCGGGGAGGCAAGGGTGTCATCGCCGCCAAGCTGACTCGTCCGCGTGGCCAGATCGTGGGGGCTAGCGTCGTGCGAGCAGGGGATGAAGTGTTCCTGATCTCGAACGATGGGGTAGTCATACGGATGGCCGTAAACACGATCTCGCGACAGGGGCGACCCGCCACGGGTGTGCGGGTAATGAACCTGGCCGAAGGAGCGCATATCTCAGCCGTGGCACCTGTTGTGGCTGAAGCTGAGGGGGAGGGACAGGGAAAGCTCGCCTGACCCGGTATTCGTCCATTTTGCGCACAGGAGTCGGCCTTTTTGACCGATACTGAAACCTCAAACCGGCATAGGGGGGACCTTGCCCTCGAACAAGCGAAACCCAAGCCCAGATCCCAGCCGAGATAACCCCCGCGTCTCGTCTCGGAGAGCGCGGGCAGGGCAGAGCACAGAACCGTGGCGAATGGACCCGGAGGTCGGCTCTGCTTCCGGGGGGCATCTCTCGCCGGGTGTTCAGGGTGGGTCTTCGCTGTTCGACCCGGTGAACGAACCGGCTCCTTCAGAGCGTCCATACGGGGCCGAGGACCCGCTCCTCGAGACCGACTCCTCAGGAGCTGCCGAGACGATGCCGAGGGTGGAGGAACCATTTGCCGCACCCCCGCCCGCGCCCGGCAGGCGGCGGACGGCCGTTCGCCGCCGCCCGGCGATCCGCCGGGTGAAGCGCACCCTGAGGCACATTGATCCGCTGTCCGTCTTGAAGCTCTCGCTCTTCTACTACGCGATATTCCTCGTGCTCTGGCTCGCTTTCGTCGCGATGGTGTACTGGGTGATCGCTTCGATGGGGGTCTTCGACGCGCTCGAGGAGTTCGGGCAGGATATGGTCTTCTGGGAAGAGGTGAACATCACGCTCTTCTACGTCGAGCGGTGGGCCTTGGCAATCGGCCTGTTCTTCCTCGTCGTCGCTTCCCTCATCAACGTCTTTCTCGCGTTCCTGTACAACGTGGGCGCCGATCTTGTCGGCGGCATTGAGATGACGTTCGTGGAGAGAGACATCTAGCGGTCTCACAGCGCGTGGGGTTCGAGCCGGGCTATCCGTATCCCGCGCCGACTGAGCCTCTGCAAGAACGGTGTGACCTCTAGGGCTTCCTCGGGTGCTCTCAGCCCCGTGCCCGCAGCGCGTCCCGCTCCGAGCTCTACCGTCGCGTGAGCCAGTGGGATCGCGGCCAGATTGCTCAGATGGTCCACCACCCCGAAGGTGACGTGAGCCGGGCTCCTGGATTGCTTTCCCGTCACGTCGACTCGAACCGCCGTCCACGGCGCTCCCAACGGCGGGATCCTCTCGATCACCGGTCGCATCGGGGCGGAGAGCCTGAGCCAGGCCCTGCGCCTCCTCTCCGAGCCGACCAGCCCGGTGGCCACCGAGGCGCGCACAGCGTCCATGGCTGCCTTCTCGGTGAGGCCCAGCCGGAACGAGATCCGTCTGGCGTCGGGATAGGTGTTCCGCATCGTGAGGACCTCCGGATGGCCACACCAGAAGGTCTCCGTCCATCCGACCGGCTCGGGGAAGTAGATGCGCACGGGATCGGTAGAGGCTCGCTCCACCACGAGCTCGCTCTCGGAGACCATCGGAGCGTCACCTGAGAAAGCAGCCAGGAGGTGGAGAGCGGAAGCCGGTCCGCTGGGGTCGGCCGAAGATGCCGCAACGGCAACCTCGATCCCCTGCACCTCATCGAGCTCCGAGGCCGCCTTCGCGACGAGCATGCTGCTGATCCCCGGGCTCATCGCGCACCCGCTCACCACGGGAACCGCGGATTGCTCCAAGCCTTCGAGACCCATCACCGCCTCGGTCGCGGGATGGTCGTCACACGTCGACACGAAGGGCACGGGCGCGGCGAGAGCCGCCTCGACGCTCGCTTCCTCGGTGAGGTAGGTCGGACCGGCGCAGGACGCAACGACGTCCATCTCCTTGAACGCGGGAACGAGCGACTCCTTGTCCGTGGCATCGAGCACCAAGGGGCGAACTTTGCCTCCGGTCCCCCCGATCGCCCCGGCCAGGTGTCCGACTGCTCTCATCGTCCGTGCGGCCACGAACAGGGTTTCGATGTCCTCGCTGCGGACCAATTCGGCCGCGACGCGACGGCCGACGACTCCCGTTGCTCCGATCAGAAGCACCTTCACAGATCGTCCTCGGGGATCTCGCGCCAACGACCTTCGGGGGAGGGAACCTTGGAGTGGGCAGCGAGTCTCCCTATCCACGCCCCAAGGGCGCCAAGGCCGATCCACGACAGCATCCTGAACAACGTTCTTCTCATTGTCGGTCACTATAGGTGCGCTAGGAACGCGCTGTGCTTTGCCGGCCGGCGCACTTTGTTCGCCTAGGATGCTGCGGCATGGCCCGACACACCAGGAGTGTCGCGTGACGAAGACCATGATCTCCCTGAGAAACGTCACGAAGCGTTTCCACAACTCGGGCCCCGCGGCCGTCTCGGACCTGTCGATGGACGTCGAGGACGGCGAGACGGTGGTACTGGTCGGCCCCTCGGGATGTGGCAAGACGACGACGATGAAGATGATCAATCGTCTGATCGAGCCCTCGTCTGGGTCGATAACCGTCGACGGTACCGACGTCATGAGACAGGACCCCGTGAAACTGAGACGCAACATCGGTTACGTGATCCAAAGCATCGGCCTGATGCCACACCGAACGATCGCCGAGAACATCTCGACCGTTCCGAAGTTGCTGGGTTGGGATCAGAAGCACGTCCGAGATCGGGTCCAGCAGCTCCTGGAGGTGTTCGATCTAGAAGAGGAGATGTTGAAGCGCTACCCGAACGAGCTCTCCGGCGGCCAGCGTCAACGCGTCGGGGTGGCGCGCGCTCTGGCGGCCGATCCGCCGGTGATGCTGATGGATGAACCGTTCGGCGCAGTCGATCCGATAATCCGGGCTCGACTTCAGGATCAGTTCCGCGAGATCCAGGATCGCCTGAGGAAGACAATAGTTTTCGTGACCCACGATATCGACGAGGCGATCAAGATGGCAGATCGAATCGCCATCCTGAACCGGGGCGGAATCATCGAGCAGTACGCGCCGCCGGAAGAGATCCTGCGTGAGCCCGCGAACGACTTCGTGAGGAGCTTCGTGGGCGCGGAAAGGGGGCTGAAGCGACTCGCGCTCATGAAGGTCTCCGACATCGGAGTGGAGGAGGGACCCGTCGTGCCGCCCTCTGCCACCGCGCAGGAAGCTCGGCAAGCGATGGAGCGATTCGGCTTCGACTGGTGCAGCGTTGTGGACGACGGCGAGCTGCGTGGCTGGATAGGTATGTCGTCACTCGAAGGGAGGGACTCGATCTCAGGTATCGATCCCCTCCCGTTTAGCGCTTACGTGCACGAGAACAGCTCCCTTCGAGAGGCGCTCGACTCGATCGTCACGTCGCGCACTCAGGTGGCCGTGGTCGCAACCGAGGGCCAGCGCTATGCGGGCATCCTGACGCTCGAGCGCATCTCCAAGGAGATCATCTCGTGACCGGCGACTTCTTCCGCTGGGACTGGGCGTTCGACCACCTCGATCTCGTCGTGGACGGGCTGAGGGAGCACTTCTGGCTGACGTTCCTCGCTGTAGGGATTGGCTTCGCCATCTCTTTCCCTCTGGCGCTTCTTGCATTCCGTCGAAGGCGCTTCTATGGGCCCCTCATAGCTGCTTCCGGCGTCCTCTACACGGTCCCCAGTCTCGCCCTTTTCTCCTTCCTCGTACCCTTCACGGGTCTCTCGACGACGACGGCAGAGGTTGGGCTCGTGAGCTACACGCTGCTGATCCTTGTTCGCAACATCGTCGCGGGGCTTGACGGCGTCTCTGAAGATGCGAGGGAAGCGGCGCAAGGGATGGGTTTCACTCCCGGTCAACTTCTGTGGCGGGTGGAGATCCCGCTTGCGATTCCCACGATCGTCGCGGGACTTCGGATCGCGACCGTGACCACCATCGGGCTCGTGACCGTGACGGCCGTCATCGGGAAGGGTGGCCTGGGGGCGCTCATCCTCTTCGGACTCCAGCGGACCTTTTCGACGGCGATCATCATGGGGGCCGTCCTGTCGTTGCTGCTGGCGATAACGGTCGACTTCTTGTTGATCCGGGCGGAGAGGCTGGTTGCACCGTGGAGCGCCCGAAGGGCGACGAGGACGGTATGAGCTTCGCGGAGCTGATCGACTGGTTCTCACAGACGAATGACATCTCCACGCGCGTGTTCGAGCATATGAGGCTGTCGTATTTTCCTGTGCTCGCAGCGATCGTCATCGCCTTCCCGATCGGCCTCTACATCGGCCATGCGCGTCGATTCGAGTTCGCAGCAGTCACGATCGCGAACCTCGGACGCGCCATTCCCTCATTCGCGATCCTTGCCCTCGCCCTTCCGATCTCGATCGAGCTCGGGCTCGGGCTGGGGTTCTGGCCGACGTTCACAGCTCTCTTCCTTCTGGCTCTGCCGCCGATCATGACGAACACCTACATCGGGGTGCGAAACGTCGATGCGGACACAGTCGAGTCCGCTCGGGGCATGGGACTGAGCGAGCGTCAGTTGCTGGGGGCGATAGAGATTCCGCTCGCAGCGCCGTTGATCATCGCCGGCGTTCGAACCGCCGCCGTGCAATCGGTGGCCACCGCTACCCTTGGTGCACTCGTCGCCGGCGGTGGGCTGGGGGAGTACATCCGGCTCGGTTTTCGAGCCAGCGTCGAGGCCTCGTTGGTAGGAGGAGCGCTGCTCGTCGCGATCCTCGCCGTCGCTACGGAGGTCGCTCTTGGATTCGTGCAGAGAGCCGCCCGGCCCAAGACGTCGCAGGAAGGTCCAGAGAAGCTGGAGCCGTTCGAGGAGGCGTCCCAGGTCGCGAGACCGGTCGACGCGGGGATCGGTTTCTGACCGGACCTAAACGCCTTGCTTGGTGAACTCATACAGGGCGTGAGCCCACTTGAACCGACGCAGCGGTCCACGCCCAACGATCTCGAGAAGCTTCCCGACGGCGGGAACGGAGGCAACGTCCGGGTAAGTGTCGAACCTCGTAAGCCTCAGCCCTGCCTCCTCGGCCATCCGTTTCAGCGTCCGTACGGGGAAATGCTGTCGGTAGCTGCGTTGACCACTTTCGGATCGTCGCCTCCTGCCACGAGGTTGCTTGAGCCATTTCACGACGACCCAGAAGTTCGTGGGGTTATCCGTGGCGACGACTAAGTGGCCACCGGGCTGCAGGACTCGCCGAGCCTCTCTCAGAAAAGCGTTCGGATCGAGCAGGTGCTCGATCACGTCTGTAGACAGGACCAGGTCGAAAGTGGATGGGTCGAAAGGCAGAGACTCGACCGAGCCTCGGATCAGCGAAAACCCGTTGTTATACCGATCCCTGGTTTTCCGGAGCATCGGTTCGTACGCGTCGATGGCCGTGACCCGGGCACCCAGAGCGGAGCACATCGACGAAACATCGCCGGTTCCACATCCCGCATCGAGCACGTCTCGGCCGCTGAGGTCGCGAAGAAAGCTCCGTAGAGTTCGCATCTTCACGTCTCGCTGTCCCGAGTCGTACCGTGCCGCGTGGATCTCTGCTCGCTGGTTACGATCAACCTGAGTCTTCAAGCGGCCGATCATCCCAGACCCGCGGAGACTGTCAAACCATCGACGAGCCCACCGCGGCAGCTGATGGGAGTCGTTCCCAACTCCTTCGGAAACCCCCCTACTACTTACATAGGCCTCCGTTTACAGTTGGGCCCGTCCGTTGGGCTGGGGGTGGACGAAGCCCCCACACGGCTAGGGAAGGAGATGACCCATGCGGAGATTCCGCAGCACCGTCCTCGGGGCGGCCCTGCTCGCGATCCTGCTCGTTGCAGCCGCGTGCGGGTCGGGTGAGGACGACGATGGCACGACTGGGGGTGCTCAAGAGAAGGGCGAGGTCACGGTCGGCTCGGACGCATTTGCCGAGGCGCAGATCATGGGTGAGATGTACGCGCAGGTGCTCGAGAACGCCGGGTACACGGTCGATCGTCAACTCGACATCGAAACGCGCGAGGTGCGGCTTCCTTCGATGGAGTCGGGTGAGATCGACATCGCTCCGGATTACGTCAACACGCTGTTGACCGTGGTGGACCCGGAGAACGAGGCCGCGAGCGATCCGGAAGTCGCGGGCGACGCGGAGGCGTTGCTAGAGATCCTCAACCCGCTCCTGGCCGAGGACGGCCTGACCCTCCTCGAGCCCTCGACCGTGGTGGACGCGAACGCGCTCGTTGTGACCCAGGAGCTCTCCGACGAAGAGGGCGTCGAGGCGGTTAGCGACCTCGCTCCTATCGCGGGTGACCTGACGCTCGGCGGTCCCACCGAATGCCCCGAGCGACCGTTGTGTATCCCCGGCTATGAGCGCGTATACGGCATCGAGTTCGGAGACTTCAAGGCACTCGAGTACGGGGCGAGCATCACCGCGCTGGCCGGTGGCGAGATAGACGTCGCGCTACTGTTCTCGACCGACGGATCGATCTCCGAGCAGGGCTTCGTCCTCCTCGAGGACGACGAGGGCCTTCAGGCAGCGGACAACATCACGCCGCTCGTCCGGGAGGAGATCCTCAACGACGAGATCGAGTCGCTTCTCAACGAGGTCAGCGCCTCGATCGAAACCGATGCAATCACCGAACTGAACAAGAGAGCCAACGTGGACGTCGAGGACCCGGCCGACCTCGCGGAGGAATACCTGAACCAGCTGGGACTTCTCGACTAGCTTTCCCGGATTCGATCACTCGGAAGGGGCCGCTCCGGCGGCCCCTTCTGCTGCTCACGCCGAAACTCGTTCCCCGGCGGGGATCTCGACATCGAGCCGGTTCGCCGGCGTGGCCAGAGGACAGACCCACTTCGGATCGTAGAAGCACGACGGGTTGTAGGCGAAGTTGAAGTCGAGTACGAGCTTGCCGTCGTCCATCCCGAGATCCGCCCCCTTCACCGTGTCGAGCAGGTAACGGCAAGCCCCATATGTCGTCCGGCCGCTGGTGCCGTCTCGGAACGACAGGTACAGACCGCCTCCGTAGCCTTCGAGCCAATACAGCTCGAGATCTCGCTCTTCTCCCAGCAGCTCGAAGCCGGCCGCGCCGGTGCGAGAGAAGGCGATCGCCTCGTCTCCGCTCGTGGCGATGTCGAACCGCTCGGGCTCCGCCGGCCGCACAAGAGCGAGCACTCGGTAAGCAGGGTCGTAGTCGAAGTAGGCGAGGCCGCCGAAGCGCCCACGCTCCGACGAGGGGATGGGCGATTGCGGATGGTTGGCGAAGAGGTCGTCGCGCGTCGCTCGCCACTCCCTCCAGGCCGCCCCCGGATCATCCGAAGCGCGGACGCGTGCGTAGAGCTCGAACACGCGCCTCTTCCAGTCCAGGAGCTGCAGGGCGTCGTCGGACCCAGGCCTCACGAGGCGGTCGCCTGGCAGGGATGATCCTGGGAGGCGGGGAGCGCGGTCACGACCTCGGCGCGATGGGCTCGGATCGCTACGGCCGAGATCACGGCACCGATCGCGATTACCCAGTGGGCCGTGACCCTGCCGTAGCGAACGGAGCTCTCAGCTTGCATCGGCGCGAGCCAACCACAGCCGAGGCATACGTATTCCGTTCGTGGTTCAGGCTGGACTCTTGAGAACGCTTGGCGTCGTCACTTCGAACGGAGAGGATGGACGAATGGATCTCCGGACCGAGCTCAGCGCTATACCGGCCGGGGTAGTGACGTCACCGTGGAACGGCTTTGAGCATGTTCGTGGATGGGGTGTATTTGGAGCTCCCTTCTCGACGGGGCATGTCCTTGCCCTCCGCGTCTTCCCGCAGAACGACTTCGCCTCTTATCGGACGCTCTGGCACCGCATTCCGGAGGGGGAATGGTCGATCTACCACGACGCTCCCCGTGCCGATACGGCGTGTCCTCGCTACTACGGCGCGGCAGCTCGAGTGAACAGCCGGTGTCGGCTCGATCTCATCTGGACGGGACCGATGAGCCTGACGGTGGAGATGGATCAGCCTCCGTGTCGCTGGGAGATGGAGATGACCACGTCGCCGTTGTTCGCGTTCATGAGCACCATCGGCTCGCGGATTCCCGAACGTGCATGGCGCTCCCCGCTCCTGCGTCGCGTGGTTGAAGGGACCGCTAAGAGGATTCTTGGACTCGGGTCCATCCGCCTATCCGGCACAATGCCCAACGGTCAGTACGGGGTACTCACACCACGCCGCCTTTATCCGATCGCACACTCCCACGCCATGTTGGGCGCTGTTGACCTTGGTCGTACGGTTCGGAGCCGGGATACCCCCCGGATCGGGGACATCCCGGTCTCGGCGCGTGCGGTGCTGGCGATCGGGCGCGCCTACTTCGAGATCACGGATCCGAACGAATATGCGCGCACGAAAGCGGAACTCAGGAACGTCGATTCGGCATAGCACCCCAGTGATCCCTTCTGGCCGCGGCCTCGACGGAGGAACCTTCGTTTTGCCCGTCATGGACGTATTCAATGTCCCGCGTAACCACATCACCGGGGAGACGCGTCGCAGTAGTGCGTCCCGTTTCAGAGAAGCCGAGCCTCGTGTAAAAGCGCCTAGCGCGCACTGATTGTGAGTACACGTAGAGATACATGCGCACGTAACCACGGGTGAGGGCGAAGGCGAGCACATGCATCATCAATCGTCGACCTATCCCGCTGCCCCAGTAGGTTGGGTGCGTGTAGAAGCTGTAGATCTCAAGATCACCTGGATGGTCGCGGGCTGGTCCTGCGTGAGCGAAGGCGACGATCATGCCATCCTGCTCGCCCACGAAGAGCAGCGTCCCTTCTCGATCACGCTTCTTTAGCAGGTCGGTCCATCTTGTACGGCGTTCTTCAATCGCCTGTTCCAGGACTTCGGGGTCGAAGAAGGCAGCGTAGCCCTTGCGCCAACCAGCAGCGTGCAGCGTTGTGATCTCTTGCGCGTCATCGGGAGTCGCCTGCCGGATCGTCAGTTGCGTCGGCGACATGGGACAGACCTCCCTATGGGCAGGGCTCTTCCTTGGTGGGCCCAGATGGACTTGAACCATCGGCCTCACCCTTATCAGGGGTGCGCTCTAACCGAGCTGAGCTATGGGCCCCGGTGCCGGCGATATTAACCGTGGGTGCGCACGCGGGAGATTCCGGCGCGACTGGGGCCGCCCGTAGGCGGCCCCAGTGCCTCATCCGATTGCGCGTTACCTCGCGGCGTCGTGCAGGCTCGCCTTGACCTGCGTCTGCGGATTGAGCGTGCCCTTGTAATAGAGGACCTTCTTGCTTTCCAGCCCTCTGATCCTGAAGACGCCGATGCCAAGTAGGGATGAGTGGTCGTTGGTGTACACGCGCCCGTTGTACCAGTAGGCGGACCAGCTGTCGGGGTTGACTCCTCCCGGCTGCATGAGGTAGTGCCCGATCTCCTTGGGATCGGCTGGGTCGCTGAAGTCAACCGCGGAGATGCCTCCGGAGTAGAAAGAGGAGACCGCCACGTACTTCTTGGGATCCTTCATCGGCAGGATCGTGTAGATGTGCGTGGTGCAGCGGAAGCGTGTGAGTTCCGCAGCGCTGTCGACAGGAGGCACTCGCGGCAGAGAATAGTGCCCCACTTCAGTCGGACTCGCCGGGTCGGAAACGTCGTAGAACCACATCGCACCGACGGTGCCGTCCTTGTCGCCGGTGCAGCCCCCACCACCCGCCGCCCCCCCGTACTCGTCGCTGATGATGGCGTACTTGCCGTCCCAGGTGAACGCGGCGGAGTGCCACACCTGGACGTCGGGATTGACGATCCGCGCCAGGATCTCGGGCTTTGCGGGATTCTTGATGTTCCACACCTGCGCTTCCGTGATGCAAGCCGCGATGACGAGATCTCGCTCGGGCCACGCCTGCAGGTCGTGACACCCGATCGGGGCGTCGTTGGGCAGGGGTGTGCGGGAGACGTCGAAGAAGCTCTCGAACTTCAGCCTGGCCGGATTCCTGGTGGGGAAGCTCAGGATGCTGACCGCTCCGTGGCCCTCGACGGCGTTGCAGTCGACCGCTTGTGAGAGCGGGTACGACTCGATGTACATGTACGTCTTTGCACCGTCGGGGACGAGGGTGTGCGTGTGGGATCCACACTTGGTCTCTACGAACGCCACCTGCTTCGGCTTGAGTGGATCGCGGAAGTCGACGACGCGTATCCCCTCCTTGCCCTCTGAGCTCTCGCTCTTGTGGTAACCCGTCGTCTTGGTGTTGTTACAGACGGCGCTCTTACCGTTGTTGGAGCCGGGAGAGTCGATCGAGACGAAGGCGAAGCCACCCACTACCGAGACGTCTCCCTGCTCTCCAGGGCAATTGTGGAACCCGATCTGTTTGACTTGGCCCTTGTTGGCGCCAACGATCCTGTAGAGCGCGGTCCCCTCGTAGGTCCCGGCGTACATCCTTCGACCACGGAACGCGAGATCCGATCCCCGTCCGCGCGTCTCTTTGTCGACCACGATGGGCTTGCGCGCCAGCATCTTGACGTTCTTCGAGTGGTCGTCGTCGTTGTGGCCGGCGTTGACGGGCACGCTTCCGAAAAGCCCGGCAACGAGAGCCAACAGCCCAACTACGGCCTTGATCCGAAGTCCCATATCAACTCCCCACGGAATAAATTTCGGGCAGGGTTGCTGTGGGTGTGGTTGTCCGGAAGAGGCCGATTTCCTGCTATTAGCGAGACCCCGTGAGAGGGCCGGGGGTCGAGGCCCCGCCTGGGGCCCCGTCTCAGGCGTTCAGACCGAGGCCCATCACGATGTCATCCTTGGGTCGCGCCCCGATGACCTGTGACTGCACGTTGCCGTCCGTGAACAGCGCAATCGTCGGGATGCTCATGATCCCGTATTTGGCCGCGACCCCCGGGGCGTCATCGATATTGAGCTTGACGACCTTGACCTTGCCGTCGTACTCGCTCTGGATCTTCTCGAGCTCGGGGTGCACGAGCCGGCATGGCCCGCACCACTCCGCCCAGAAATCGACGATCACGGGCGTGTCCGACGCC
>JBOGXB010000005.1:0-49586 GCA_050694215.1 Actinomycetota bacterium
GGTGATCAGGGCGAGGTATAGGCCCTTGATGCGCAGGGCGACGAGTCCGAGGATCCCGGCCGCCAAGGCTCCGCTGAGGGCCGCGAACAGCATCCCGGCCGCGAAGGCACCCAGAGTGCAGCCGCCTTCGACCGTGCACCCCGCCTTCTCGGTTACGTAATAGGCGGCAACGAACGCCGCGATGCCCACGAACCCGTGGTGCCCCAGTGATACCTGTCCGACGTAGCCGAGCACCATGTTCAGCGAGAGCCCGATGACGGCGAAGATGACGGCGAGGGAGATGCGGTCGGCCCAGAACTGAGGAACGATCGCCGTGATCCAGAAGACCCCGCCGATGATGCCCACGAGCACCCCGATCCGCGCCGTCCAGCCCCGGGTGTCGGGGCGCCACCGCTCTGCGACCGACGGGGCCGCCTCCATGACCTGCGTCGCGGCGGCCGTCACGCCTCGCTCCCGAGCAGACCCTGCGGCCTCACCAGCAGGACCAGCAGGAGGACGATCATCACCGCCACGTTCGCGAACCCGGGCACGGTCGCCTCGAGCACGTCCTGGCCAAGGGTCCAGTTCTGGCCTGCCCAGCTGGCGAGCTGCTGGATGACGCCGACTGTGAGCCCGCCGATGAAGGCGCCCGGGAGGCTCGTCATCCCGCCGATAACGGCGGCGGTGAAGGCAGGAATCAACACCCCCGCAGTCATGATGCCCGGGGCAAGGGGAAGTGAAGGCGGGATGTAGAGGATGCCGGCCACGGCTCCGAGGAACGCGGCGGATCCCCAGATGAAGCGGGACATCCGCTCGACGCTGATACCGACCACTCTGGTGGCGAAGGCATCCTGCGAGGTGGCCAGGACGGCGAGGCCGAGATCGGTCTTGGAGAAGAAGTAGCCGATCACTACGGCGAGCACCAACAGCACTCCGACGATGAGCAGGAGCTGGGGCTCGATGATGTAGTCGAACACCTGCGGCCCGCGCGGGTCACCGGCCTCGTTCAACGGGCTGAGCAGCGCCGGCAGGGTCTTGGCCTCGGGAAGGAAGAGCATCACCTGGACCCCGATCGCAAGAAGTGCAAACGCGATCGTCGCGACCAGAAGAGTGATACGGGGCGCGTTCATAAGAGGACGGACGACGACCCGTTCCATACCCAGTCCGATGAGGACGACCGCTGCAACTGCTATCAGAGCGGCGACGCCGTAGGGGATCCTGGGGGACCTGACTTGCTCGATGAGGACGTAGGTGATGAAAGCAGCGAGGGTGCCGAACTCCGCCTGTGCGAAGTTGAAGACGCGCGCCCCCTTGTAGATGAGGACGATGCCGAGGGCCACGAGGCCGTAGGTCGCTCCGGTGAGGACCCCGATCACGATGAACGGGTTGGGGCCCGTCTGATCGCCCGCACCCAGCAGGAGCAGCAAGCCGATGGCTGCAGCGATCGCCGCAAGGACTATGCCGGTTCTCATCGCTCGGGCAACCTACCTTGTCGGTCCGTCGAGGCTAATCGGTGCTGCGTGGTGACGGCTAGAAGCTGCTCCGGAAGGGCATAATCGTGTGCCACCTCCGGTCCGAGCATCTCGCTTCGTTGACGTGCACCTGGCTCGCGCCGAAGTGGTCGTTGGACGAGAAGGTGAGCGCCGGCCCGATCCCGTTGCGGTAATTCTTCATGCCCTCGACGGCCTGGACGAACGCACCCCTCGTGAGGTTCCTGCCCGTCTTGAGGAACATGTCGGCGATCGTGCGGGAGCCGAGCCACGAAAGCCACATGAAGTCGTCACCGCAACCCGCGCTGGCGCACTCCTCGTTGTTCAACGCCCTGACCGCCTTCTGGAAGTTGGGGTCGAACCTGTTCGAGTCCACCCAGGCGGGGAAGGGGGAGAAGAACTTGGCCTTGTCGATCGAGTTGCCGTCGGGGCACGCGACGGAGGCCACGGTGTCGAAGGTCATCGAGATACCGACTCCGACCCACTGAGGCCTGAACGCCTGCGTGTTCGCCTGCTTGAGGACGTTGAGCCAGAACACCGGGGACGTCAGCACGAAGACGTTCTGGATCCCCGCGAGGGTGAACTCCTGAACGACCGAGCGGGCCTCGGACGTACCCGCGTTCTTGGGAACCATGCGGTCCTTGGTGATCGGCATGCCGGCCTTCGCGGCGGCCGCCTTGAAGGCGTCGTGAGAATCCCTGAACGACGCGGTGTCGAAGAACAGCATGGCGTTCTTCTCGCGCTTGGCGCCGAGCTTGCTCGTCATGAGGTCGACGAGGAGCGGAGACTGATCCGGGTAGGTCATCGAGGTCGCGAAGTAGGTGCGGAACGTGTTCACCTGCAGCTCGGTGACCCCCGCGGAGATGTAGGGGACTCCCACGGATTCCGAGTAGCGCGCGCAGGCCGCGATCTGGTCGGTCCCGGCCGCGCCGGCGAGCAGGAATACTTTGTTCTGCTGGACCATCTCCTTGCACACGGCGACTGCGGTCGAGGGGTTGTACTGGTCGTTCTTGAGGACGACCTCGACGTTTCGTCCGCCAACGGTCTTGTTGTTGCGCGCCAGCCACCTGAAGTAGAGGTCCTTGCCCTTCTGCACCGAGTCCGAGGGGACCGGAGCCGCTCCCGAGAGCGGGGCGTGGATGCCGTAGGTGATCTTGTTGGCGGTCACGCCTGTGGCGTTTGCTCGGCCGCGGACCGCTCCGCCCCCTGATCCGCCGGAGCCTCCCGAGCCGGTGCCGCCTCCGCCGCCGGTCGAGGACGACGAACCACCCCCACCCGTGCCGGTCGACGTCGATACGCCACCGCCCGAGCCGCCCGTGCCGCCCGAGGCGAGGGCGGAGGGATCGGTGATGCCTTCCTCGACGTTCCCGATCACGTTGCCCTCGGCGTCGATGATGTTGCCTTCCTCGTCCACCGTCGAGCCCTCGGGGAGCGACAGCCCCCCGATTGCCCCGGACGCGACGCCCTCGATCTTGTTGGAGACGCCGGGCTTCTGACCACACGCGGCGGCGAGGATCAGCATGGCCAGCAGTGCTGCGACGGCTGAGACCCGGTTGCGTTCCATGTCCATCATTTCCTCCGCGGCTTGAGCTTGCTTGTGAACTCGACCAGCTTGGACCCCACCGGCGCGAGTCTGCGGCCGACCGAGCCGAGGCCGGCTATGAGAACCCCAAAGGCTCCTGCACCCGCCCCGCCCACAGCCGTCCCACCCCGCCCTTCGGCGTTCAGCTTGTGGATCTGCGCCAGGACCCCGTCGGGCCGCGGCCCGGCGCCTCTCTCGAGCACGAACGAGCGCAGCAAGGAGAAACCCACCAGGCCGGCGAGTATCGCCAGCCACACGTAGGCAGGCATCGCCTGCACCTTGGGTGCCTCGGCGGCGGTGGGCTGCTGCTCGCCGCCGGTGTCGACGGGCTCGCCCGGGGTCGTGGACGCGCCCCCGCCGCTTCCGGAGGACGTCGTCGGCAGGCCGGTTGACGCCGAGCCGGATCCGAAGTCGCCCGAGTCCCCCGTCGTCGATGTAAAGCCGCCGCTGCCTGTGTCGGTGAAGCCCGTCGTTCCGGGCAGACCTCCACCCGGAAGCGCGCCGAGGCCGCCCGCGGGCGGCGTGAAGACGACCTGGGTCTTGACTCCGTGCTTGAACTTCGGGCCGGCGAAGACGACGCGCCAGTCGACCTCGTTACCGCCGGCCTTCTTGGGCTCCTTGGGGAAGAGAAGGACCGAGGTGTTGACGGAGAACGTCTTGGCCCACTTCTGCGCGTACGAGGTCAGATCGAAGGTCCAGACGTGGTCCTTGTCGGTGTCGTTGGGATCGGCCTTGGCGTCGTTGCGGATCTCCTTTCGCTTAGCGACGGGATCCGCATTGGTGCACTTGAACTTGGGCCGCTCCTTGTAGGGCCGTGCCTCACCGTCTCCGATGATCTCGCTCACGAGGCACGCTTGGATCTGCTTGCCGTCGATGTTGCGCGCGTCGGTCTCCTCACATTGCTTGCCTGTGTCGGTGCCCTTGTTGTTGTAGCAGCCCGACTCCGCCTCGAGCATCGTGAGGGTGAACTTGCTCACCTTCGAGCCGGGGGGGACCATCGTGAAATCGAAGTTGACGGCAGACAGCATCTCGGGGGTCTTGTAGTCGCCGTTCACGACCTGCACCGGCAGCCTGCCGGCCGCGCAGGTGTCGCTGGGAGCTCCGAGGCTGCCGGGCGCTGCGGGGCAGAAGGGATTCGGAGCCTCGCCGGCGACGGTGCCGGCAGGGGTGTCGACGTTCTCGTTGCGCTGGCTCTCCCAGTACCACGCCTGAGCAATGATCGACGGCTTGGCCGTCGCGGCGGCCGCAGCCGGCGCGAGCGCGGTTCCCGCAACCAGGGCGAGCGTCGTCACCGTGCACAGGCCTTTTAGCCTTCCCATGCGTCTGCCCCCTAATGAAGCGGCCAGGAGTCCCTCCGAGTGACCTATTCGACGCGGACGGGGCGACCCCTTCTGATCGGGGTCCCTTCTGAGGCCGGGCCCCTCTGAGGCCGGGCCCCTCTGAGGCAGGGCCTTCTGAGGCAGGGCGGCATTCCACGCTCCTGGAAGTAGCTGGAGGCCCGCGCTCGCTCATGGGGGGACGAGGGGGGCGGGAGCGCGGTTACGTCTACCGGAGGCAGGGAATGGAGCGTCCGGGTCGAAGAACGTCATCACCAGCGTTAACTCGGACCTTCTAGCAGCGGAGACGCGCATGAAGCGGATCAAGGCCATATGGCAATCTCTGTGGGCGGACGTCGACACCAGGGTTCGACTCGGTCGGATCATGGGCCTCAACTTGATCACCCTCGGGTTCGTCTTCATCGGCCTCGCCTGGAACGGCGCCGCGAGCCGGAACTTCATCACCGGTCAGTTCCCCTATCTGCTCTCGGGTGGGTTCATGGGACTGGGTCTCATCGCCACGGGGGTCGCTCTTTTATTCCTCGCCACCGTCCGAGCCGAGCGCCAGCTGCTGACGGAGAAGTTCGAGGAGATGGCGACGCTTCTGGCCCGGAACCTCGGTCGTCTTCAGCACTCGTCCAACGGCTCTTCGGCGCGCGAGCAGGTGGTCGCCACAGGAGGCTCGTACCACCGCGGCGACTGCTCTGTGCTCCACGGCAAGGCCGATCTTGCAACGATCACGCCGGAGATGGCCGAGGCCGAGGGCCTCGCTCCCTGCCGCGTGTGTGATCCACCCCGCCCGCTCAGGACGGAAGAGACCGCACCGGCCTAGCGTTCTCTGCTAACTCGGCTACAGGGGAGCGCGCTCCCAAGTCAATAAGACGGTGAAGAAGCTTCACTCGAGTGGCCGGAACACGAGTCCCGTGAGGGCCTTGGGCCAGAAGTAGCTGGCCTTCTGAGGCATCCTCTCGCCGGAGCACGCGACGTCCACGATCTCGGGCGCCTCGAGCGCGCGCAGGAGGATCCCGAAGCTGAAGCCTTCCTCCTCAACGAGCCGGGCGATCTCGGCCGGCTCGCGCGAGAAGCGAAGGTCGTGAATACTGCCGGGTGCCACCCTGGGTAGCACCACCTCGTGAAGCGCGACGACGTCCAGGTTGCGCCATGCAGGATGATGCTCGCCCACGGCGGCGATCACCTGATCGTCTGTCGCGCGCGCGAGGATCGCCGACTCGCGGAACCGGAAGACGAAGGCATGGTCGTCCCTCGGCCGCGCGAGGAGGGACTCCGCCTCGCTACTGTCTATATCCCTTCCCTCGAAGGTCTCGATCAGCACGGACCTGACCGAATCCTCGGAGGTCGACGTACGCACGGCCCGGTTGTAAGGAAGCACCACGAGCTCCTCGACGTCCGCGTCGACGCATAAGGACATCATCGAGTCGTGTGGCCCATCGCTCTCCTGCTCCTCGTGGTACGCGAGTGCGGTCTCGTAACGGTGGTGTCCGTCGGCGATGACCAGGGGACCGGGAGAGAGCGCGTCGCTCAGGACGTCCAGCTCCGCCGAGGCCGAGACGACCCACAGCCGGTGAAGGATGGCCTCGTCGTCGGTGAAGCGATAGGCCGGAGGCCGGGTCTCGAGCGAATCGAGGAACGGGCGCAGACCCCCAGCGCCTCTGTAGATCGCGTAGATGGGAGACACGTTGACCGGGCAGGCGCGCATGAGCGCGAGGCGATCCTGCTTCGGCCCCGCCATCGTCCGTTCGTGGGGTAGGACGCCGGAGTCGCTGCCGAACGGTTCGAGCTTCAAGGCCCCCAGCACCCCGGCCACTCGACGACGCTCACCGTCCGGCGCGACGAAGTCCTGGCGGTAGACGTAGAGCGATGGAGAGTCCTCGGGCCGCAGGACGCCCTCATCGAGCCACGCGAGGAAGGTCTCGTACACCCCTTCGTAACCTTCGCCTCGCGACCTTGCCAGCTCGAGACGCACCGCGTTGTGGGGATGGCGAGAATGCAGGGCATCCTGCAGCGCCGGCGATATGACGTCGTACGGTGGACAGACGAGATCAGAGATGTCGGAAGGGGAGGAGTAACGAACGCCGGGGAAGGGTCTGAGCTCGGGCATGGGTGCGGATGATATTTGACGGTCTCGTCTGCGACATGGACGGCGTCCTGTATAGAGGTGACGTCCCCATCGAAGGGTCTGCCGAGGCCGTCGAGGAGATTCGCAGGCGTGGCGTACGGCTTGTGTTCTGCACGAACAACTCCCGTTCGACGGTTGGTCAGTACGTCGACAAGCTTGCGCGGATGGGCATTCAGGCAACGCCTCGGGAGCTCGTCACCTCCGCGGTCGTCACCGCCGAAGTGCTCGAGAAACGGCGTCAAGCCGGCGCGCGGGCGATAGTGGTCGGAGGCGACGGCATCCGCTCCGAGCTTGCCTCGATCGGCATCGAGATCGACGACGATCCGGAGTCGACCCGAGCCGACCTGGTCGTGGTCGGGTGGGATCCTCGCTTCGACTACGTCGCGATGCGGCGCGCGGCTGCGGCCGTCCTGTCCGGAGCAGACTTCGTTGCGACGAACGACGACTCCGCCTTCCCCGCGCCCGACGGGCTGTGGCCCGGAGCCGGGGCGATACTCGCTTCGATAGAGACGGCGTCCGGACGGCGCGCCGAGGTCATGGGCAAGCCGCACGATCCCATGATGGAGACGGTCGCCGGGCGTCTCGACGGGGCACAAGAGGTTGCGATGGTGGGGGATCGTCCCGAGACCGACCTTGCAGGCGGGGCGAGGCGCGGGTGGACGACGGTGTTGGTCCTGTCCGGGGTGACCTCTCGCGATCAGGCCGCGAGAGTAAGCCCCGCCCCCGATCTCGTCGTCGCCAGCCTTCGAGAACTTCTTAGGCAGTAGGTATGGAATCGCGACCCGACTACTGATGTAGTAGTGGGCGTGAGCGAGAGGCGGGGGCCCGGGCCGCAGTGGCGCAAGGCGCCGCTGATGTGGCTGCGCTTCCCGCAGGTGTTCGCGGCCCTGGCCGCCGGTGTGGTGATCCTGGTCGTGGTCGCCGCGGGCGCCCCGCTGTTCGTATCCTCCGCCGCCAATGCCGCGCTCACCGACCAGCTCGACGGGGTCAGCCGATGGGGGGCCGGCCTGCAGATCGTCCGCTCCAGCCCGCTCGGGCGGCGCTACGCGCCGGGGAGCTTCTCCTTTTCCGAGAGGGGCGGCCGGCTGAGATCGCCACGGGAGCTGCTCGACGTCCGCAACGCGCGGCTGGCTCGGGCGAGGGCCGGTCTCGATCATCTCGGGCCCGCGACCGTCACGATCCTCGGTCCCACCGTGCTTGCGGCCGGCGGTGGGACTGTGACCGAGGTCAGAATGCTCAACCGGGACGGGGACCTGGAGCACGTCGATCGCCTCGGATCGGTCCCCGGACGCGGCGTCTGGGTGAGCGACGCGACCGCGCAGGCCCTGGGGGTCGAGCCGGGAGATGCGATCGAGCTCTCGCTCGTGCCTCGCCGGACGACCGTCTCGGTGAAGGGCATCTACAGAGAGCTTGCGGCCGAACCACGCAGCGAGACGCGCTGGTGGGCGCCCCTGTGGAGGGACCACATCTATCCGCAGCCTCCGAGGTTCCAGGAGCGACCCACTTTCCTGTTGGCCGACCGGGCCCTCTACCTGGAGATCGGGAGGAGCTTGAACGTCGACGCGAGCTTCCGCTGGGAGCTTCCACTCGAGCGCCGGGGGATGACCCTTGCCCGGGCCGAGGTGCTCGCTGGCGAGCTCGGCGACCTCCGGACCCGGCTACTAGACCGTGAGTCGGGACTTGGGCGGGTCTTCTATCAGTTCCGCAGCTCCGCCTACTTCGGCCAGGACGAGCATCTGACCCTTCCCAACCTGGTCTTCGCGGCGAAGCGGACCGCCGCCGGCATCGAGAGCCCGGTCAGGACGTTGTCTCTGGTCGGGAGCATCGTTGCGCTGGCCCTTCTCGCCGTGGCCGGCGTTTACTCGGTCCAGAAACGGCGCATCGAGTACCGGCTCATGGCCGCGCGCGGCGATCATCCGGCGGCGACGGCCCTTCGGGCCGCCATGGAGGCGGTGATCCCCGCAGCCGTGGCGGCGGTAACGGGAGCATTGCTGGCTCGGGGCGTGATGGGGCTGCTCGGGCCGGGGTCGATCGATCCTCGAGCCGTCGAGGAGGGCGCGCTGGCCGCGGCGATATCGACCGTCGCCGGCGTCGTGGTTTTCGCCCTGGCGACGGCGGCTGCGTCCGCGAGGCTGCTGTTCCAGGAGTGGAGCAGGGAACGCGTCGCGCGCCTTCCCTGGGATCTCGTGATCCTCGCCGGAGGGGCGGCATGCCTCTACAGCATCTCGACCCGCGGGGCGCTCGAGGTAAGCAGGGAAGGTGGGGCGAGCGTGGACCTCATGCTCGTCGTCTTCCCCGTCACGGCGCTCGCCGGTGCGGCTGGTCTCGTCGTAAGAGTCATCCGAAGCCTGCTTCCCGGGCTCAGACGAGCCCTCGCGTTCACGCGTCCCCCCGCCTATCTCGCGACGGCGCGCCTCACCGGCGCCCGCTGCGCGGCGCTCCTCCTCGTCTCCACGGGCGCGGTGGCGATCGGGGTGCTCATGTATTCCACGATGCTCGTGTCATCCGTGGACGAGACGACCTACGCGAAGTCACACGTCTACACCGGGTCCGACGTGTCCATCCCCGTCGACCTGTACACGGACCTCCCGCACATCGACTTGCCGTCCACCGTCGTCACCGGCATCCGAAACGCCGAGGTGGCTGGGCGGAGAGTAGCGATCCTGGGTGTCGATAGGGAGACCTTCGCCTCGGCCGCCTACTGGGACACGTCGTTCTCCGATCGTTCCCTCGATGACCTTCTCCGAGGGCTCGACCGGGCCGCCGGTCCGCTCCCGCTGATCGTGGCGGGAGCCCCGGACATGGACCCGGATGTCGCCGAGGTCGGTAACGAAGACATCCCGGTGACAACCGTGGGGCGAGCCGACGTGTGGCCGGGCATGGTGTCCGACACGCCCGTCCTCGTGGCCGAGACGACGGTGCTGGACGAGGCCCTCCGAGCGCACGGCACCTCTCTGGGCAGCGGAGCTCAAGCGCGCGCCGATCTGTGGGTCAGGGGGGACACGGGCGAGGTCCTTGCCGAGCTCGGACAGGCCGGTTACCGCGTCGAGGACGCGATCACCTCAGACGAGGTGGGCAACAGCTCTGCCCTGCAATCGATCTCCTGGACATTCGGACTACTGCGACTGCTCGGAATCCTCTCGGGAGCGCTCGCGGTCGTGGGGATGGTGCTGTACCTGAGCGCGCGCCAGCGAGCACGGACCCTGGCCTACGCTCTGGCAGGGCGGATGGGCCTCACTCGGCGCGCGCACCTGAGCGCTCTATTGATCGAGCTGGCGGCGATGCTCACCGTCGCGTTCGCGATGGGCGTGCTGCTCGGTGGCGTCGCCGTTCGCCTCGTCTACGAGAGGCTCGACCTGTTGCCCGGAGTGCCGCCCTCTCCATTGCTTCGAGCTCCGTCGACGGAGCTTCTGCTCACGTCGGTGCTCTTGGCCGTAGCCGGCGCCGCCGGGGCCTGGTGGGTGCAGAGGATCGCGGATCGAGCCAACTATGCGGAGGTGATGAGGGGTGTCGAGTGAGTCGCGCGGCTCGGGGTCGCGCGGGGTGGGACTGCTGTGGAGGAAGGCCCCGCTCCTTGCGTTTAGATGGCCGCTTATCGCTGCAGCTCTGGCGGCAGGCGCGGCCATACTGGCGCTCTCGACCTTGATGGGGCCGCTGTTCCTCTCGTCGGCGGGAACCGGAGCGCTCGAGCGTGAGCTCGCCGGTGTCGCCCGGGCCAACGCCGGGTTCGTCGTGAGCCAGAACAACTTCTTCGGACGCAACCCCGTCTTCGATCCTGAGACTCAACGAATCGAGGAGCTCATCTCTGGATATGAACTCTTGACGCGGAAGACGCGAGCGTTGACGAACGCCGTGGAGCGGACGAGCCGGATGGGTGCGCCTGATGTGATCGTAATCGGGACGCGAGCGCTCGCGGCCGCCTCCCGCGGCGCCACCCAGGTCCAGGTCCAACCCATCGCTCGGGCCGGAGCCGAGGAGCATGTGGAGATCCTGCAGCAGGTCTCCGGCCCGGGAGTGCTGGTCGCTCAAACCACAGCGAGAGCCCTCGATCTCGAACCCGGCGACCAGATCGAGTTGTCCGTTGAGCGACTCACGACTACGAGGGTTAAGGGCATCTACAGAGATCTGATCGAGACACCGGTGACGGAGTACTGGAGATCGCTTCGCCGGTTGATCTATCCGGCCGAGCTGGGGGCCGGCTCACCTCCTCCTCCCATGATCGCGGGGATACGGGCGATGCTGGACCTCGGTGGGCACATGCGCGACACGGGCCAGTTTCGCTGGGAGGTGCCGATCGAGACCCGGGGATTGACACTCTCCCAGGCGAGGGAGATCGCCCGTCGGATAGACGGCGTCGAAGCCCAACTGCTCGATGAGGACACGCGACTCGGAGCCATGTTCCAGGGTGGCTTCAACACGCCGGCCACAACCTCGCTTCTGCCCGCCCTGATCGCCTCCGCGGCGGAGACCGCGGCGGGGATCGAGAGTCCGGTTCGAACCCTGTCGCTCGCCGGAGGGGTCGTGGCGCTGATCCTCGTGGCCGTCGCCGGTGGCTATTCCGTGCAGAAGCGACGGATCGAATTCAGATTGCTGGCCGCGATGGGAGCGAACCCGATCTCCACTGGGGCGCGCGTGTCCTTGGAGGCTCTCGTTCCGACTCTGCTTGCTTCCGCGCTCGGTGGGTTGGTGGCCCTCGGCCTCGTGACGCTGCTGGGACCCGGCAGGGTCGATCTCGTCGCGGTGCGCCGAGACTTGTTGATGACAATGATGGCGGTGATCGCAGGAGTGCTCGTGTACGGATCATCGGCCGCCCTCACGTCTACGCGTGCGCTTCATATCGAGGGACATCATCGGGGTGTGGGTCGCTTCCCATGGGAGGCGGGAGTGCTCTTCGCGAGCGGAGCGGCCCTCTACGGAATCGTCTCGCGAGGCGCATTGACGACCGATCCCGACGGCGGCTCCTCGCAGCTCGACCTCCTCCTCGTTCTCTGGCCCATCCTCTTCGTCCTCGGTGGCGCCGGTCTCGTCGTGCGCGGAGCGCGGGCCATCCTTCCGCTCTTGCGATCGGCGACGTCGTCGTCCGGCGTACCCGTCTACCTTGCGGTCCGAAGGCTCGCGGGAGCGTCGCGCAGCGCTCTGCTCTTCGTGACCGCGGCCGCGGTGGCCGTCGGAGTGCTCGTCTACTCGACGATGCTGGTGTCGTCCGTGAAAGCAACGACCAACGCAAAGACGCACGTCTTCGCCGGCTCGGACGTCAGTGTCCCGGTCTCGAGGACGGACGACCTCCCTGCCATTGAGGTCCCGCACACGAGGGTCTTGCAGCTCGACCGGGGTGAGACGGCCGGACGCCGGGTCGACATCCTCGGGATCGACCCCCAGACGTTCGTGGATGCCGCCTACTGGGACCAGGCATTCGCGAGCGATCCGGTGGAGGAACTGACGGCACGCTTGGGGCCGGTGGCCGACGACGGCTCGCTTCCCGTGATCGTTGCCGGCCGGACGGCCGTCCCGAGCATCGTCCAGATCGCCGGTCACGACGTTCCCATCGAGCACGTCGGCGAGGCGAGGACCTGGCCCGGGATGTTGACCGACCACCCGATGATCGTGGCCGACGCGACCGCGCTCGAGGATGCCATCTCCGCCGCCGGAGGGAGCGTCGGCACGGCCGGGGCCGACGCGAACGTGTGGGCCAAGGGCAGCGAGGAACGCGTGCTCGCCGCACTCGAGGCCGCGGGGCTCGATACGCAGACCGCGGTCACGGCCCAAGATGCCGGCGACACGTCTGCCTTGTTGTCGATCTCGTGGACCTTCACCCTGCTCGAGCTGCTCGGGATCTTCGCCGGCCTCTTGGCCGTCGTCGGCATGCTCCTCTACCTCGCTGCGCGTCAGCGGGCGAGGCTCGTTTCCTACGCGCTTGCGAAACGAATGGGGCTGCAGGTCCGCAACCACCGTTTCGCGGTGGTTCTCGAGCTGCTCGGGATGCTGTTGAGCGCGCTGGCCACCGGTGCGACTTTGGGGGTGATCGCCGTTCGCTTGGTCTACGCGCGGCTGGACCTATTGCCCGAGGTGCCACCCTCTCCGTTGCTGCGAACCCCCTCACTGGAGCTGGCGTTGACGACGGTGACTTTTGTCGTCGCAGCGTGGGGAGGTGCGTGGTGGGTGCAGAGAAGTGCGGACGGTGCCAACGTGGGAGAGGTGATGAGGCTTGCAGACTGAGCTCTCGATAGATGCGGCGAGCTGCAGCGAGCTCGTCAAGACCTACGCGACGGAATCGGGACGCGTGTACGCGCTTCGCGGGGTGGACGCAGCCTTCCCGAAGGGCAAAGTGTCCGCGATCGTCGGTCCTTCGGGCAGCGGGAAATCGTCTCTGCTGAGGGTGCTCGCCGGGATGGACCATCCGACCGAGGGATCAGTCAAGGTCGGAGAAGACGAGATCAGCGACGCGTCCTCCAAGATGTTGCGGCGCGTTCGCAGGAAAGTGGGTTACATCTTCCAGCGGCCCTCGGACAATCTCATCTCGTACCTGAACGTTCTCGAACACGTGAAGCTGGCCGCCCGCTACCGCCGCGGACCGGACCGCGATCCAATGGAGCTACTCGAGTGGCTCGGGCTGGCTCAACGTGCCGACCACCGCCCCGAGCAGCTATCCGGCGGCGAACAGCAGCGGGTGGCATTCGCTCAGGCGGTCGTCGGTAGCCCCGAGCTGGTGATCGCCGACGAGCCCACGGCCGAGCTCGACTCCCATGCCTCTGAGGCGCTGCTACAAGTGATCCACGGTCTCGCAGAGGAGGGTCAATCGGTCGTGCTGTCAACCCACGACCCTCAGGCGATCGACATCGCAGACAAGACCCTCTATCTGAGGCACGGAATCCTCGAGCGGGTCGCGGAGCATGGATCGAGGAGATCGGGGCGATGACCGAGCCGCTGGTCAACGCGGTCGAGCTGTACAAGTCCTACCGGCGGGGCTCGGAAAGCGTTCATGCTCTGGAGGGTGCGTCGCTGACGCTCAACTCGTCCGAGGTCGTGGGCTTGATCGGGCCCTCCGGCTCGGGGAAGACCACGTTGCTGAACGTGCTGTCCGGCTGGGAGACGCCCGAGCGCGGCCAGATCACGTGGGCGGACGGTCGGCGATTCGAGGCGGCGGACCTGCCTTGGGGGCAGGTGTCGTTGATACCGCAGAGCCTGGGCCTCGTGGAGGAGCTGTCGGTGCGCGAGAACGTCGAGCTGCCGGCGCGGGTAGCCGACGTTCTCGACCAGGCGATGTCCCACAGGGTCGAGTCGCTGCTCGAGAGGCTGGGCCTCGACCAGCTCGGCCACCGGCCCCCCGAGGAGACGTCGCTGGGTGAGCAGCAGCGCGCCGCGGTCGCGCGCGCCCTCGTGCTCCGCCCTGCGCTCGTCCTCGCCGACGAGCCGACGGGCCACCAGGACGCGGCTTGGGGCACGAACGTCTTCTGGATGCTCAAGGATGCGGCCAAGGAGGGATCGTGCTGTCTGGTCGCGACCCACAACAAGGAGGTGATCCAGCACGCCCACCGGATAGTGGCGATGCTCGACGGCCGGGTCGAGGACTACGTGGAGGAGGAGCCGGCCGGGGCCCTGATGGACGACTCGATCTGGGCCCCTCCGCGCGACGAGCGTTACTACTCCCCGCGGCCCTGAATCAATAGCGCCACGAAGGTTGCCACTGGAGGCGCGGGCGATGAGGTCTGCCACCCAACAGGAAGATCGCGATCGCTCCGAACACGAACCCTCCGACATGGGCCATCCACGCAACCCCGCCGGCGCCCGCGAGCTCTTGCGAACCTATGAGGAACTGATACACGAACCACAGGCCGAGGACGACCCAGGCGGACAGCTGGACGATGGTGAAGAGAATGAAGATCGGAACGAGCACGTTCACCCGCGCCTTGGGATAGAGGACCAGGTAAGCACCCATCACTCCGGCGACCGCACCGGAGGCACCGACTGCCGGGATGAAAGATTGGAGGTGGGTGAAGTCATGGGCAAACGACGCCGCTATCCCGGCAATCAAGTAGAACGCGATGAACTTGATCGGGCCCAGGAAATCCTCGATGTTGTTGCCGAACACCCACAAGAAGAGCATGTTGCCGGCGAGGTGCAGGAAGCCGGCGTGCAGGAAGGTCGAGAAGACCGTTGCCGTCAGGAACGAGGTGAAGCTCCGATGCGGGATCTCGACCACAGTCCTGGGGCCGACCTGCAAAGGACGGTTCGGGCATTCGTCCGGGAGCTGACACGGGGCGGGTGCATTCTCGACGAAGTACGCACTCGATTCGTCGGACATCCCTAGTCCCGGGGTTTGGATGAACGCCACGATGTTCAATGCGATCAGCGCGAGCGTGACGATCGGAAACCTTCGCGTGGGATTGGCGTCCGAGATCGGGATCAGCGAGATCACGTTGCGAGTATAGGTTTGCGGTGTCCGTAGACGGCTGAGGGATCGGAGGAAGAGTTGCTGGACGAGTTGCGACGGGTCGCTCTGTTCACCTCGGGCGTTGCAGAGCTCACGCGTCATCGAGCGGAGCAGATCGTCAAGGACCTCGTTCAACGGGGCGACGTCAGGCGCGAGCAGGCCTCGTCCGCGGTGCGCGACATCATGGATATCAGCAGACAGAGCCGCCAGGAGCTGATCGGCTTCGTCAGAGCCGAGATCCAGGCGCAGGTCGCGAACCTGGGGGTCGCGTCGAAGCGTGACGTCGAGCGCCTGGAGCGCAGGATCGCCCGTCTCGAGGGCCAGGGAAAGAAGAAGACGGCGAAGAGGTCGAGCGCGAAGAAGACGTCGACCAGGAGGACCACGCAGCGCAAATCACCGTCGTCGGGCTGATGGAGGTCGATAATCGGACGGTGGATAAGGGCCCGATGGACCACCAGCAGGAGCGCCCGCAGGACATCGCCGGCTGGGCCGAGAGCCAGCTCGAGCATGCCGAGCAAGCCGACGATGCCACCCGCCTGAAGGTGCTGAGGGAGCTGTACGGGGCACTGGAGGCGGAGATTGGCCAGGACCTCCCGTCTCGACGCTGAGCTCGTCCGGCGGGGTCTGTCGTCGTCCCGCGATCAGGCCAGGCGCGCGATAGAGGCCGGGAAGGTCCTCGTGAGAGGCATCCCTGCCGCCCGTGCCACGACCCTGGTGTCGGCGGACGACCCGATCGTGATCGACGCGCCTACGGCGCGATTCGTCTCCCGCGGCGGCGACAAGCTGGACGGCGCGCTGGCGCGGCTCGACGTTGTGGTTGCGGGAAGGCGATGGCTCGACGCCGGGGCATCGACGGGCGGTTTCACCGATCGTCTCCTGCAGGGCGGAGCCGCCGCCGTGGTTGCCGTGGACGTCGGGTACGGACAGCTCGATTGGGGCCTGCGCAACCTCGACAGGGTGGTGGTGATCGAACGCAAGAACGCACGACACCTGACCCCCGGCGACCTCCCGTGGGAGCCGGACGGAGTCGTCGCCGATCTCTCGTTCATCTCCCTCGAGCTCGTCCTCCCGGCACTCGTGTCGGTTGCCTCTCGGGATGCCGACTACGTCCTGCTGGTGAAGCCCCAGTTCGAGGTAGGCAAGGAGTCCGTGGGGAAGGGTGGAGTCGTGAGCGACCCGACCCTGTGGCGAGCCGCCCTCCTGCGAGTGGTCGAGACGGGACGAGGGCTCAAGCTCGGACTCGCCGGCGCCGTGCCATCGGAGCCGCGCGGTCCGGCCGGGAACCGCGAGTTCTTCGTCCACATGAGGCGTGGAGCGCCGGAGCGAGATGATCCAATCCGGAGCGCCATAGAAGAGGTAAGCGCGTGAAGGTCGGAAGCGTCGCCATCGTCAGCCACGAAGGAAAGCCGGAGGCCGTGGCTTTGCGCGGGGAGATCGCGAGCTGGCTCGACCGGCAGGGCATCGCCGTGACCGACTACTCCGCCGACCTCGTGTTGTCGCTCGGGGGCGACGGGACGATGCTGCGGGCGGCTCGCTTGGCCCACGACCAAGACGCGCTGCTTCTGGGAGTCAACGTCGGCCGTCTCGGTTACCTGACCGAGGTCGACGCGGCGGGCGCCGGGGAGGCGCTCGAGCGGGTCCTCGACGGATCGTTCTCACTCGAAGAGCGGATGATGCTCGCGTGCTCGGCCGTGGCCGGCGACGAGACCGCGGGCTACGTCGGTCTCAACGAGGTGCTGGTCGAGCGCTCGTCGAGACACCGGCTCGTTCGACTGCGGGTCCGCGTCGGTGGAGAGGACCTCGCCACCTTCGATGCCGACGGCCTGATCGTGGCAACCCCCACGGGATCGACGGCCTACGCGTTGAGCGCGGGAGGACCGATCGTGTCCCCCCGCGCCTCGTGCCTCGTGCTCGCCCCCGTGAACGCCCACATGATCTTCTCCCGCCCGTTCGTGCTCGCCCCCGACGAGACCGTCGAGATCACGGTGGCGAGGGAGTCCGGGCAGGGAGCCTCGGTGGTGCTCGACGGCGCGGTGGGACGGGAGATTCCCGCGGGATGCACGGTGACGGTACACCGCCACGAGCGCCCACTCCGGCTGATCAGGCTCTCGGGACCCGGCTTCATAGAGCGGCTGAGGACCAAGCTCGGCCTTCCGCGACAGGGCCATTAACCGTAGCCGCGTACCGCGCCCCACGTAGGATTTCATGGATGCTGTGTGATCCGATGGCTGTGGCGGCTTAGTGATCGGCAAGCCGCGCCGCAAGACGTATGTCGACCAGCCGGCCGCCAAAGGCGCCCTGGCGGGATTAGCGCGCGTCGATGCGCGCACCAAGAACCTGCTGTCGCGGGTGCAGCCGGGCGAGATCGCGGTCATCGATCACGAGGACATCGATCGGATCGCGGCGGAGGGCCTCGTCCACAAACAAGTGAAGGCCGTCGTCAACGCGGCGCGGTCGTCGACGGGACGCTATCCGAACCTCGGCCCCCTGCTGCTCTGTTCGGCGGGAATCATGGTCATCGACGAGGCCGGTCCCGACGTGATGCGTCTCGCGGAGGGATCCAGGCTCCTGCTGGACGGCGGTCACGTCTACTCCGTCAACGGCGCTGGGCGCCAGGAGATAGCGCACGGAAAGGTGCTTACCCTCGACGAGGCGGAGAAGAGCCTCGACCGCGCGAAGCAGTCGATTGCATCCGAGCTCGAGCGGTTCGCCGAGAACACCATCGGCTACATAAAGGACGAGCGGGATGTGTTGCTCGAGGCAACGCGCTTGCCCGACGTCTCTACGGACTTCCACGGTCGTCACGTGCTGATCGTGGTTCGAGGCTATGACTACAAGGAAGACCTCCGCGCACTGCGGGCCTACATCCGAGAGGTCAAGCCCTTGCTGATCGGCGTGGACGGCGGGGCCGATGCCTTGATGGACGCGGGTCTTCGCCCGAACATGATCATCGGGGACATGGACTCGGTGACAACGGAGGCGCTGCTGTCGGGCGCGGAGGTCGTCGTGCATGCATACCCTGGAGGTCATGCGCCGGGACTCGAGCGGATGACGGCGCTGGGGATTCCGGCGGTTCTGTTCGAGGCGACCGGCACGTCCGAGGACATCGCGATGTTGCTTGCGTACGAGCGGGGCGCGGAGCTACTCGTCGCGGTTGGGACACACGCAAATCTCGTCGAATTCATGGACAAGGGCCGCAAGGGGATGGCATCGACGTTCCTCGTTCGCTTGCGCGTGGGCCCGATACTGGTCGACGCCAAGGGCGTTGGCAGGATATACAAAGGTCGCGTACGGCGAGTCGATCTGCTCATATTCATCATCTCGGCGCTCGCGACGATGGCCATCGTGATCTCCGTCGCGGACCCGGCCCAGCTCGATCTGAAGATCTACTGGGAGGAGTTCAAGAACCTCCTGTTCTCGTTGCGTGAAGCGATCTTCGGATGATCGACTTCCGCTACCACCTCATCTCTTTGATAGCCGTCTTCCTTGCGCTTGGGCTCGGCATCCTGATGGGCTCGGTCGTCCTCGACGAGCAGCTCGTCGAACGACTCGAGAACAGGGTGAGGGGCTTCGCCGACAGCAACGACGATCTGCGACGACGAGTCGGTGACCTCGACGACCGGGTAGACGCGTTCCAGGCGTTCACGACGGAGGCCGAGGGCCGCTTGCTGGGAGGAGCTCTGGTCGACGAAAGCGTGGTCGTTGTGGAGTTCGAAGGGACCGACGGCACTGTGACCGAGGGCGTAAGGGACGCGGTCGAGACGGCGGGAGGCAGGGTGGTGACGACGATCACGCTTACGGACAGGCTCGCTCTTACCGGCACGGCGGAGCGCGATCAGCTGGCCCTGATCCTGAGGTCGTCCACCGGGACGAACCGGGCGCTCCGGATCCAGCTCGCGGAGGAGCTGGGGGCGAGGATGGCCGCGGCGAGCCTCACGGGCACCGGCGAGAGCAGCGGCTCGGTCGCGGCGACCCGGCGCCTCGAGGAGCTGCTCGAGGTGTTGCGGGAGGAGGACTACGTCGCAGTGGACAACGAGACGGGTGAGTCGGTCCCTCCGGATTCGGTCATCGCGCTGGTTGCGGGGAGCTCCGACGAGGCGCCCTTCTCGGTGCAGGACGTCGGCCTCACGCTTTCCGAGTCGCTGGCCGACCGGGGTCTGGCGGTGACGGTGGGGGAGGCCTCGACGAGTGAGTGGGGGATAGTGGCGAGCGTCCGAGGCGACGCCGAGGCGCGCAACGAGGTGTCGACCGTAGATCAGGCCGAGACAGTGGTGGGCAGGATCGCGATCGCACTCGCGCTGTCGCAGGCGGACGAAGGCATCACCGGCCACTACGGGTTACGCGACGGGGCCGACTCGGTGATCCCGTTGACCCCGGAATCGACTCCCAGCGCCTGATCCTGGGGCACTTGCGGAAGGCATGATGGAAAGCCAGCAGACATCCCTCGCGCGCGGAGCCGCGTTCATCAGCTTTGCGACGGCGATCTCGAGAGTGACGGGGTTCGTGCGCGTGATCGTGGTGGCTGCGGCGATGGGTACCACGTTCCTCGCCAACACCTACCAAACCGCTAACACAATCCCGAACGTGGTTTTCGAGCTCGTCGCCGCCGGAGTGCTGACCTCCGTCTTCGTGCCGACTTTCATCGATTATCTCGTCAAGGGCGATCGGGAGGGAACATGGGATGCGGCGAACGCGCTGACGTCGGTTGCTCTCGTCTGCCTCCTGGGACTCTCCGTGCTCGTGGCGCTCGCCGCACCCGTGCTGATGAGGCTCCTGACCCTTGGTGTCGCGAACGACTCTCTGCGCGCGGACGAGATCGACCTCGGGACGACCTTTATCCGACTGTTCGCGCCACAGGTGGTCTTCTACGGAGCCGGGATGATCATGACGGCGGCCCTGCATGCGCACCGGCACTTCGTGGTCCCAGCGGTGGCCCCGATCTTCAACAACGTCGTGGTGATCATCGTCTACCTGACGTACGCGTTGATGCGCGGCAACGAGGCTCCTTCCGTCGAAGGTGTAAGCGGGGCCGAGACCATGGTGCTGGGGCTCGGCACCAGTCTGGGAGTCGTTGCGATGACCGTGTGCCTTGTGCCCCGGCTCGGACGACTGGGGTGGAGGTTCAAGTGGCGCTTCGACACGTCGCATCCCGCGGTACGCAAGGGGGCGAAGGTCGGTGCCTGGGCACTCGGCTACGCGGGGGGCTACCAGGTTGGGCTCATAGTCGTCCTGCTGCTTGCGAACCGCGTCGAGGGAGGGGTCGCGGCGTACCAATGGGCGTACACCTTCTTCTATCTTCCGCACGCGCTCTTCGGGGTGCCGATCTTCCACGTCTTGTTCCCGGCGATGTCGGAGGATGCATCCCGGGGAGAGACGGAGATGCTCGCGCTGCGGCTGCGCGAGGGGCTCGCGATGCTGACCTTCATCCTGGTGCCGGTCGCGGCCCTGATGGTGGCGGCCGCGGAGCCGCTCGCGCAGGTCACTCTGCAGTACGGAGCCATGACGGAAGCCGGAGCCTCCCTTACCGGGCGGGTGATCGGAGCCTTCGCCATCGGCCTTCCCACCTATTCGGTCTTCCTCGTGCTGACGCGCGCTTGTTACGCGCTGGGAGACGCGCGGGCTCCCGCGATCGTCAACGCTGCCTGCGTGGCGCTCGCCAGCGTCCTGGGTGCCGCTCTATTCACTGCCTTCACGGACGAGTGGGCGGTTGCGGGCCTGGCGGGGGCCCACTCGATCGCGTTCGCGGTCGGGGCGTGGGCGCTTGCGGCGTGGCTGAGGCGGTCGATCGGGACGGCGGGAAGAACCGGGCTCGCAGCATGCATCTTCCGGAGCGCCCTGGTTGGAGGACTCGCCCTGATGGCCATGGCGGCGGTGAACGAGTGGCTCCCGCGGGAGTCCATGGTCTCCTCCGCGCTCGCCCTCGTGGCGACGACCGTGGTCGGAGGCGTCGTCTACACGGGGACGATGCACTACCTCAACGCGCCCGAGCTGACGCGGTTGATCTCGCTGGTCAAGAGATCCAGGGGATGAGTGGGGAGCGCCGGGTGCTCGAGGTTCTGGGCCGCTCGGCGGGCGGGATCGCGGCGCACGTGGCGCTCGTGGCGGAAGGGCTCGATGGGCGGGATGGTCTCGTGGTGGACGTCGCAGGGCCCCCGGACCTTCCCGTCGCGATGCCCAAGCCCGTCCGGCCGCTGATCATCCCCGACGGTTTGCGGGGTCACCTGCGGGCCGTTCGCTCGCTCCGCTCGATTTTGCGCGCGGGAGGTTACGAGGTC
This sequence comes from Actinomycetota bacterium, assembly GCA_050694215.1. GTDB lineage: Bacteria > Actinomycetota > CADDZG01 > CADDZG01 > WHSQ01 > JBOGXB01. The sequence goes on from JBOGXB010000005.1 coordinate 21,211, forward strand.
GTCCACGCCCACGGCCTCAGAGCGGGCATCGACTCTGGCATCGCGGCGCGGGGCCTGCAGGTTCTCGGGTGCGTCTCCGTTCACAACCTCGTTCTCCCCGATGTCACAGGTGGTGTCAGATCGATCTTCTACAGGTGGGCCGAGCCACTGGTGGTGCGTCTCAACCACAAAGTCTTCGCACCTTCCGAAGAGATCGCACACCATCTGCGCGCGACGATCCCAGGTGCGGCGGAGAAGGTGGACGTCGTGCTGCTGGGAGTCGGAGAGGAGGTGGCGACCGTGCGATCGCGTGCCGACGTTAGGTCCGAGCTGGCTCTTCCCCCCGACTCGAGCCTGATCGTGACCGCGAGCCGGCTCCATCCCCAGAAGGCCCTTCATGTGCTGCTCGAGGCTCTCGCCAGGCTCCCCGGCGTTTACCTCGCCGTCCTGGGTGAGGGTCCCCTCGAGGCCGACCTGCGGAGGCAAGCCACGAAGCTGGGAGTCTCGGAACGCGTCGCGTGGCTCGGGTTTCGAGATGACGTCGGTGATTACCTCGCGGCGGCCGATGTCTTTTGCCTGTCGTCGCGCTGGGAGGCCGTCGCTCTCGCGGCCAAGGAAGCAGTGCTCGTCGATACGCCGGTGGTCGCGACGGACGTCGGAGGGATGCGTGAGCTGTTCGAGGACGGCATTTCCGGAAGACTCGTCCCGAAGGACGATCCGGCCGCGCTCGCCGGGGCATTGCACGACGTTCTCGAGCACCCCGACCAGGCGAGGACCTACGCGCGGAACGCGCGGGCCGCGCTGACGGAACGGTTCTCAACCGCGGGGATGCTGGACGCGTTGTATCGGGCTTACACGGAACCCGTGTGATGCGCAGGCTTGGCGCCGTGATCGCGCTGATTGCAGCAATGACTCTCCTGACACCGCCGGCGCACGCTCAGGAACCTGGGTGCAGAAGAGCGGTGATCTTCACCCTGCCGGGGATCACGTGGGCCGACATCGAGCGATGGGAGCCTCCCAACATCCTCCAGGCCGCGGACGCCGGCGCGGTGGGGTCGATGTCCGTGCGCACTATCGCATCGCGCACCACTTTCGCTGCAGGGTTCGCAACGATCGGCGCGGGGGCGCGTCTCGAGGGGGGGACCGGAACCGGGATACCGCTCTCGGAGAGCGGAGGCGGCGGACTCGCCACGCAGGTCCGCATCGGAGGCCTCGACGAGATCAGGGACATCGCGGATGCAGCCGGCTACAGCACGGTGGAGCCCGGGGCTCTCGCCGGAGCGCTCGACGACGGAGGCCTCGCGCTGGCTGCTATCGGGAACTCGGACCTGGGCCTGGAGCCCCCCGTGCCTCTCGGGCTCGGCCGCTGGTCGCTCCTGGCTGCAACGGATGCGGGCGGGATCGTCGATTACGCCCTGACCGGGCCGGAGCTGCTGGTCGCCGACTCCACCGCACCGCTCGGCGTCCGAAGCGACCCGGACCGCATGCTGGATGGGCTCGACGACGTCCTGGCCGCGCCCGGGTGCGCGTCCATCGTGATCGACCCCGGCGACCTCACCAGAGCCGACGCCCTGGGCATCTTGCGAGCCGAGCCCGTTCCCGACGCTCGCCGGGACGCCCTGCTCGCCGCGGACGACCTCTTGGGTGGGGTCCGCGAGCGACTCGGGCCCGAGGATCTGCTTCTGATCGTGTCGCCCACGTCGCTATCTGGAGACGATGACGTGCATTTTGGTGTTGCGATCGCGATCGGTCGCTATCCGCCGGGAACCGCCCTGCGGTCGGCCTCGACGCTACGGACAGGCCTGGTGACTCTCCCAGATGTCGCTCCCACCGTGCTCGACCACCTGGGGATCGCCCGTCCCGAGTCGATGCTGGGTCGCTTCATGACGTCTTCAGAGGTAACGGGAGACCGGATCGCGGCCGCGTCGGCCCTGGACTCCGAAGCGGTGTTCATCGATCGGATGCGGACACCGATCTCGACCGGCTACGTCGTCTGCCAGGTCTTCATCTACGGGCTCACGATATGGCTGCTATCGAGCCGAACGGGCGACGCGAGCTTGCGAGTTTTCAGGATCCTCGAGGCAGTAGCGCTCGGGGTCGTCGCGCTTCCCGTTTCCACCTATCTCCTGGGGATCGTGGAGCAGCACGCCCTCGGCGCGTGGGGGTTCACCCTCGCGCTCCTCGTGGTCGACGCGGCCCTCGTGGCAGTCGCGTGGGCCGCGCTACGGTCGCCGCTCGATCGCCTCCTCGGTCTGAGCGTGTTGACGGTGGGGGTCATCTTCATCGACCTCGCCTTCGGAGCACCCTTGCAGCTCAACACGGTGTTCAGCTATTCGCCGATCGTCGCGGGCAGGTTCGCCGGGCTGGGCAACATCGCGTATTCGGTGCTAGCAGCGACCAGCCTCATCACCTCGATCGTGCTCGTACACCGCTCTCGAGGTGGACGCAGGGCTCTCGCCGGAGCGGCGGTGATCTTCTGCCTCACCGTGATCTTCGACGGCGCTCCGATGCTGGGCAGTGATGTCGGGGGCGTGATCGCGCTGGTGCCGGGCTTCGTCGTGGCGTGGTTCCTGCTCGCCGGCAAGCGGCCGGGCGTGAGACTCGTGGCAGGGAGCATGGTCGCGATGATCGTCACGCTGGGAGTTTTCCTCGCGGCCGACCTCTCTCGGCCCGAGGAATCACGAACACATCTCGCTCAGCTCTTCGAGTCCGTGCGCGATGGGGGGTTCGAGTTCCTCTCGGACGCCATCGATCGCAAGGTCACCACCAACCTGCGCGTGTTCAGGTCCACGATCTGGACCTACCTCGTCCCACCGGCACTCGCCCTGATGGCCTGGCTCCTTCTGCGGCCGCGCGGCCGCTGGAGGCAGATGGCGCTGGAGTACCCACGTCTGAGAGCCGGGCTGATAGCGGGCTTGATCCTGTGCGTGCTCGGCTTCGCGGTGAACGACTCGGGCATCGTGGTCCCCGCAACGATGCTGTCCTTCCTGGCTCCGATGGCCTTGTTGATCCATCTCTCCATGGCCGCGCGGGAGGTTGCGTGAGCCTCGACGAGGCGATGACCGCTCTGGCAGCCGCCCTCGCGGGTGCCGGTATCGCCCGCGGCCTGGCCGAGCTCCGGCTTCGGGCACCACCTGATCGCCTGATGCGCACGAACGTGAGTGGCAGACGCGTTCCGGCCGTGTTGGGGGGGCCGAACGCGATCGCGGCCCTCCTCGTGCTCGTGCTTCTTCAGATGGGCGCGGTCCTGGGGTGGAGCGCGGCGCGCACGGACGAGATCGGCATCGCGGTTGCCGTGGTCGTCGTCGTCATGACGCTCGCCGGCGCCTTCGACGACCTCCGCGGAGACGAGCGACCGCGCGGTTTCAAGGGTCATTTGCGCGCGGCGGCCTCCCTCCGCCTGACGGGCGGGCTCGTCAAGCTCGCCGCCGGTGTGGCGGCCGGTGTCACCGCCGGGCTCCTCGCCGCCGACGGAGTTGCGCTCGCCGAGATCGCCCTCCTGGTGGCCCTCATGGCCAACCTCGTCAACCTGACGGACCGAGCCCCAGGACGGGCGGGGAAGGTCTCCGTCGTCGTCGCCGTTCCGCTCGTGGTCTTCGGCGACCCCGACTGGGGGATCGCGGCGGCCGGTCTCCTCGGCGCCCTGGCCGGATGCCTGCCGCTGGACCTGTCCGAGCGCGCGATGCTCGGCGACGCCGGAGCAAATCCACTCGGCGCCGTGCTCGGGCTTGGTCTCGGCGTGGCGCTGGAAACCCCCGGCCGTCTGGCGGCGATAGCTCTTCTGTTGCTGCTCAACATCGCTTCCGAGAGGTGGTCTTTCTCGCGCGCGATCGAGCGCGTGGCCTGGTTGAGGACCCTGGACGACATAGGTCGGACCCACACCGCTCGAAACGCCCCGGATTGACCGGGCCCTTCACCAGAGCCGTGTTAGCGTGGGATGACTTCCCCCGGATACGCCGTCCGGGTCTGCTATTGCCCCGAGCCGGGGGTCGTCACCTAGCCCTACTACCAGGAGGAGAAGGTGGCGAAGCACGTTTTCGTGACCGGTGGGGTCGTCTCCAGCCTCGGCAAGGGGCTCACCGCTGCGTCTCTGGGCAGGCTGCTCAAGAGCCGCGGGCTGCGCGTGATGATGCAGAAGCTCGATCCCTACATCAACGTCGACCCGGGCACGATGAACCCCTTCCAGCACGGCGAGGTCTTCGTGACGGAGGACGGGGGCGAGACCGACCTCGACCTCGGCCATTACGAGCGGTTCATCGACGAGAACATGTTCAAGGCCTCCAACGTCACGACCGGCGCCATCTACTCGAACGTGATCGCGAGGGAGCGCCGGGGCGACTACCTCGGCGACACCGTGCAGGTGATCCCTCACATCACGAACGCCATCAAGGAGCGCATCCGCTCGCTCGGTGAGGATTCCGGTGCGGACGTTCTGATCACGGAGATCGGCGGCACCGTGGGCGACATCGAGTCGTTGCCCTTCCTCGAGGCCATCCGCCAGCTCAAGACCGAGCTTGGGCCAGACGACTCGTGCTACATCCACGTGACTCTCGTCCCGTACATGGCTCCGGCGGAGGAGCTCAAGACCAAGCCGACCCAGCATTCGGTGCGGGAGCTGCGCAGCATCGGAATCCATCCCGACGCGATCGTGTGTCGTTCCGACCGTCCGATCAGCCCCGGGTTGAAGCGCAAGATCTCGTTGCTCTCCGACGTGCGGACCGAGGCGATCATCTCGGCCGTCGACTCGGACAACATCTACGAGATCCCGCTGGCGCTCCGATCGGAGGGCCTCGACGACTACGTGGTCGACCATCTGCGCATGGAAGGGATCGCCGAGCCTGAACTCTCCGGGTGGCACGATCTGGTCGGACGCATCCGGGCGACCAGGGACGACGTCCGGATCGGCATCATAGGGAAGTACGTGACCCTCCCAGATGCATATCTCTCGGTGGTCGAGAGCCTCAAGCACGCGAGCTTCGCCCACGGCGCCCAGCTGGACATCGTCTGGGTGGCGGCCGACGATCTCGAGACCGCTCACCTCGACGAGGTGCTGGGCGGCCTCGACGGCATCCTCGTCCCGGGAGGCTTCGGCGTGCGCGGCATCGAGGGCAAGATCCACGCGGTCCGCTACGCGCGCGCGAGCCGGATTCCGTTCCTGGGCATATGCCTGGGTCTGCAGTGCGCGGTGATCGAGTTCGCTCGGAACGTTGCGAAGCTGGATTCGGCCAACTCGTCCGAGTTCGATCCGACCACGCCTTACCCGGTCGTGGACGTCCTCGCCGGCCAGGACCTCGACCGCCTGGGCGGCACCATGAGGCTGGGCGCATATCCCTGCAAGCTCCTGCCCGGCTCGAGGGCGGCTACGGCGTACGGGACCGAGTTGACCTACGAACGGCATCGCCATCGCTATGAGGTGAACCCGCGTATGAGGCGGAAGCTCGAGGACGCCGGGCTGGTCTGCTCCGGGGAGTCTCCCGACGGCACCCTGGTCGAGATCATCGAGGTCGCCGACCATCCCTGGTTCGTGGCCGGGCAGTTCCACCCCGAGTTCAAGAGCCGCCCGGATCGCCCCCACCCCCTCTTCCGTGACTTCGTCGGCGCCTCACTGACGAACAGGCGAGAGCGCCTAAGCGCGGAGGCCGCGATCCGCCTGCCCTGACGCTCCGGCCGCGTAGGAAATAGGGTTCCTCCAATGAGGGTTGGGGTCCCACGCGAGCTGAAGGACAACGAGTACCGGGTCGCCATCACTCCCGCCGGCGTCCGGGAGCTCGTGGTCAACGGCCACGACGTCCTGATCGAGAACGGCGCCGGAAGGGGCTCGAGCATCCTGGACGACGAGTTCGAGTGGGCGGGCGCAAAGATCGTCCCCGATGCAGACGTCGTCTTCGGGGAGGCCGACATGGTGCTCAAGGTCAAGGAGCCCATCGAGGTCGAGCTCCATCGCCTCCGGGAGGGCCTCATCCTGTTCACCTTCCTTCACCTCGCCGCGAGCGTGCCCGTGACGAAGGCCCTCATCGAATCCGGCACCACCGGGGTGGCTTACGAGACGGTCGAGGCCCCGGACGGCTCGTTGCCGCTGCTGGCACCGATGAGCGAGGTCGCCGGACGGATGGCGCCTCACTGCGGAGCGAAGCTGCTGGAGCGCGAGCACGGGGGCCGGGGCGTCCTTCTGGGAGGAGTCTCGGGGGTGCAGCCGGGCAAGGTCGTAGTGATCGGGGCGGGTATGGCCGGCATGAACGCGGCCTGGATTGCACAGGGCATGGAGGCCGAGGTGGTGGTGTTGGACCGCAACATCAACAAGCTTCGGGACATCGACCGGATCCATCAAGGCAAGATCCTTACTCTCGCCTCGAACAGGCTCTCGGTGGAGGAGACCGTCGTGTCCGCCGACCTCGTGATCGGTGCGGTGCTGATACCGGGAGCCCTCGCGCCGAAGATCGTCACCGAAGATGTCGTGAAGGAGATGAAGGCGGGCTCGGTGGTCGTCGACATCTCGATCGATCAAGGCGGATGCTTCGAGACGTCGAGGATGACTACTCATTCGGACCCCACCTATGCTGTCGGCGACGTCGTCCATTACTGCGTCGGCAACATGCCTGGGGCCGTTCCCCACACCTCGACCTACGGTCTGACGAACGCGACGCTTCCTTATGTGGTCGCGCTTGCCGACAATGGGCTCGTCGACGCGGTACGCGGCGACCCGATGCTGGCCAAGGGCGTCAACGTGCACAAGGGATCGGTTGTGTACGAGCCGGTGGCCGAGGCCCACGGTCTCGAAGCCGCAGAGCTCGACGACTTGCTTTGACGGCAACCAGCCGCGCCGGGTCCTCCACGAACCGATCTCGCCGTGGCCTCGAGAAGCTCGACGGTTGGATCGAGGAGTTCCTGTCCTTTGCCGAGTTCGAGAAGGGTCTGTCGCGCAACAGCATCGATTCGTACCGGCGAGACCTCGCCTTGTGGAGAAGCTTCTGCGATCGGAAGAAGCTCGATCCCGGTGCCGTTACCGCCGAGGACATCACGTCGTACCTCGAAGCCCTTCGAACGGGCCGGGCGCCGGCCGCCCATCCCTACCACCCCTCTTCGGTGGCTCGCATGCTCGTCTCCGTGCGGGGTCTTTACAGGTTCCTCGTTCGCGAGGACCGGATCGAAACCGATCCGACCACGAGGATCGGCTCACCCCGCAAGCCGCGCTCGATCCCCAAGGCAATCAGCCTGGAAGAGATCGAGCGTCTCCTCGAGCAACCGGGGCAGCATCTGCTCGGCAGCCGAGACCGCGCCATCCTCGAGACGCTCTACGGTGCCGGACTTCGGATCTCAGAGCTGGTGGGGCTGGACGTCGACGATGTGGACCTCGACCAGGGGACCCTTCTGGTACGGGCCGGAAAGGGCAGCAAGGCGCGCCGGGTACCGGTGGGCAGACCCGCTCGAGCGGCCGTGGGGGATTACGTCACGAGGGCCCGACCCGAGCTCGTAAGGAGGGCAACCCGCACGGCCGGCGGAGGTGCGCTGTTCCTCAACGCACGTGGGGGACGCCTCAGCCGGCAGGGGTGCTGGAAGGTCCTGAAAGGCCATGCCCGTGCCGCGAAGCTGCAGGTCACGGTCTCGCCCCACACCCTCAGGCACTCCTTCGCCACGCATATGTTGGATGCAGGTGCCGACATCCGAGTTGTGCAAGAGTTGTTGGGTCACGCGAGCATCTCGACTACACAGGTCTACACGCTCGTGAGCGATCAGCGCCTGCGCGAGGTCTATTACACGTCGCACCCGCGGGCGCGGGGTTAGGTTTGCCGGCCGGGCGGCGGAAGTCGCCCGAATCCCCAGGGGGAGATATGGATCAAGCGACGATCGATGAGATACAGGCACGCCTGGAGGAGGAAAGAGCTTCGGTGGAGCGCCAACTCGCCGAGCAAGGTGCCTCGCCTGGGGGAGACGTCGAGGTGGCCGTGGACGAGGGGTTCGCCGACTCGGCGCAGGCGACGATGGAGCGGTCCCAACAGCTGGCGTTGATCGAGAAGCTTCGGGACCAGCACGAGGAGATCGTGGCCGCGCTCGGGCGGATCCCGGCGGGGACCTACGGCCGGTGTGAACGCTGCGGTCAGCAGATAGACGAGGAGCGTCTCGAGGCGATCCCGACCTCACGCCTGTGCGTCTCTTGCAAGCAATCCGTGGGGGCTCGGTGATGGAGCCCGGGGCCGGCCAATGACCCAAAGGCCCGGCCCCCCCAGGGCGCGGGCCGTCGCTTTGATAGTTCTCGACTCGGTCGGCATCGGAGGAGCTCCGGACGCGGCCGACTTCGGCGACGAAGGATCCGCCACCCTCCCCCATGTCGCGGAGGCGATGGGTGGGATAAGTCTCCCGAACATGGCCTCGCTCGGGCTTGGCAACATCGTGCGGATCGAGGGGGTGGCGGCGGCTCCGGAGCCGTCCGGCGCGTTCGGTGCGATGGTCGAGCGCTCCCCCGGCAAGGACACCACGACCGGCCACTGGGAGATCTCCGGGATCGTCCTGGACAGGCCCTTCCCCACCTATCCGAACGGTTTCCCCGAGGACGTCGTCGAAGCATTCGAGGCCGAGATCGGATCGGGGACGCTGGGCAACGTCGCGGCGTCGGGCACGGAGATCATCGAGCGCCTGGGGGCCGAGCACATGAGGTCCGGCAAGCCGATCGTCTACACGTCGGCCGACAGCGTCTTTCAGATAGCAGCGCACGTGGATGTGATCCCACTCGAGCGTCTCTACGAGATGTGCAGGATCGCCCGCGAGATCCTGAGGGGAGAGCACGAGGTGGGCAGGGTCATCGCGCGGCCGTTCCGAGGGGAGGCCGGGTCGTTCCGGCGGACGACGGATCGCCACGACTTCTCGGTCACACCGCCCCAGGCCTCCATCCTGGACGAGCTTTCGGGCGCCGGGCTCGAGGTGAGGGGGGTCGGCAAGATCTCGGACATCTTCGCCGGCAGGGGAGTGACCTCGTCCCGCCCCACCGTCTCGAACGAGGAGGGGATCGAGGCCGTGATCGAGGAGCTGAAGACGATCGATAGGGGCCTCGTCTTCGCCAACCTGGTCGACTTCGACTCCTCCTTCGGACACCGCAACGACCCTCAAGGCTACGGGGCAGCGCTGGAGGCCTTCGATGCCCGGCTCCCGGATATCCTCGGGTCGCTCGATGAGGGCGACGTCCTCATCATCACCGCCGACCACGGCAACGACCCCACGACCCCGTCGACCGATCATTCCCGGGAACGCGTGCCGGTGGTCGTGGCGGGGCCCCCCCTCAGGTCGGGCGTGGCGCTCGGGGAGAGGAGAAGCTTCGCCGACTGCGGCGCGACAGTGGCCGAGCTCCTCGGAGTCCCCACCTCGACGTCGGGGACCTCGTTCGCGAACCTCCTCGGCTAGCGACCGCACCCTCCGAGAGGGTTCGCTGCATCGCCGCCCTGCCTCGGTCGCCAAACCCGGCTCCAAACCCGGTCGCCAAACCCGGTCGCCAGACGGGACGCCAGACCCGGTCGCCAAACTCGGGCTCCTAACCGGGTCGCCAGCCGGGGCGGCTCCTCGACTTCCCTCCGAGACCTTGTGCCGCCACGGCCACCTGGGTTACTCTCCAGGCCCCTCATTAGTGATTTGTCGACAAGTGCCCTTAGCAACAAGCCTTGGGAGGCCCCATGCAGGACACGAGCCATCCGTCCGCCGCCGCCGACCCGATCGACCCGAGCGGTAGCGGAGCAGCTTCGACCGAATCGATACAAGAGGCGGCCCAGGCGGTCGCAGATGCCGACTCGGAAGCTCCCATCTACGACGAGGAGGGCGACCGATCGTCCGCCCGGGTGGTCGCTCTCGCCAACCAGAAGGGGGGGGTCGGCAAGACCACGACGGTGATCAACCTCGGCGCGGCGCTGGCGGAGCTGGGGGAGAAGGTGCTGATCGTCGACTTCGACCCGCAGGGCGGCTGCGCTCTGGGCCTCGGGATCGAGCCATCAGGCCTCGACGTCTCGGTCTACAACGCGCTGCTGGACCGGTCGTTCGACGTGGAGGAGGTCATCCTTAAGACGAGCGTTCCCAACGTCGAGTTGCTCCCGTCGAACATCGACCTGGCGGCTGCCGAGCTCATGCTGGTCCAGGAGGTCGCCCGGGAGCAGACCCTCATGCGACTCCTCGCTCCGCTAAGGCTTAACTATAGCTTTATCCTTATCGACTGTCCGCCCTCGCTCGGGCTCCTGACGATCAACGCCCTGACCGCGGCCGACGGGGTCCTGATCCCTCTCGAGTGCGAGTACTACGCGCTGAGGGGCATGGCGTTGCTGATGGATTCGATCGAGAGGATCCGGGAGCGCCTGAACCCTCGACTTCACATCGACGGGATAGTAGCGACGATGGTCGACCCCAGGACCCTGCACACCAGGGAGGTGCTCGCCAGGGTCAAGGAGGCCTTCGGCCCGCGCCTGTTCGAGACGATCATCCGCAAGACCGTTCGCTTCGCGGAAGCCCCCGTAGCGGGGGAGTCCATCTTGACCTACGCGCCCTCCTCACCGGGGGCGGCCGCCTATCGCAGCCTCGCCAAGGAGGTGTTGGAACGTGTCACGACGCGCTAGCCTGCCGGGTGCGGACGAGCTGTTCCGCCGCACTGGGACGAGCTCCACGAGAGCCGAGCCGGCCCCTAGTCGACAAGAAGCCAAGTCGACAAAGCTACAAGTAGCCAATCCCGAAAGCCCAGCTCAGACGCCTACGAAGGCCCCCAAGCACCAGGAGAAGGTGACCTTCTACTGCACGGGAGAGGATCTGATGGCCATCGAGAGTGCCCGGCTCAGGCTTCGCTCGGAGCACGGTGTGGCGGCCGACAGGGGCCGGATCGTGCGCGCCGCTCTCGGGTACGTACTCGAGGATTTCGAGGCCCGCGCCGAGGACTCGATCCTGCTCAGGCGCCTGGAGGACTAGCAGCCGGCCGAGGGATATGGGCGCAGCACGCCCCCCGTCCTCCAGCGTGGTTAGTGGGAGGCCGCACCGGGTTCCGCGCGCCCGTCTCGAGTTGCCGTGGAATCGAGCCGATCCTCCCTGAGATAATCTAACCATTAGGTTTACGGTTAGATCACCCCCCGGCGGGTCTCACGTGATAGATCGAGAGCAGAGTGGGAATGGCGTGGCTCGCGTAAGAGGGTTCTGGGGTAGAGCGCTGAGCTCCTGGGGGAGGTGCGTCGCCATTGTTCGGAGGTCTCTGCCGGGCTCGGTGATCCTAGAAGAGCTGGCGCTAAGTAGACAAGGGTATATGTAGTCGAGTTGACTAATTAATAAGTCTACGGCGACTCCGATATGGAGATTCTGGCGCGCGGCCGCATCCACTAGTCGACTAATTGATATATCCCCAAGTAAATATGTGAACGGCCCATACCTTCCTCAGATGCTCGGGATCCGCTCTTCAAGGGGAAGGAATGCCCGCCGGACGCGGGTGGGCGATCTCCCCCTTGCCTCGCTGCGGTGATCAGGTAGCTCAGTGTGGAAGCCCCGCGGAGGAGGCCATCGGGCCGTGCCTCCGAGTATAAGCCTATACTTTAGGCTTGCTCTTGGGAGAGGTGAGCTCCCGGACCCGCCCGGCAGGCGGGGCGAGAGAGATCGACCCCAGCAAGAGGCCGTGGGGGCGGGACCTGGGCCGTCGGTCGGGCGATCGGGCCCACAAGGCATTCGGGGGCTCGGGCGTGGCCGGGGTGCATCTACGGGCGGCGGCGAAGGAGACAAATCGACAAGTTGTTCAGTCGACAAGTAGACCCAAGGAGGCTAGGCGCCTGCGATGTCCAGCAAGAGAGTCGTCACCGCGTCTCTAACCGGCGCGAGGAGCTCGAGCCCTCCGAAGAAGACGAGGGCTAAGAGGATGAGGAAGCCCCAGCGATCGAGGAAGAAGATGACGTTCTGGCGCCTCGGGGGAAGGAAGATGGTGAGGAGCCTCGACCCGTCCAGCGGGGGCAGGGGCACGAGGTTGAAGACTGCCAGCAGGACGTTGATAGTGATGAAGAACGCCAGGAACGTCGTGAGGGGACTCGAGGCGATGGAGCGGAACAGGGGTACGTAAGCAAAGGCCGCGACCAGCGCCAGGAGGAGGTTCATCCCGGGGCCCGCAAGCGCCACCATGGCGGCCCCGAAGCGCTTGGAGGACAGCGCCTGGGGGCGGAACTCCACCGGCTTGCCCCAACCGAACCCGGCCAGGAAGATCAGGAGGGTTCCGAGGGGGTCGAGGTGGCGCACCGGGTTGGGCGTGAGGCGGCCCATGGCGCGCGGGAGCCTGTCGCCCTGGAAGTCGGCAACCAGCGCGTGCGCGTACTCGTGCAGCCCGATGGCGCCGACCAGGGACAGCGCAAGCAGAAAGAACGCAAGGGGGTCGCTGCGCAGGAGCGGAAGCAGGCCGATGTCCATAGGGCGGGTATTGTAGGCGGCCCTCGACACACCGGGGGAGAGGAGCACTAACCCTGACCCAACACCTTAGAGATACCTCCAGGAAGAGGTCCTTCAGCGGCATCCAGCCGACGGGGCCGGCACACATCGGGAACTACCTCGGGGCGATCCGGAACTGGGTCAAGGGTCAGGACGAGCATGAGGGCTTCTACTGCATCGTCGACCTCCATGCGATGACCGCCGCATGGGATCCGGCGGATCTGAGAGCCAAGACCTTGGACAAGGCGGCGGAGCTCCTGGCGTGCGGGATCGACCCGGGCCGCTCGGTGCTCTTCGTGCAGTCGGACGTGCCCGAGCATGCCGAGCTGGCGTGGATCCTCACCTGCATCGCGCGCATGGGCGAGCTGCGCCGGATGGTGCAGTTCAAGGAACGGTCGAAGGGTGAGGCCGAGTCGGTGGGGGTCGGCGTCTTCTCGTACCCGGTGCTACAGGCGGCCGACGTCCTTCTCTACCGGGCCCATGGCGTGCCGGTCGGAGAGGATCAGCGCCAGCACGTGGAGCTGATGCGGGACCTCGCCGTAAGGTTCAACTCGACCTTTGGAGATACCTTCGTGGTACCCGAGCCGTGGATTCGGAAGGAGGGGGCCCGGATCATGGCCCTCGACGACCCGACTCAGAAGATGAGCAAGTCGGAGATGGACGTGCGGCCCCTGTCGGGCATCTTTCTGACCGACGACCCGGACACGATCCGGAAGAAGGTGAAGGTTGCCGTGACCGACTCGGGCCGGGATATCAGGGCCGCCCCGGATAAGCCTGCGCTGACGAGCCTGCTCGAGATCTACTCGTTGCTGGCGGGGGACACGGTTGCGGAGCTCGAGGAGCGGTTCGACGGCTCGGGGTACGGGGATTTCAAGACCGCGATGGCGGAGGTGGTCATCGAGGCCCTCGCACCGATCAGGACGCGCTACGAGGAGCTCGCGGGTGATTCGACCGAGCTCTCCGACCTGCTCGCCGGGGGTGCGGAGAAGGCCACCGAGATCGCCGAAACGACCATGGGCGACGTCCGCAGGAGGACCGGGCTGGGGCCGCGGCCCAGGCGCCGGGCCCCGGTCGGGACCTGACGGGTGGGCGGAAAGCCGTGGGGGCGGGGAAGCCGGAGATAGGCTCGGGCGGCGACGTGGGCTCCCGCCCCCTCGGAGTGGATACGTAGACAAGTGGACATGTAGACAACGGACTCGGATAACGATGCCTTACGAGGTCAAGCTAGAGGTCTTCGAGGGTCCCCTGGACCTTCTGCTCCATCTCATCACCCGCCAGCGGGTGGACATCTACGACGTCTCGCTGTCCACGATCACGGAGGAGTATCTGGCCGCGCTGGCGAGCATGGAGCACCTCGACCTGGAGGCGGCGACCGGCTTCCTCGTGGTCGCGGCCACCCTCCTCGAGCTGAAGTCGGTTCGACTGCTTCCGGGGCGGGATCTCGATGATCCGGACGTCAGGCTGCTCGAGGAGAGGGATCTGCTGCTGGCTCGACTGGTCGAATGCGCGACCTACAGAGAGGCGGGGGCGTGGCTGTCGGGGCGGCTGGCGCAGGGCGACCTGCTCGTGGGACGCAGCGCGGCCCTCGAGGCCCCGTTCGTCGACCTGGCCCCGGACCTTCTGGCCGGTACTAGCGTGGACCGGCTGGCACAGGTTGCCGCCGGGGCTCTTGCTCCCAAGCCGGTCTCCGAGTTGGACGTGTCTCACGTGGCGCCGATTCGGGCCTCCGTGAGGGACGCCATCCTGGAGGTAGCCGGCAGCCTGCGCACCCAGGGCCGGGCCTCATTCGAACGGCTGTGCCGCAGCGGACTGCCCCGCATCGAGGTCATCGTTCGGTTCCTGGCACTGTTGGAGCTGGTCAAGGCGGGCGCGGTCGAGATCGTCCAAGGGGATCGTTTCGGGGACATCGTGGCCGCGTGGTCGGACGACGTCTCCGACCACGAGCTCCTGGAGAGCGTCGACGAGTACTCGGCCCCGACCGACGCGGGAGGTGCCCGATGAGCGATGTGCCTGCGGCTGGAAAGGTCGTGGAGGCGATCCTGCTCCTTGTCGAGGAGCCGGTGCCCGCGAGCCTGATAGGGGAGGTCCTCGAGCGACCGCGAGCAGAGGTCGAGGAGCTGCTCGCCGCGCTTGCGGCCGAGTACGAGGCCCAGGACAGGGGCTTCGTCTTGCGCAGGACGGAGCCGGGCTGGCGCCTCTACACCCACCCGGAATGCGCGCCGTGGCTGGAGCGGTTCGTACGAGGGCACCGGAGCGCACGCCTCACGGGAGCGGCGCTGGAGGTGCTTGCGATCATCGCCTACCGGCAGCCGATCTCTCGAGCCCAGATCGCAGACGTGAGAGGGGTCGACTCCGACGGGGTCGTGCGGACCCTCCTGAGCCGTGGGCTCATCCGGGAGGCGGCCCGCGACCGGGGACCCGGAGCGGCGGCGCTGTTCGCCGTGAGCGACGAGTTCATGGAGAGGATGGGTCTGCAGTCGCTGGAAGACCTCCCCCCGCTCGCCGGATTCATGCCCGACCCGGAAGCCGTCGAGGAGATGGAGGCCAGGCTCTCCCCGGGCGCGTGAGGCGCCAAGCCGGTGACGGAGGATCGACCCCGAGGAGAGCGCCTGCAGAAGGTCCTGGCGCGTGCCGGCCTCGGCTCCCGTAGGGCCTCTGAGGAGCTGATCGCCGCGGGCAGGGTGCGGGTCAACGGAGTCCCCGCGGTTCTCGGTCGGCGCGTGGACGTGCATAAGGATAAAGTGGAGGTTGATGGTTCGCTTATACCGCTCCACCCAGCGCTCGTCTACTACCTGCTCAACAAACCGAGAGGGATGGTGAGCACGGCGGGGGACCCGCAGGGGCGGCCCACCGTCGTGGAGCTGATCGATCCGGGGGTGAGGGTATGGCCGGTGGGGCGCCTGGACATCGCCAGCGAAGGGGCCCTGTTGCTCACCAACGACGGCGAGCTGACGCTGAGGCTCACTCATCCCCGTTACGAGGTCCCGAAGAGCTACCTCGTCGAGGTTGTAGGAGCGATGGGAGGCCGGGCGGGGCGAGCGCTCGCGCGAGGGGTGGAGCTCGACGACGGCACGACCCGTCCCGCCACGGTCGAGGTCCTGGAGACCGGAGTGGGGGGGAGCGTCGTGGAGATCACGATCTCGGAGGGGAGGAACCGCCAGGTGAGAAGGATGATGGAGGCCGTCGGACACCCGGTCAGGCGACTGGTCCGGACCTCGATAGGGCCGCTTAAGCTGGGCAGGCTGAAACCGGGCACGGCGCGCCGCCTGTCGGCTACCGAGGTCCAAGCCCTCTACGCAGCAACCAGAAATAGACAAGAAGATAAGTAGACAAGTGTCCACGGGTTGCAGGCATCCGAGCTGCACAAATGCTCCTATCCTGCTAGTCGATTAGGGAACTTATAGATATGTCGATTGGGAGATCCGAGGCGAGGCCCGCCGCCCTGCGCGCCCTTCGGGGCGCGACCACGGCAGAGGCCAACGAGGCCGACTCGATCGTGGAGGCGACGGCGGAGTTGCTGCGGGAGATGCTGCGCCGCAACGAGGTCGTTCCCGATGACGTCGTCAGCATGATCTTCACCTCCACCTCGGACCTGGATGCGGAGTTCCCCGCCTCGGCTGCCCGCAAGATTGGGATGTCGCACGTACCGGTGCTGTGCGCGCGGGAGATCGATGTGCCGGGGGCGGTCGCGCGCTGCATCAGGGTCCTGATGCACCTGCAGACGGGCCGGGAGCCCGGCGCCCTCAAGCACGTCTACCTGGCTGATGCCAGCCAGCTCCGCACGGATCTCCCCGAATGAGCTAACCCTTTAGGAGATATCTAGTGTTTGCAGAGAGGATGGCCGTCGTCGGCACCGGCCTGATCGGCGGGTCGGTCGCGATGGGATTGCGCACGGTCGCCCCGGACCTGCAGGTCGTGGGGTTCGATCACGACGACCGAGCCCTGGAGGAGGCCACGAGGCGAGGAGCGCTGACCGGTGCCGCGACCTCGCCGGCGGAGGCGGTCGAGGGCGCGGACGTGGTCGTGGTGGCCGTCCCGGTCGATCGGATAGGGGGGTCGTGCCGAGCCCTGTTGCCCGGGCTGGACGGGGATGCGGTGGTGACGGACGTGGGAAGCGCCAAGGCAAGGGTGGTCGAGGAGGCTCAAGCGATGATGGGGGGCAGGTTCGTCGGTGGTCATCCCATGGCGGGGTCCGAGCGCCACGGCATGAGCGCCGCAGATCCGCGTCTGTTCAACGGAGCGTGGTGGATCCTCACGCCCACGGAGCAGACGACGTCCACGGCCTACGCGCGCATCTCCGCGATGGTCGGGCTCCTGGGCGCCACTCCGATAGCTCTCGCCCCCGAGACTCACGACGACCTCGTAGCCCGCGTCAGTCACGTCCCTCAGCTCACGGCGAGCGCCCTCGTGGAGATGGCGTCGGCGACCACTGAACGCGAGGGCCTCCTCGGGCTGGCGGCGGCAGGGTTCCGGGACGTGACGCGCATCGCGGCGAGCCACCCGCAGCTGTGGACGGCCATCATCAAGTCGAACCATGAAGCTGTACTTGATGCTTTGAGCCGGCTTCGCACCGAGCTCGGATCCCTGGGCCGGCTGATCGAGGAGAAGCGCTGGGGGGAGCTCGAGGCGTTCCTGGACCGGACCCGCAAGGCGCGGCTCGAGGTCTTCGCGAAGCCCGACTTCGGCGGCGAGCCGATTGCGCTGTGGATGATGGTGCCGGACCGCCCGGGCGTGCTTGCCGAGGTCACGACCGCCGCAGGACGCCTCAGCGCGAACATCGAGGACCTTCGTATCGTGCACTCGACGGAGGGCGGGCGTGGGCGCCTCGAGCTGGTGGTCGCCGGCGCGGACAGAGCCCAGGAGTTGGCCTCTGCGCTCACGCAGCTGGGCTACCTGGTGGAGTGGGGGTCACCGGAATAGCTGCACTAGAGACAAGTAGACAAATAGATGAAGAGATAAGTCGATGAAGAGACGAGACCGTTCGATAAGGCCGCTGCGCGGCAGCGCCTCGGTTCCGGGTGACAAGTCGATCTCCCACCGCGCGCTCATGGCCGCGACCCTGGCCGGGGGCGAGAGCCGGATCGCTGACCTCAACGTCGCCGACGACGTGATGGCCACCGCGGACATCCTCTCGGCTCTGGGCGCGGCGATCCGGATCGACCGGGAGAAGACTGAAGCAGTGATCGAGGGTTACGGTTGGGAGGGACTGCGGGAGCCCGAGCGCGTGCTCGACGCGGGCAACTCGGGCACGACGCTGCGCGCCGTCCTTGGGATCTGCTCGGCGATACCCGGGTTGTCCGTCCTGACCGGGGACGCATCGCTCCGGCGCCGGCCGATGTTGCGCGCGGTCGTGCCGCTGCGACAGATGGGGGCGTCGATAGACGGTCGTGCCCACGGAGACCGCGCGCCCCTCTCGGTGCGGGGCGGTCGGCTCAGCGCCGTGGAGCTGGACCTGCCGGTGGCGAGCGCACAGGTGAAGACCGCGCTGCTGCTCGCAGGGCTTCGGGCCGAGGGGACGACGGTCGTTACCGAGCCGACCGCCAGCCGCGACCACACGGAAAGGATGCTGAGCGCGTTGGGGGCCGAGGTGGAAAGGGACGGGCTCTCGGTATCGGTGCAGGGGGGCGGGGAGATCGACCCCATGAACATGGTCGTACCCGGCGACCTCTCCTCCGCGGCGTTCTTGATCGTGGCCGCGCTCTTATGCCCGGGCTCTCGGATCTCGCTGAACGGTGTCGGTCTGAACCCCACACGTTCGGGGGTTCTGGAGACGCTCATCGAGATGGGGGCCTCGATCAAGACGGAAACCACCCATCGTGACGGCGGCGAGCCCACCGGCTCGGTGTGGGTCGAGCACTCGCGGCTGACAGGTGTGGACGTGGATGTGTCGCCGTCGCTGATGGACGAGGTACCCATCCTGTGTATCGCCGCCACACAGGCCGACGGTCGAACGCGCATCCGCGGAGCAGGAGATCTGCGCGTCAAGGAGAGCGACAGGATTGCGGCGATGGAGGACGGGCTGCGCAGGCTCGGAGCGGACGTCGAAGCCCTCCCAGATGGGCTCGTCATCACGGGTCCCACGCCCCTCGGGGGAGGGGATATCGATCCCCGCGGAGACCACCGCATCGCGCTCGCCTTCGCAATCGCCGGTCTCGTCTCACAGGACAACGTGGTGGTCCATGGATGGTCGTGCGTCGACACGTCCTTCCCGGAGTTCCTGGACGTGCTCGGGCGCCTGCAGGAGAAGCGATGACCGTTATCGCGATCGACGGGCCGGCCGCCGCGGGCAAGAGCACCGTCGCGCGCGCCGTGGCGCTCGCTCTCGGTTACGAGTATCTGGACACGGGCGCCATGTATCGAGCGGTCGCGCTTGCAGCTCTCGAGAACGACGTCGATCCGCAGGACGGCCACGGCCTCGGCGAACTTGCTCGGAGTCTGAAGATTGCCGCGACCCCGGGGCGCGCGACGATCGATGGACGCGATGTCACTGCGCGGATCAGGGACTCAGACGTAACCGAGCTCGTGCCGGCGATCTCTGCCCGGCCGGAGGTGCGGGAGGCTCTGGTGGCACTTCAGCGGGATGCCGCGGCCACCGCGGACGTCGTAATGGAAGGACGCGACATCGGCTCGGCGGCCGTGCCCGACGCAGAGATCAAGGTGTTTCTGACGGCGTCGCCCGATGAGCGCGCGCGACGGCGCGTGCGACAACTTGGGGCGGCAGAAGATAGCGACACACTCGAGAGTTATCGCCTCTCGATCGAGGCGCGCGACGCGAGTGATTCGAACCGTACGTTGTCGCCCCTCGTCCAACCAGAGGACGCCTTCGTCATCGACTCGACCGGCCGCCCGATCGACGAGGTCGTCGATGAGATCGTGTCCCTCGCCCGCGGCCGGGATGCCGGCTCACAGGCGCGATGAGCAGCACGGCGCCCGTGAGCACGAACCTCCCGGTCGTGGCGATAGTCGGCCGCCCCAACGTGGGCAAGTCATCCCTGGTGAACCGCATCATCGGACGCCGGGAGGCCATCGTGGAGGAGACCCCCGGAGTGACGCGCGACCGCAAGGGGTTCATCGCCGAGTGGGAGGGACGCCGCTTCGAGGCGGTCGACACGGGCGGGCTCGAACTCGGGGCCGCCGGGCTGGGCGCCCGGGTTGCCGAGCAGGCTCGGATCGCGATCCAGATCGCGGACGTCGTCCTACTCGTCGTAGATGCCGGCGCCGGTCCCCTCCAGGACGACATCTCGGTAGCCGACCTGCTCCGAAGATCGGGGGCGCGGGTGCTCGTGGTGGCGAACAAGGTGGACGATCCGCGCGACGAGCCCTCGGCCGCCTCCTTCTTCCGCTTGGGGCTCGGCGAACCCATTCCGGTGTCCGCGTTACACGGCCGTGGCTCCGGCGACCTCCTGCACGCCGTCGTCGAGGCGCTGCCGGAAGCTGAGGAAGTCGCAGCCGCGCAGTGGGCCTCGATCGCCATCGTCGGCCGCCCAAACGTGGGCAAGTCATCGCTCCTCAACGCGCTCCTGGGCGAGTCTCGATCGATTGTGGATCCGGACCCGGGAACGACCCGGGACCCGGTCGATTCGGTCCTGGACCTCGCGGACGGGCGAAGGCTGCGGATCGTCGATACCGCTGGGATGCGGCGACAGGTGCGGATCAAGGATCCCCTCGAGTACTTCAGTTTCCTGCGCGCGAGGCGGATCCTCGAGCGCGTGGACGTGGTGATTCTGGTGGTGGACGCGTCGGAGGGCATCACCGGTCACGATCAGAGGATCGCCGACGCGATCGTCCAGTCCGGGCGTGCATGCGTCGTCGTGTTGAACAAATGGGACCTGACGCCGGCCGAAGATCTCGAGCGAGAGCGCTTCGAGCGTCGAGCTGGGCACCGTCTCCGCTTCCTTGAATGGGCGGTCGTCGTGCGTACGTCCGCGATCTCGGGGAGGGGAGTGAGGCGTGTCCTTCCTGCAGTCGAGCAAGCGGTGGCGGCCCATCGGCGCCGGCTTCCCACGGCCGCGGTGAACCGAGTCGTCGCGAACGCTCAGGACGAGCGGCCTCCGGCGCGGGTTCGCGGCAGGCCGACGCGCATCCTCTACGCGGTGCAGGCTCGGGTCGGGCCCCCGGCGTTCGTCCTCTTCTGCAACCGGCGGCCCGACGCGTCCTATCTGAGGTATGTCGAGCGGCGTTTGAGGGAGGCCGGCGACTTCGGTGGCACGCCGATCAGCGTCTCCGTGCGAACAAAGTCTGCATCTAAGGTAAAGACTTAGGCCTTTCCCGGGTGAGGTATGACGAACCAGGGGTCTCCTTGTCTATTTCTCGACAGATTGATTTGTCTATCTGTCGATAGCCGGGCTCGAGAGCCGTCTGGTTATGATGTTGGCCCCGCGCCGGTCGGGTGGATCGGCCGGGGCGAGGATCCTGCGGGACGTGGCGCAGCTTGGTTAGCGCACTGGTCTGGGGGACCAGGGGTCGCCGGTTCAAATCCGGCCGTCCCGACCCGTCCGAGTCGAGTGCGCAGAGGAGGCACGCCACACTCTCTTCATGGATACGCCGAGCGTGACGAGCCCGCGACCGACATCGGAGAGGCGCCTCCTCACGATCCCCAACGTCCTTTCGCTCGGTCGCCTCGCGACCGTGCCCGTGTTCCTGTGGCTCTTCTTATCGGATCGCGAGAATGCCGCGGTGATCCTGTACGCGGTCGCCGCGTGGACCGACTTCTTCGACGGCTTCGTCGCGCGCCGGACCCACTCGGTGACGGAGCTGGGGAAGCTCCTCGACCCGCTCGCCGACCGCGTGTTCATCGTGGCTCTGGCCCTGGCCCTCGTGGCGCGGGGGGCACTCCCCTGGTGGCTGGCGGCGATCGTCGTGGGGCGCGATGTGCTGGTACTGAGCTTGTTCCCCGTGCTCGAGCGCCGGAAGGTGCAGCGCATCCAGGTGAACTTCGTGGGGAAGACCGCCACGGCAGCCCTGCTGTCCGGGCTCACCTTGCTGGCGCTGTCGGAGACCAGTTTCCCCGGAGCCGGCGTCGGGGATGAGACAGGCACCGTGTTCGTGGTGATCGGGGCAGCGCTGTACTGGGCGGCCGCCTATCTTTACGGCAAGGAAGCGATCCGGAAGTTGCGGTCGGAGAGATCGGTGGCGGGATGAGCTCCACGGGCATGCAGGCGGTCATCATGGCGGGAGGCGAAGGCTCCCGCCTCCGACCATTGACCAGCAACATGCCCAAGCCGATGCTCCCGGTAGCCAACCGGCCGCTGATGGAGCACATCATCATGCTCCTCCGCGAGCACGGGATCACCGACATCGTGGCAACCGTGCAGTTCCTCTCCTCGCTGATACGCAACTACTTCGGAGATGGGTCCGACCTCGACGTGTCGCTTGCCTATGCGACCGAGGATGACCCGATGGGTACGGCCGGTTCGGTGCTCGGGGCCCGCGATCTGTTGAGCGGCTCGTTCCTCGTGGTCTCCGGCGACGCGTTGACCGACCTCGACGTGCGCAAAGTCGTCGCCTTCCATCGCGAGAAAGCGGCCGCGGCCACGCTCGTCCTCAAACGGGTGCCCGATCCCCTCGAGTTCGGCATCGTCATGACGAAGGAGGACGGTCGCATCGAGCGCTTCCTCGAGAAACCGACGTGGGGACAGGTCTTCTCCGACGCCATCAACACGGGCATCTACGTGCTCGAGCCCGAGGTGCTCGACCTGATGCCGGTCGACGAGCCCTACGACTTCTCCTCGCAGCTGTTCCCGATGATGCTCGACAAGGGTCTGCCGTTGTACGGGCTCGCTACGTCCGCCTACTGGACCGACGTCGGGAACACCGACGCATTCATGCAGGCGAACCAGGACGTGCTTGCCGGCAAGGTGAACGTCGAGCCCGTCGGCTTCGAGCTTGAGCCCAGCGTATGGGTCGGCGAGGACGTCGAGATCGATCCCTCCGCGCGCCTCGAAGGGCCGGTGCTGATCGGAGACAACGCGCGCATCGGGGCCGGTGCGGTGGTGCGGCCCGGTGGCATCCTGGGAGACAACGTGATCGTCGAGGACGAAGCGACGATCGTGCGCGGGGTGATGATGGACGGGGCTCACCTCGGAGCCCATGCCCGGATCAGCTCCGCGATCGTCGGACGGGGAGCCTCGGTGGGCCGGGGGGCGATCCTGGAGGAGGGCGCGGTCCTGGGCGACGAGGTCACCGTGGGGGCCGGAGCTCTGATCAAGTCTCGAGTCAGGATTTACCCTTCTCGCACCGTCGAGAGCGGCGCCATAGTGACTCAGAGCGTGGTCCGGGAGCGGAGCGTCAGCCGGAGCCTGTTCGGCTCGCGAGGGGTCTCGGGCCGCGTGAACGTGGGCCTGACGCCGCTGACTGCGGTCCGGCTCGGCATGGCGTACGGAAGCACCCTCAAGAGGGGCAGTGTGGTCGTGACGGGGAGGGACGCCAGCCGCGCCGCCCGCACGATGAAGAGGGCGGTCATCGCCGGCCTCAACTCCACGGGCGTGACCTGTCACGACCTCGAGCTGACGCCCCTCCCGTTGACGCGCTTCACCGTGATCGGCGAGCAAGCCGCGGGAGGCCTCAACGTGCGCACGTCGCCGGGGGATCCCGAGACGGTCGAGGTGAGGCTCTTCGACGGGGACGGAGCAGATCTTGCCGAGGGACCCCAGCGCAAGATCGAGCGCGTGTTCTTCCGCGAGGACTACCGGCGAGCGGCTCCCGCGAGACTGGGTGAGCTGGAGTTTCCTCCACGCGCGCTCGAGCAGTACGCGTCCGGCCTGCTCGCAGCCGTCGAAATCGAGGCCATCCGCGACTACGGCCCGAGGGTCGTCGCCGACCTCGCCTTCGGCCCGGCCGCGCTCGTCACCCCTTCCGTGCTTGGTCGACTCGGGTGCGACGTCCTCACCGTGAACGCATTCGTCAACGAGAACCGACCGGCGCTGGCGAGCGACGAGCTGGAGACGCATCTCACCGAGCTCTCCGAACACGTCAGGAACTCCGGCTCGGATCTCGGCGTGCTACTCGAGCCCGGGGGGGAGATAGCCCACCTCGTCGACGACACCGGCCGCTCCCTGTCGCCGGACGCCGCCTTTCTCGCCTTGCTGCAGCACGAGGTGAGGCGCGACGCGAGGAAGGTTGCGTTCCCTGTGTCCGCCTCGAGCGCGGCCTGGAAGATCGCCGAGGCCGGAGGAGCAAAGGTCCAGGTGACGCCCGTCGCGTGGCCCGCTCTAATGGCACACGCATCGAGGCCGGGGATTGGGTTCGCGGGCGACGGCGGAGGCGCTGTGATCTTCCCCTCCTTCATGCCGGCTCCGGACGGGCTGATGACCTTCGCCAAGGCGCTGGAGCTCGTCGCGACCGCGGGACGCCCACTGTTCGAGGTGGTGGACGAGCTTCCTGCTCGGTTCGTCGTCAGCCGCGAGGTCCCGACGCCGTGGCGTTCCAAGGGCGCGGTGATGCGATGGCTCGCGAGCTGGGCGAGGACCGAGAAGCCACATGCGCGGATCGTGCTGGTCGACGGGGTCAAGGTGGTCGAGGGGGATCGGTGGGCCCTGGTCATTCCACACCCCGACGAGCCGTCTTGCCGCATCTGGGTGGAGGGTCGATCGTTCGAGGACGCCGAGGGGCTGATGTCGGTCTACGCGGGCGTGGTCGAGCAGGCCGCCGGCGATGACGGGTAGACGAATCGACTTGTCGACAAATCGACGAGAGCTTCGGAGAGAGGAGGCAGGCGCGTGAGCGACGTACCCGGCGATCGACGCTACTCGACTGAGCACGAGTGGGCGATGGAGCAGGGCGGGCGCATCGTCGTCGGGATCACCGACTTCGCCCAGGACCAGTTAGGGGACGTCGTCTTCGTGGGGTTGCCGGAGCCGGGGACCGTGGTCGAGGCGGGCAAAGCGCTGGGGGAGGTCGAGTCCACGAAGTCCGTATCCGACGTCTACAGCCCGGTCTCGGGGCGGGTCGTCGACCGCAACGCGGAGGTCGAGCAGAACCCCGAGCTGATCAACGAGGATCCGTACGGGCGGGGATGGCTCGTCGCCATCGAGGCTGACGATGGCCTCGACGCCCTTCTGGACGCGAACGGGTACCGGCGTCACCTCGAGGAGGCCGCAAGCTGACGGCTTTGACTAACCCTAAAGGTTCGGTATAGGGTCACGGGCCCATGTACTGCACGAACTGCGGCCACAAGAACCCCGAGGGATCGAACTTCTGCTCTTCGTGCGGCCACGCGCTCGCGGACGCCTCGGGCAGCGACACCACTGTGACTTTCGCCCCCGCGGAGCTCGAGACGGACCTCGAGGAAGAGGTCCGCATCTCGCCCGACGATCTCGAGGGCGGCAGGGGGGTCCTCATCGTCAAGCGGGGGCCGAATGCGGGAAGCAAGTTCTTCCTGGACGTGGATGCCACGACCGTGGGGCGTCACCCCGACAGCGACATCTTCCTGGACGACATCACGGTGTCCCGCCGCCACGCCGAGATCAGGCGCGCCCCTGCCGGCTTCCACCTCCACGACGTCGGCAGCCTGAACGGCACATACGTCAACAAGGAGAGAGTAGAGGAAGCCGATCTGAGGTCCGGGGACGAGATCCAGATCGGGAAGTTCAAGCTCGTGTTCCTCTCGGGGGGATAGGAGATGCCGCTCTCGAGGTCACGCGACTACCTGAGCATCGGAGAGGTCCTCGATACCCTCCGGAGCGACTTCCCGGACATCAGCATCTCCAAGATCCGCTTCCTCGAGTCCGAGGGCCTGATCACCCCGGAGCGGACCAAATCCGGCTACAGGAAGTTCTACGAGCCGGACCTGACCCGGCTCCGGTACATCCTGTCCCTCCAGCGAGACCATTTCCTCCCGCTGAAGGTGATCCGCCAACGACTCGAACAGGCGGACTCGAACGGCGGAGCCCTCCCCGCCGCTCACGAGCCGCCCCCGGCCAGGAAGGCCGCGAAGGGCCAGAAGGCTCAAGCCGCACCTCCACCTGCCGCCGTCGAGATGGCCGCGGTGCAGATGTCCAGGCCCGAGTTGTGCAAGGCCTCCGGCCTCTCGGAGGAGCAACTCGGGAGCCTCGAGGACTTCGGCCTCCTGGGCCCGTCCGAGGGAGGGTCGTACGACGAGAACGATCTCCTGGTAGCGAAGTCGGCCCGCAAGTTCCTCGACTACGGGGTCGAGGCCCGGCATCTACGGATGTATCGCCAGTTCGCCGAGAGGGAGGCCAACTTCTTCGAGCAGATCGTTGCGCCCGGCACCCGGCGACGCGACCCGAATGCTCAGAGCGAGGCGTCCCAGGCCGTGCGCGAGCTGGCGGCGCTCTCCCGGCAGATCAAGGAAGCGGCTTTACGATCGAGCCTGCGTGAGCTCCTGTAACGATCGTAAACAAGTCTATTTGTCGATAAGTCGAGTCTTACTGGCCCTCGTCGCACTCTGCGTGTGGCCGGGAACCCAGGCCGCGGGCGCCACCCGGGGGCCGGCGGAGGTCTCGTGTGCGGCCTGCGTGGTGATGGACGAGTCGGGGGAGGTCCTCTGGGCGCGTTCCGCTCACGCCGGGAGGCCCAACGCGAGCACCACCAAGATGGTCACGGCGCTCGTCGTCGCAAGTGCAAGCGAGCCCGGGGATCTCGTGGAGGTATCGGGGACGGCCGCGTCCGTGGGCGGGGGAGGACTCGACCTGGAGCCCGGCGACATCTACTTGGTTCGCGACCTGCTCTATGCCCTTCTCCTGACGTCCTCCAACGAGGCTGCCACCGCCCTCGCCGAGCACGTCTCGCAGCGCGGAGGCGTTCGTGGATCGCATGAACTCGAGGGCGGCCCGATCCGGGGCGTCCGGAACCCATTTCGTCAATCCTCACGGTCTCGATGCCCCCGGGCATCAGTCGACGGCGGCCGACCTGGCCAGGATCGGTCTGAAACTGCTCGAGAGGCCCCTGCTCGCCGGCATCGTGGCTACCGCGCGCACGTCCATCGAGACCCCCGCCGGCGCTGCGGTCGTGGAGAACCGTAATCCTTTACTTGATACTTACTCGGGGGCGATCGGGGTGAAGACGGGGCGGACGCTCGGTGCCGGCAACGTCCTGGTGGGGGCGGCGCAGAGACGAGGCCGTACCCTCGTGGCCGTGGCGATGGGCTCCGCGGACGCGGTTGCCGACAGCAAGAGGATGCTCGACTTCGGTTTCCGGGAGCTCGCGCGGCGCGACCGTGCGGTCGCGCGCGACTACAGCCGCGCCGCCTTGGCCGAGCTGGGCGAGCCGGGCACGGCCGTCGCCGCGCTCATATTCGATCTCGCCGGCGCCACGGACGTCGTGGTGTCGGGACACGCGCTCGACGGCCTGGTGGCGGATGGTGGGGGGCCGTTCGACGTCGTGTTCGAGCCTCGAACGGGGATCGAGCTACCGCTCGACGCGGGCGAGCCGATCGGAACGCTCACCGTCTTCGACGGAGGGGGGACCGTCGCGGAGGTCGCCGCGATCGCCTCCAACCCGGTCGCTCCCTCCGGCAACTCGTGGATCGCCGAGGCTCTCGCCGGCATCCTCCGGTTCGCCGGGTGGCTGGCGGGGGGGCCGGCAGTGGGAACGGCACCGTGACCGCGGCCGTTCCGGCCGCCGAGCTACTGATCCCCGGGGACAGGTTGCAGGCGCGCATCCACGAGCTCGGGAGGGAGTTGACCCGGCTGCTGGAGACCGGAGAGGAACCCCCCGTTCTCGTCGGCGTGCTCAAAGGCTCCACGCTGTTCCTGGCCGACCTCGTACGTGCCATGCACATGGATCTCGAGGTCGATTTCATGTCGATCTCGTCCTACTCGGACTCGCGTGGCCACTCGGGTGTGGTGAGGATCATCAAGGACCTGGAGCGCGACATCGACGGGCGGGACGTGGTCATCGTCGAGGACATAGTCGACACGGGGCTGACCCTCAACTACCTCAGGAGCACGCTCACGCAACGGGGCGCTCGCTCACTCATAGCCATCACTCTGCTCGACAAGGCTGCGCGCCGGATAGTGCCCGTCGAGCTCGAGTTGAAGGGCTTCGAGATCCCCGACGTCTTCGTCGTCGGCTTCGGTCTGGACTTCCAGGGCCGGTATCGCAACCTGCGCGACATCTTCGCGGTGCGCGACATAGCGCGTCTGGCGAACGACCCAAACCTGCTGGTAGACGGCTTGTTCGCGCCCCATGAAGGCTCCGAGACCAGGCGCCGGTCACCCGTAGGTACCGAGTGAGGGGGTGTTAGCCTCGGCCACATGATCGAGGTGTCACTAGTTGGGGTGCGGGTCGAGCTGCCTACCAACCAGCCGATCGTGCTGCTCAAGGAGATCCAGGGGGAGCGCTACCTCCCCATCTGGATAGGGGCCGTGGAGGCGACGGCGATCGCGTTCGCGCTTCAAGGCATCCAGACCCCTCGACCGATGACCCACGACCTCATCCGCGACCTCCTGAGCGAGGCGGCCGTCAGCGTTGAGCGGATCGAGATCTCGGAGCTGGTGGACCAGACCTTCTACGCGATCATCCGGATGAGCTCGAACGGTCGGGCCGTGGAGGTGTCCTCGCGTCCGTCGGATGCCATCGCCCTGGCCGTCCGGATCAACGTCCCGATCTTCGCCGCCGAGGAGGTACTGGATCAGGCCGGGATCGAGCTGCGAGAGGACGACGACTCCGAGGTCGAGAAGGAGACCGAGGTGCAGAGGTTCAGGGAGTTCCTCGATCAGGTGACCCCGGAGGATTTCGCCTCCGGATAGAACGCCGAACGCATCCCCCCGGAGCTCGGCCGGAGTCGACCTCTACTTGACGGTTTGTCGTTGACTTAACGCGCCCGACGATCTACGCTTTCAAGCTCGTAACTACGGGGTTGTTCTTCGTGAGCGCTCGGCTCGTGACGCCCGGAAGATGTGTCAGGGCCCGGTGCTGCAGACAGGGAGGCTGCGATGACCGAGATCGGCTACCGGGGTCCTCAGACCTGCAAGATAGTGGGAATCACCTACCGGCAGCTCGATTACTGGACGCGGACCGGC